>CAIWKO010000037.1 GCA_903913285.1 uncultured Bacteroidales bacterium | reverse complement strand
CTTGGATACCTTGGATCCCTTGAGCTCCAGTTGTGCCTTGAATACCTTGGATGCCCTGAATGCCTTGTGCTCCTGTTGGGCCAATGGAACCAGTCACTCCTTGGATTCCTTGAATGCCCTGAACACCAGTAGTACCTTGAACACCTTGGATGCCTTGTGCTCCAGTAATACCTTGTATTCCTTGAATACCTTGTGCACCTGTTGGGCCTTGAACACCTTGGATTCCCTGAATGCCCTGAACACCTGTCGTTCCTTGAACTCCCTGAATACCCTGAGCTCCAGTTGTGCCTTGGACACCCTGTATACCTTGTGCACCGGTAGTACCTTGAACACCTTGGATTCCTTGTGCACCTGTTGGGCCTATATCACCTGTTACTCCTTGAATTCCTTGAATACCTTGTGCACCTGTTGGGCCTATATCGCCTGTTAATCCTTGAATGCCTTGAATGCCCTGTGCGCCGGTAACTCCTTGTATTCCCTGTATACCTTGTACACCTGTTGGGCCTATATCGCCTGTTAATCCTTGAATGCCTTGAATGCCCTGTGCGCCGGTAACTCCTTGTATTCCCTGTATACCTTGTACACCTGTTGGACCTATATCGCCTGTTACTCCTTGAATTCCTTGAATACCTTGTGCACCTGTTGGGCCTATATTTCCAGTTATTCCTTGTATTCCCTGTATGCCTTGGGCTCCAGTAGTACCTTGAACTCCTTGAATACCCTGAGCACCTGTTGGGCCTATATTTCCAGTTATTCCTTGTATTCCCTGTATGCCTTGTGTACCAGTTGGGCCAACACTACCAGTTACGCCCTGAATCCCTTGAAGACCTTGTGCGCCCATCGGACCTTGAATACCCTGAACTCCTGTAGTACCCTGAATACCTTGTAATCCCTGAGATCCTACTGCACCTGCAGGACCTTGAGGTCCAATCGGACCAGTAGGTCCGGTCACACCTCCTGTCACATTATTATTACAAAGAGAGATCCATGTAAGTGTACTTATCTCATAAAAGAAAACACATTTAAAATCAGTATCATATACCAAAAGTCCATTTGCAGGATTGATGATCGCTAATCGTTGAGCAGTTGTAACCCGTGGAATTAATACACCCTTATCATTTGCATATACATCCAATGCAGCGGAAGGGTCAGGATTAGCCCCTGTTGCATTAATACCAACATTGTTTTGAGCAAAAACATTTTCACTAAGTAAAATAAAGAAGAATATTAATAAGAGTAAATTTTTGCTTTTCATAAAAAACAGTTTTATTGAATTAAGGTAACAATACCAGAATATTTATGTTTCATTCCATCTCCATCAGTTAAAAACATTATCCACGAATAAACTCCCTGAAGACATAATTTACCAGATGTACCTGTAGTACCATTCCACGGTTTATTTATATCATCCATAACATATACCAATCCTCCCCAACGATTATAAATATACATTGTGAAACTCAACTTGTCAAGATTGTAACCTATAGGAGAAAAATATTCATTTGTCCCATCACCATTTGGAGTAAATGCATTCGGGAAGAAAATTTCCCAATCAATTACTTCACTCACTAAACACCATGGTGCATAAAAATTCTGAGATGAAACATAGTCGATCATGAATTTCTGCTCACCAGGATACGATGTCCCCATTGGAACCACATCATCCCAAGTGTGCTGAAGAGTATTATAACGTATAGCTTGCATGCTAACTTCATGTAGCCCATTATTACACGACTGATTTACTTCTTGTGACAAATAGTGAAGTTGAATACCAACATCAGGTTTTGTATCATAAATAGGATCAATATTCCAAAAACGATCAGCTACGTATTCAAAACTCCTGTCGAGTTGAAAAACATCAGGAGGATAAGGTACATTCTGACAATCCGTAGGATAAGTTGCAAACCGGATTGAACCATTTGTTGGGAACCCTGATGTTTTAGTATTAATAGTAACGGCCAGATCCGAACTATTAGAATAGCCACTTCCAAATGGAACCGTATATGAATTAATTTGAGATCCAATTTGCCAGTCAATCTCACCTAAACCTTCATTTGTATTTGTTTCGCTATAAATATAATTGCTTAAATAATCTATACCTATTGGTTTTTGATTTAAGATTTTCAACCTGTGAGTATTTAGATCCAATACGGCATCAACAAAAAGGGTATCATGCACCCTGCAATCAGTAACATTTAATATCTTTTTTGAGTTTTTTATTTTTAAGTTTTCGAACAAAGTTGAATGCGTACCTTCTATGTATTGATTCAGGGTGCCATTCATTATTACATTTCCCACTAAACTTGTTCCAACTGAAACAAGGACATCATTATTTGCTAAATTAACCCAATTACGTTTTAAGATAATATTTCCATCTAAATTTACTATTCCGTCATTAACCCCATCATTTTTATTAATATAATTCCCACCAATAATCACATTAGCGCCCTCACGCACAACAATTTTCCCACCATTATTTACAACATTTTGCCCGGTACTATTTTGCGAAAGGCATAATACGAATGATAAACACAAAAAGCTAATGATATTAAATAGATGTACTTTCATAATAATAAATATTAACTTTACTATTAATGTAGAACGCAAATATAAAAAAAGTATGAGTTAAAAACAAAAAAAACTAGATAATTCTTTCTTTAAGATTTTGAACAGATGAAATAATATTCTGGCTTTTAAAAACAGAATTTCCTGCCACAATAATGTTTGCTCCTGCTTTTAATACTGAATCAATATTTTGCAAACCAATACCCCCATCAACTTCAATATCAGCAGTCGATTTGGATGACAAAATAAGTTGTTTGACTTTTTGAATTTTGGATACAGAATTATGAATAAATTTTTGACCTCCAAAACCGGGGTTAACCGACATTATCAAAACCATATCCGCATCCGTAATGATTTCATCCATACAATTGACAGATGTATGAGGGTTTAGGGCAACACCTGCTTTAATATTAAATGATTTTATGTAATTTATTGTTCTGTTAAGGTGAATACATGATTCAATATGAACGCTTAAAAACTCTGGTTTATAGGAGGCAAAACGTTCAATATATTTATCCGGTTCAACAATCATCAGATGTATATCCAGAGGTTTTTTAGCATAATTGACTAATGAATCCAGAATTGTAAATCCAAAAGAAATATTTGGCACAAAAACGCCGTCCATAATATCAATGTGGATAAAATCAGCCTTACTTTCGTTAATTAACTCTATCTGTTCTTTTAATTTGCCAAAATCGGCCGAAAGTATTGAGGGAGAAAGAAAATGTGCCATATCTTTATGCTTAATTTCTACAAAGATAATAAAGCTTTATTATCCTAGATATGATTTGAGGTTTTTACTTCTCGATGATTGCTTTAATCGTCGAATTGATTTTTCTTTAATTTGACGTACTCGTTCGCGGGTCAGATCAAGCTTATTAGCAATTTCATCTAAAGTTAATATCTGATTTCCTCCTAAACCGAAAAAATATCTCAAAATGTCAGCTTCCCTTGAAGTTAATGTTGTAATAGACCTTTCGATTTCACACTGAAGAGAATCTAAAAGTAACCCCGTTTCAGGATCATGAATTTGCTCGCTTTGAAGCATATCTGATAATGTTGTTTCTTCATCTGGAACTATAGGAGCATCCATTGAAACATGTTTCCCTGAATTTTTCAGTGAATCCTTTATCTCAGTGATCGAAACATTCAAAATTTCTGCGATCTCATCCGGATTGGGTTCTCGCTGATACTTTTGCTCAAATATACTATAGGCTTTATTTATTCTGTTTAAGGTACCTATTTTATTTAATGGTAATCTTACAATTCGTGCTTGTTCAGCAATAGCTTGTAAAATTGATTGTCTTATCCACCATACCGCATAAGATATAAACTTAAAACCTTTGGTTTCGTCAAATCTTTGAGCGGCCTTGATAAGGCCAACATTTCCCTCATTTATTAGATCAGGCAAACTCAATCCTTGATTCTGATATTGTTTCGCTACAGAAACAACAAAACGCAAATTTGCTTTTGTCAATTTGTCTAGGGCTGATTGATCGCCTTGCCTGATTCGCTGGGCTAATACTACTTCTTCTTCCGGGCTGATCAGATTTACTTTACCTATTTCCTGAAGATATTTATCTAAGGATGCAGTTTCACGATTCGTTACTTGTTTGGCAATTTTTAGCTGTCTCATAACTAAGCCTTTCTGTTAATAGTCTCTATTAACAATAATTTTTGCCCCAAGATTCTTTCACATAAAAAAAGTGTCTTATATGGTGTAATAAGACACTTTTTTACTTAAAAAGGTTGCTTCAATATAAATTAGGCCTGAGGTTGAGTTGGTTTAGGAAGTAAAGCTTTACGGGATAATTTTAATTTACCCGTTTTTTTATCTATTTCAATGAGTTTAACCTGAACTTCATCGCCAATTTTAAATACTTTTTCAACGTCATCTGTTCTTACCCAATCAATTTCTGAAATGTGTAATAAACCATCTTTACCAGGAAGTATTTCAATGAAAGCACCAAAAGGTTGAATATTGCGTACCTTGCCAGTATATATTTCTCCTATTTCAGGAACAGCTACGATCTTCTTGATCCAGTTTAAGGCTTTATCAATAGATTCTTTGTTGTTCGAAACGATATCAACAATACCAAATTCACCTTTTTCTTCAATCACAATTATTGATCCTGTCGAAGCCTGTATTTCCTGGATTATCTTTCCACCCGGTCCAATAACAGCACCAATAAATTCTTTTGGAATAGTTATTTTCACAATTCTCGGCACATGTGGTTTGTAATCTTCCCTTGGTGTTGAGATCGTTTTTTCAATTTCGTTTAAAATATGTAAACGGCCTAATTTAGCTTGATTCAATGCTTCCGATAAAATTTCATACGAAAGTCCGTCTACTTTAATATCCATCTGACAAGCTGTAATACCTTCTCTTGTTCCGGTTACTTTAAAATCCATATCGCCTAAATGGTCTTCATCGCCCAAAATGTCTGATAAAATAGCGTATTTGCCACTATTATCAGTTATCAGTCCCATGGCAATTCCGGAAACCGGTTTTTTCAATTTTACGCCGGCATCCATCAATGCAAGAGTTCCTGCACATACTGTAGCCATGGATGAAGAACCGTTAGATTCCAGAATATCTGAAACAATACGAACGGTATAAGGATTTTCTTCTCCCCAGGGAATCATATTTTTTAATGCACGATGAGCCAAATTACCATGACCGATCTCTCTGCGACCTGTTCCACGCATCATTTTAACTTCACCGGTTGAAAAAGGAGGAAAATTATAATGTAATAAAAATTTGTTTTTTCCTTCAAAAATTACACCATCAATGATTTGATCATCCATCTTAGTGCCAAGTGTAACTGTAGTCAATGATTGTGTTTCACCCCGTGTAAAAATTGCAGAACCATGTGCTGCAGGCAAATAATCTACTTCACTCCAAATAGGTCTTATTTCATCTAATTTACGTCCATCAAGACGGATTCTATCATTTAGAATAACATTGCGAATGGATTCTTTTTCTACCTGAAAGAAATAACGATTTATCATCGGTTTTTTCTCCGCACGTTCTTCCTCAGGAATCGTATTCAAAAAATCCTCTTTAATTTTCTCCAGTGCTTCCATACGCTCATGTTTTGCAGAAGCTTTTCTTGCAATGTCATAAATTTTTTGAAATGCGAATGCTCTGAGATTTTCCTTTATTGTATCATCATTTTTTTCATGACAATATTCACGTTTTGCTTTTGATTTTTCAACCATTTCAGCTAATTCTAACTGGGCACGGCATTGAATACGGATAGTTTCGTGAGCAAATTTTAACGCTTCGGCCAGATCATTTTCTGAAACTTCTTTCATTTCTCCCTCAACCATCATAATATTTTCCATCGAGGCAGCTACAATAATATCTATATCTGAATTTTGAATATCCGTTGTACTGGGATTTACCACAAATTGCCCATTAATTCTGCCGACTCTAACTTCAGAAATTGGTCCGTTAAAAGGAATATCTGAAACGGTCAAAGCTGCAGAAGCAGCTAAACCTGCCAGTGCATCGGGCATACATTCTTTATCTCCCGAGATCAATGTTACTAAAACCTGTGTTTCTGCATGATAATTATCCGGGAATAAAGGTCTCAAAGCTCTGTCGATCAATCTTGAAATGAGTATTTCATATTCTGAAGGTCTGGCTTCACGTTTAAAAAAACCACCCGGAAAACGTCCTAATGCAGCATATTTTTCCTGATAATCCACTGATAATGGCATGAAGTCAACATTTTCTCCTGCTTCCTTTTTCGATACTACAGTCGCCAATAGCATCGTATCACCCATTTTTACAACAACAGAGCCATCCGCTTGTTTGGCAAGTTTGCCTGTTTCAATTTCAATAATTCTTCCATCGCCAATGTCAAATGATTTTTTTATACCTTCCATAATGATTTCTTTATTTTTTTTAGACCTCTTTGTTAATTACATTTTTAAACAAAAAAAGGCAATTCGCATTGCCTCTTTTCAGTATTTTGATAAAATTTATTTTCTTAAATTGAGTTTTTTAATAATATTTCTGTAACGTTCAATATCACGTTCTTTCAAATAATCCAGTAAGCGTCTTCTTTTCCCAACCAAACGCACTAATGATCTGCGCGTAAAACTGTCTTTTTTATTTTCTTTTAAATGACCTGTCAAATGCTGAATTCTAAAAGTAAATAATGATATTTGTCCTTCAGCTGAGCCTGTGTCAAATTCTGATTTGCCGTATTCTTTGAAAATGTCTTTTTTAATTTCGCTTGTTAAATACATAATTGCATCTTTGTTAAAATGGAGTGCAAAAGTACAATTAATTTTTAATGATTAACAAATTTCGGAAAAAAAATTAATTTTTTATTTAAACCCTAGCTGAGAAGTATATTCTCCGTTCAAAAGTTTATTCACGGAATATTGGTTTAATGTGTAGGTATATTTTTTTGAAAAGCGGCAGGAAAAAATTCCGACACCGTTTGTCACATTCGTGTATGAGGGTCGTTCTTGCACTATGGAACCTGTTGGCTTATTCAATCCTATATAAATACTTAGGTCATCTCCGCCTGCCGAAATAATAAAATCTACTTTTCCAATGATACGATCAACGTTAGTATTTATAGGGATCTTGGCTTGAATTAATTTATAAAAACTCTTTCCATCATAGCTTATGGTAAGGTCTTCACCACCGGCTGTAGTTTCCGAGGTCACAGAACTTAAAACCCAGTCAACATACTTATCACTTGAGGTATCAAGACTTGCTTTATTCACCTCTCTGTAATGAAATCTGAACAAAGGCTCATATATTCGTCCATTCAAACTTGATCTCCACTCAGCATCATTTGTACTATAATCCCCGTTAGAACCTACAAAGCCAATTTGAGGATTGCCTGGGTTATAGGCAGGCTTTTGGACCGTAAAATCATTTACCATTCCTGTAGTTGCAGTTGTTAGTTTATTGCTGGTATTATTCTTAACGGTAAGCTTATAAGTATACTTTGCATTCAGCAATGGAACGGGTTTAAAAAGATATATTTCCTGATTCGGATAATAGAACATTCCGCTGTCTTTGTTCGCTACAACCGATTTTTGAAGAGTAATAGTTCTCATGGTGTTTCCGTCATACATCTCGGTGAGGGTAACCGTCAGATCATTTCCATAGGAACTTAGGGATGGATCCTGTGCCATTTCGTAGGCACTGCTCTCTCCCAAAAAAGCTTTTGTAATTTTAACGTATTGGGTCGAATCACTTTGATTAAGTAATCCGTAAACAACAGTAATATCTTGTGGAGTAGCATTAATATCAAACTTTGTAGAACAACCTGCAAAAACAAATATTACAACAATAAATAAAGAATAAAAAACCGCTTTCATGATGTTATTTTATGTGCAACAAAAGTACGAATTCTATTAACATTAAGGCTAAATCTTTTAAAATAATTTCATTAAAAAAACTGAATATCTGAACATTTATTGTTCGAATTAATACCTTTGCAGTAAATTATTTTCAGCTATGACAACAGAATATGGAAAGATCTCAAAAATAACCACGCATGTATTGCAGGAGATGAAACTACGTGGGAGAAAAATTGCGATGCTCACCGCTTACGATTTTTCGTTCGCTAAAATTCTTGATGCTGCAGAAATAGATGTTATTCTGGTGGGCGATTCTGCCTCTAATGTTATGGCAGGTCATACTTCCACGCTTCCGATAACCCTCGACCAGATGATATACCATGCAGCTTCAGTTATGCGCGGAGTTAGTCGTGCTTTGGTTGTTGTTGACCTTCCATTTGGGACATATCAGGGAAATTCAAAGAACGCTTTATTTTCGGCCATCCGTATCATGAAAGAATCGGGGGCTGATGCAGTTAAAATGGAAGGTGGAAGCGAAATCATCGAATCTGTTGAACGTATTTTATCTGCCGGAATCCCCGTGATGGGACATTTGGGTCTCACACCTCAGTCGATTCATAAATTTGGAACGTATGTAGTTCGTGCTACAGAAGAAAAAGAAGCATTAAAATTGCGCGAAGATGCTCGTTTATTAGATGAAGCAGGTTGTTTTGGGATTGTTCTGGAAAAAATTCCGGCCAAATTAGCTGGTATAGTTACTCATGAAGTCAAAGCTCCCACCATCGGTATCGGAGCAGGAAGTGAAGTAGACGGACAAGTGCTTGTGCTTCACGATATGCTTGGTATCAATACCGATTTCTCTCCACGCTTTTTACGCAGATACCATAACCTCAACGAAGAAGTTCGCGGTGCCGTACTTTCGTATATTCGCGATGTCAAGGCTAAGGATTTCCCGAATAAAAAAGAACAATATTGATCCATGAGCTTCGATATTTCCAAACAGTTATTGTTTGAAGACAACCATCTTATCATCGTTAATAAATTGCCGGGACAGCTGGTTCAACCCGATAATTCAGGCGACGACTCACTGGAAGAACAGGTAAAACTTTTCATCAAGTTTAAATATAACAAACCCGGCGATGCCTTTTTGGGTGTGGCACACCGCATCGATCGGCCTGTTAGCGGAACTGTGGTTTTTGCTAAAACCAGCAAAGCCTTGGTGCGCCTGAACGAAATGCTGAAAAAGCACGAATTCAAAAAAACCTATTGGGCTATCGTAAAAAACAAACCGCCTAAAGAAGAAGACCTGCTTTCACAATACATTTTGCGCAATCCAAAACAAAATAAAAGTCAGGTATATAATATGCCTGTGAAAGATGCGCAGCTTGCCGAACTAAAATACAAACTCATCGGCAGCAGCGAACGTTATTTTTTGTTGGAGATCGACCTGATGACAGGCCGGCATCATCAGATCAGGGCTCAACTGGCTGCCATGGATTGCGCTATAAAAGGTGATGTAAAATACGGCTTCAACCGGACGAATCCTGATGGCTCTATTTGTTTGCATGCCCGCAAAGTTGAATTCGTTCATCCCGTGAGCAAACAGGCCATGCAAATTCTGGCTCCTCCTCCCGAAAATAATCTGTGGGGATTATTTAACATTACTTCGGAGTAGTTATACTTGCTTGCAGTAACACCTCTAAAAAATACAAAAACCTCCCATTGGTTTAATATTTAGTCATTTTTATAAAACTAAAAGTATAATTCGTATTTTAGCAATCTAATTACTACAGTATGAAAAGATGTCTATCAATAGTAATAATGCTTTGCCTTAGTTTGTCGCAAAACATCCATGCCCAAAGTAAAGATCAGCCCGACAAAACCAGAATGCAGTGGTTTGCCGATGCCAAATTGGGCATCTTCATCCATTGGGGAATTTATGCTGTCAATCCTACTTCCGAATCATGGGCATTCCATAACAAGCATATTTCCCATGCCAATTATATGAAACAGATCAACGGTTTTACGGCAAAAAACTACAAACCCGAATATTGGGCTGCTTTGATAAAATCCACCGGGGCACGTTATGCCGTGCTCACTTCTAAACACCACGACGGCGTTGCTTTGTGGGATACCAAGATGAACGACCTGAGCATTCCCAAAAAGTCGCCCGCCAAACGCGACCTACTCACTCCCTTTGTGAAAGCCTTACGCGATAATAATATAAAAGTAGGCTTATACTATTCCCTCATCGATTGGAGCTATCCCGATTATCCGGGCTTTCTGAAGGATTCCTCGCGCTATAATTCTGCCGAAGACCCGATTCGCTGGGGAAAGTTTCTGGAGTTCTGTCACGGACAGATCAAGGAATTACTCAAAGCCTACAACCCCGACTTGATGTGGTTCGACGGCGATTGGGAACACAGCGCAGGCGAATGGCGTTCCGATTATATTCGTAGTATTATTCTGCAATCAAACCCCAATACCATTATCAACAGCCGTCTGCAGGGCTATGGCGATTATGATACGCCCGAACAGAACTTCCCGGTAACGCGTCCCAATTCACCCTATTGGGAATTATGCATGACCACCAACGATTCATGGGGCTATCAGGGTAAATACGACACCAATTATAAAACTCCCTACGAAATCATTTCCATTTTTGCCGATGCCATCTCTATGGGAGGCAACATGCTTTTGGATATCGGGCCCAAAGAAGACGGAACCATTCCCAAAGAACAGGAATATATTCTGCGCGAACTCGGAAACTGGACGAACAAACACAGCGAAGCCATTTTCGGAACCATTGCAGGCATGCCTCAGGGACATTTCTACGGGCCAACCACCCTTTCAAAAGATTCAACAAGTTTATACCTCTTTATTCCCGGCCATGCCAATGGCGATCTCACCATCAAAGGTCTCGACAGCGAAATAAAAAATATCAGCGTGGTGGGCATCAACACTTCTTTAACCTGGAAGATCGTGGGGAAAATATCGTGGAGCAGCGTTCCCGGATTGGTTTATATTCATGTTCCCGCCGAAGTTGATGACAAATACATGACCGTGCTGAAAGTAGAACTTAAAAAGCCCCTCCGCCTCTATGTCGGAAAAGGTGGATTCTGAAAAATCAAAATAATAACGAACTAACAACCTAACTCCATGATAAAAAAAACAAGCTTTATCGCAATTTTACTGATTCTTGTAGCCACTGGTTTTATCCGCGCTCAAAAACTGTTGTTGGCCGAAAACGGCAAAACTCCCTATCAGATCGAAACCATGGGCGGCGAGGGAACCCTGGCTGTTGCCAATATCTTCACCACCTATTTTAACAAACTCACGGGGGCCAACATCACCTTCGACGATAAAAAAACCGTGCTTGCCTATTCCGTTCTTTTTCAAATTATACAAAAAGACAACAAAGAATGGTCTCAGCTAAGCGATCAGGGGTTTATAATAAAAACCGAAGCAAAAGGCCTTACCTTCTGTGCCCGGACCGATCAGGGGCTCGAATATGCCGTGTATACCTTTTTCGAAAAATATGCCAACTGCCGCTGCTATACCAAAAACGTGCTCATCATTCCTAATCTCCCCTATTTCGAAATTCCGCAGATAAACCTTATTGAAAATCCTTCTTTCGGTTTCAGGGTATCCTACAACAACAATGCCTATTACCAACCCTTCACCAGTTGGCAAAAGCTAAACAACGCCGTGGCAGAAGAGAACGCCGATGGTTACGACATTTCATCCGATTGGGGACTTTGGGTTCACACACTGCGCAAATTAGTGCCTGCGTCCGAATATTTCGAAACTCATCCCGAATATTTTGCATTGCGCGACGGAGTTCGAAATCCAAACCAATTATGTCTGAGCAATCCCGATGTGTTGAAAATTGTCATTGCTTCTTTGCAAAAACTTATGGCCGACCGACCCGATGCCAAATACTGGTCGGTGAGCCAGGGCGACAACTTCGATTATTGCGAATGTCCCAAATGCAGCGCTGTCGACAAAGCCGAGGGATCTCCATCGGGAAGCATATTACGCTTTGTAAATAAAGTTGCGGCAGCTTTTCCCGATAAAATCATCTCAACACTTGCCTATCAATACAGCCGCAAACCGCCTCTGATCACCAAACCGGCATCCAACGTCAACATCATGTTGTGCACCATCGAATGCGACCGCAGCAAACCCATTTCCGAAGACACCGCCAAAGGCAGTTTTAAAGAAGATATCATCGGATGGTCGAAGATCACAAAAAACATTCTGGTTTGGGACTACGTGGTGAATTTCTCGAATTCCTTGCTCCCTTTCCCGAATTTTCATGTGTTGCAACCCAACCTGAAGTTCTTTAAAGAAAATCATGCAACGATGATGTTCGAGCAGGGTTTCACTACCGAAAACACTGAATTCTCAAATCTGCGCGGCTATATGCTTGCCAAACTCATGTGGAACGTGAACCAGAATGCCGACAGCCTGATGAACGATTTTCTGCGCGGCTATTATGGCAAGGCTGCCCCCTACATCCGAGCCTATATCGACCTGATGACCTCCGAACTGAAGAAGTCGGGGAAGGATCTCACGCTCTACGAACCTGCATCAACCCACAAAGACGGCTATCTGTCGCCTCAAAACCTCATAACCTATTTCGACCTGTTCGACAAAGCGCTCAAAGCCGTGGGCAACGACACCGTGATGAAAGTGCGGGTTGAAAACGCCCTGCAGCCCGTTCGCTATGCCTGGCTCGAAGTGTGCCAGATGATGCCCCACACGCCCTACTGGCTCTTTGAGCAAACCCCCAACGGAACCTACAAAGTAAAAAAACAAGCCTTGACCATGTTGTCCGAACTGATAACGCATGCTAAAAAATACGGTCCCGCCATCTTCCACGAATCGGGTATACCGCCCGAACAGTACCAAAAGAACATGCTCAACTACTTTGATAAAGCTGTTTCATCCAGTTTCACGAAAGTGAAAGGCATCACCTGTGATATTCCCTATTCCGACGAATATCCCGCCGACGGACCCAACACTATTGTCGACGGGGCGTTTGGCACGCAAAACTATTACGCCCTCTGGCTCGGCTGGTGCGACACCAATATGCAAGCCACCATCGAACTGAAAGAAACCCAAATGGTGAAAGAAGTGCAGTTGAACTGTCTCGACAACAACGATTCGTGGATACTGGCGCCTACCGAGATTAAGGTCAGCTTTTCAACCGACGGCAAAGAGTTCAAACAAATTGGCCGCTACGTGAATCCCCATGCCGGCGAAAAGATCGATAAACAAATAGTGCACTACACCATTCCGCTCAACAAAGGCAAGGGCGTGATGGCAAAATACATCCGCGTGTTTTGCCGCAACGTGGGCAAGATGCCCAAATGGAGCGGCGTGGTCGACGGCGGCGCCTGGGTGTTTGTAGATGAGGTAGAAATCAAATAAACTTTCATCATGAAAAAGAACTTTACAAGCTTAGCTGCATTCATGCTTCTGGCGCTGTGCAGCCTCAACCTGAAAGCCCAACACGAGCAACAGAACTACTATCCCCCAACCGATACGCTGGTGATACACAAACTGGCGCAATGGCAGGATATGAAATTCGGCCTGCTGATGCATTGGGGCACCTATAGCGAATGGGGCATAGTGGAAAGCTGGAGCCTCTGCCCCGAAGACGAAGACTGGTGCAAGCGGCAGGGTGCTTTTGCCGGCGACTATTTTAAATACCGCACCGCCTACGAAAACCTGAAAACCACCTTCAATCCCACCCGCTTCAATCCCGACCGCTGGGCCGCTACCGCGCAAAAAGCCGGCATGCGCTACGTGGTTGTTACCGCCAAACATCACGACGGTTTTTGCATGTTCGATACCAAACTCACCGATTATAAAATTACCGATGCTGCCTGCCCTTTTTCGGCCAATGCAAAGGCCAACGTCATCAACGAGGTGTTCAAGTCGTTTCGGGCAAAGGGATTTATGACGGGCGCCTATTTCTCGAAACCCGACTGGCACTGCCCCTGGTATTGGGACCCCTATTTCCCGCCCTACGACCGCAACCCCAACTACGACAACTCCAAATATCCCGAAAAATGGGAGAAATTTAAAGCCTTCACTTCGGGTCAGATCAAAGAACTGATGACAGGCTATGGCCACGTGGACATATTGTGGCTCGACGGGGGCTGGGTGCAACCCTACACCACCACCTCGCCGCGCTGGGGAAAAACACCCTGCAATCAGGATATCGATATGAACTCCATCGTGAAGATGGCTCGGGGGCTGCAACCCGGCCTCATCGTGGTCGACCGCGCCGTGGAAGGCCCCAACCAAAACTACCTCACTCCCGAACAGCAAGTGCCCGACAAACCGCTGCCCTACCCCTGGGAAACCTGCATGACCATGGCCACAAGCTGGAGCTATGTGCCCCACGATACCTATAAACCTGCCCGCGTGCTCATCCAAACCCTGTGCACCATAGTGTCGCGCGGGGGCAACCTGCTGCTCAACGTTGGCCCCGGCCCCGACGGCGAATGGGACTCGGTGGCTTATGAACGCCTCGACGAAATTGGCGCGTGGATGCACGTGAACAGCGGCGCTATTTACGGCACCAAACCCGTAGCGCCCTACCAAAGCGGCAACATCGTGTTCACGGCCAAAGCCGACACCGTGTATGCCATTTATCTGGCCGGGGAAACCGAAACCACGATGCCTGCCACCATCACCATCAAAAACTTTTCGCCCAAAACAGGCGCCAAAGCCATGATGCCCGGCACAACCAAAGCTCTGGCCTGGAAAACCGAAAACGGCAACACCCTGGTGAGCATACCTGCCGCCCTGCGCAAAAAACCGCCAACCAATTATGCATGGGTGGTGAGGTTTTTCTGAAAATTCATGGCTCTTGGCTTGTGGCTAATGGCTAAATCATGGCTTTTGGCTCGTGGCTCATGGCAAACTATTTTCTCTTATAAATATAATTTTTCTAAAAAACTTTAAATGTTTTGTAATGGCTATTCATTTTAAAATTAAATTTGTAAGCCTTGAAACTGATTTAGGGTTAGAATCATTAAGAACATCTAAATTGCATTATAATCCTGCATTTTTCTTAAAAAATATAAAATTAAAATCTGTGTTCCTGTAGCTTCATATAAATGAGTTGGTTTTTTATTGCATTAGCTGCACCATTTTTATGGTCATTTGTAAATATTTTCGACCAGTATCTTGTCTCAAAATTTTCGACAGGTGAAAAAAGCTCCGGTGGATTAATTTTGTTTACAAGTCTTATCGGCATTGTGGTTGCTATAATTGTCGGTATTAATAAAAGTGGCATATTTCAGATTCCGGTTACCAATATGCTTCTCCTTATTTTAACAGGTGTAATTACCATTTCATGGTTTATTTTGTATCTATTCGCCCTCGAAATTGAAGATGTTTCGGCTGTAGTGCCGTGGTTTTTAACGGTTCCGATTTTTGGTTTTGGGCTTGGTTATTTATTTCTGGGCGAAATGCTTACCCAACACCAATTAATCGGGTCAGTGATTGTGCTAATCGGGTTGGTATTAACATTTATTGATTTCACAGGTCAGAAAAAGAAATTTAAATGGAAGTCTGCCATTTATATGCTTTTCTCTTGTTTTTTGATAGCTATATGTGGTGTTATTTTCAAATACGTTACAATTGAAAATAATTTTTGGGTTTCGTCCTTTTGGGAATATGTGGGCTTGGGTTTATGCGGTATCATCATTTTTATTTTTGTGCCTAAATTTCGCAGGGAGTTTATTGTTATGAATAAAAAGGGTGGTGTAAAAATATTCTCTTTAAACATTTTAATCGAAGTGTTTACAATAGGCGGAAATCTATTAACCAATTTTGCTATTCTTTTGGCTCCGGTTACTATGGTTTATTTGGTTGGCAGCTTTCAGCCGGCAATAGTGCTTTTTTTAACTTTAATTGCAACTAAGTTTTTTCCTGGCATAGCAAAAGAAAACTTATCGCGCAATGTGCTATTACCTAAAATAATTGCTATTGCAATTATGATAATTGGAAGTATTTTTCTGTTTCAATAAAAGCCTTCGTTGGGCGTATGCAATGCCTAAGCCAATTATATTTTAAAAAGACCCTGCCTTTTCTTCAAACTTATCTTTAAATAAATTTGTCATATAATAAATAAAAATTAAATTTGTGGGTGTGAATGGGTTGGAGGTTGGTTAGAATGAACGAGTGGAGCTGATAATTTTAATAAATATTTATATGAAAAACGATCTTGTTGAGCTAAAACTAATTGGAAAAATAAGAAATTTAAAAAGAAAAGCATATCGTTTCGAGGACGTAGATGGATTAGGGGAAACTCGAAAATGTGATAAAGAATTTTTTATTAATAATTATTCTTTTAATGACAATGGAAATATAATAGAGGAGAATACTTCCAATTTGGAAAACAATTCAACTTATAAACGTACTTGTATTTATGATGGTAATGGAAAAATAATTGAGGAGAATTCTTTTAATTCTGACTATGGATTTTGGTGTAAAATTAGTTACAGGTATGATGATAATGGGAATATGATTGAAAATGGCAAATATAAATCGGATGGTAGTTTAATTTATAAAAATACATTTGGTTATGATGAAAAAGGAAATAAAACAGAAGAGATAAATTATAAAGCCAACAGTAAATTAAATTTAAAAAGTATTTATGAATTTAGTAACAATGGGACTATTAGTGAAAAAAGATTTTATAAGTTAGACGGGTGTTTGACTTTTAAATATACTTATAATTATGATGAAAAAGGAAATAAGATAGAGGAAAATGGCTATAATTCAGATGGTATTTTATTAAAAAGAAATACATTTTGCTATGATGATAAAGGATATATACTTGAAAAAAAGCAAGAAGAAAATGGGGTTTTATTAAAAAGAAATATATTTTGCTATGATGAACAAGGAAACATGCTTGAAGAAAAGCAAGAAGAAAAAGGAAAATTATTAAATAATTATTTTTATATAGTAGACAAAAAAGGGAATATTATTGAGGAAAAAAGATACGATTTAGAAAACGATTTATTGACAAAAGATATTTACAAATTTGATGACAATGGAAATTTAATAGAAGAAAAACGTTTAGGACATAAGAAAAATAATTATGATTATGATACCTTTTACAATGAAGAATGGAAAGATTTACGATCTATTCAAGAAGAGAAAGAACTAAATTCTGGCTGGCTTATTTTGGAAAAACATACAAAGAAATATGATTTTGATAAGACAGGTAACTGGATAATGGAGACGGCATTTTATAATGGTATTGAAGAAACAATTACAGAGTGTGAAATAGATTATTATTAATAAAAATAAATATGATTTGGTGTGTTTATATTGAATTAAAAATTAAACTTATAGAGGTGAATCGGTTTCAGGAATGGCTATATCTATCAGTTGACGGAAGAACTTTTCAGTAATTTGTTTTTGTGTTTGCTGAGCACCGTGACATCTGCATTTCTTTTTAATTTGTTTCTGCAAAATAGAAAATTGAAGTCTTCGTTTATCTAGTACTGTAGAGCATTAAAATTTATATTTTGGTAGAAATGTTATTTATAATGGCTCTAAATTTCACGTTTTTTTATGGGAAATTAATGTTATAACAGATCAGTTATACTATATTTGTGCCTTAAAAGGTGCACAATTCTGTGTATGAGGGGTGGATAATATTTTTTTTATTTTAAATGCATAAAAAATTTATGCAAAATGAAACAAAAAAATTCTTTAATCGTTTAGCTGTTATGGATACACAAGTTAAATCTACAACCGATATTTCAACTTGGTTTGAAAAATTGGTTAATTCTATGCGTAAGGATGTAGAAATGTTTAAATTAGGTATTGATAATTCGGGAAAGACGGAATTATTAGATGCAGCATTTAATAATGATCATGATAAAATGAATTCTATAATGAGAGAATCTTCGCAATTACATTTTGTTCAGGGATTAATGAAATCCTACATTGAAGAATTGAATCATCATAGTTGTAAACCATTAAATATTGCTTTCGATCTTAATAATGATGAAATTTTGGTTTGGGCTGTTATAAAAGATGATGATGAAGAAACTGAAAAGAAATTATGGCTTTCAGAAGCAAAAACTAATTTCAACTTTCATAAGTATGGATTTAATTTGAGTACTACAATAGTTGAAGAATCGGATAAAATAACCATTCCAGCTCATTATATTTCTTTTAATAAATAATGGCAACATTTAATGATCATATTGCTCAAGCGAAGCATAACTATGAATTTTGTAAATTTATTTGCAAAAATTCTGATAATTTTTATGATTGGAGAGTTACAGTAAATTTTTATATTGGAATCCATCTGATTAATGCTCATTTAGCCTATATTGATAATGTTCATTACAGGAGACATAGCGATGTTGAAAATGCCATTAATCCGAATAATAATGGGGGCTGCGCATTACCTGAAGAAATTTATCTTTCATACAAAAGCCTTCATAATCTTTCAAGAAGATCGCGTTATCTTATTAGTGAAAAAATGCATAATAGGGAAGAAGTCATACATCATACTTCAGAAAAACATTATAATAAATCAAAAAATCGAATGATTGAAATTGCAGAATTTTTTGAAACAAAATATCATTTATCAATTATTGATAAAGTTGCCGCTGAATGAATTTTTAGAATATTAGTAATTAAAGATTTGTAATTTTGCTTTTTTTTTCGTATATTTGTTATTTGAAATGAGTTAAAATTTTTTTATGTTAGAAAAAGAGTTTAAATATTATCTTGACCATCAAACTGAACTTGTTGAAAAGTTTAATGGTAAATTTATTGTTATAAAGAATGAAAAGGTAATTGGAGTTTATGACACAAAGAATGATGCTTATTTTGAAACTATAAAAACAGAAAAATTAGGAACTTTTATTATCCAACTTTGCACTCCAGGTCCTGATGCGTATACTCAAATATCACATGCTAGAGTAATATACGCTAATGATGCCCGATAATAATCATCCTCCATACTTCGCTTTTACATTAAAAAGCAATCAAGTTGAAAAAGAAATAATTTCTTTAATTGGAATAACTACTCCTACAAATAGTACTGAGAAAATTATTGATGGACCACCATTAAAATTAAAGGCTTTATGGGATACAGGTGCTACTCATAGTGTTATTACAAAAGATATGGCCCAAAAGTTGGGACTTATACCTATAAATTTCGTTTGGGTTCATCATGGAGGCGGGAATAGTTTAGAACCGGTTTTTAATGTAAATATATTTTTACCTAACAGATTAGTTATTCAAGATATAAATGTCACAGGATGTCCTGAGACCGCCGGAAGATTTGATGCGATTATCGGAATGGATATTATAAGTCAGGGTGATTTTTCATTTAGTAATTTTAAAGGAAAATCAACTTTTTCTTTTAGAATGCCATCCTTTAAGGAAACTGATTTTCTTACAGAAACTATTAATAATCATTCACCTCTGGTAGAAAAAAAATTAAATCGTAATGATCCTTGTTGGTGTGGAAGTGGCAAAAAATATAAAAAGTGTCATGGTGATGGTGAGTAATTTATTTTAGTGTACTCCGTTCGGCTATGGCTCCGGCCTGAGTTGGTATATCAATAAAGCCCATAGCGTGAAGGATAAATTTGTGAATTTAGACTTGGGCGGATGCATGACAGGTCTCGAAAAGAGAATTTTATTCTAAAATAGCCAAGTTGCTTTTTGCAAATTCAATAATATTTATAACAGGATATTCCTTTTCATTTTCTTTAATTTCAATTGATATAATATTATTGGAGGCATCTTTTTGTAAAACATATAAGATCTGTGCATCGAATAATTCTTTATCCTTATCTGCGCTATATTCAATCAATGATTCAAAGTAATCCTTAGATTTTATTATATTGTTAAGCTTAAAGTTGGCAATACCTAAATTATAAAAAATCAGCCCCATACCCATTAAATCATATTTGTCAAGATCATCCATTTGGAATTTTCTATATGCTTCTTTTAGTAGGTCAATTGCTTTATCAAATTCATTTTTTACAATAAAAATATATGAAGAATTATTAAGCATTCTTATATTCAAATCAAAACCATCATAATATCGCTCATAGAAGAACATTGCGAGACTATGAGATGAATCTAGGTTTGATTCTTTTACATAATGATCTACCAAATCATTTAATTTGTCTTCAAAAATTACACCATACTTTTTCTTATCATTAGAAGAAATAATTAATTTTTGGAATTTCGAAATATCAGGAACAGGTAATTTGTCTATAGAAAGCTTAAATTCATAGCTATTAGATTCAGAATTATAAGACGCAACATTATCAATAAATTTACATATTGTTTTAGGAGAATCATGAAATGGTATTAGCTTGTTCTTTTCATCATAATTGTAAACATTCCAATTAATCTTTTTTCCTGAAGATAAAAATTCCATTTCACCATACAAAATCTCTTTCTCTTTTGAATTTATTATCATTTTGAATAGATCATAAAGTGCTTTCGTATCTTCGTAATTTATTTCATTAACGTCAAAGCTATCATTGTTAATTTTATTTATTGTATCAATAATTCTAGAATAGGATGCGCTTGGTGTAACATATCTATATAGTGAGCAATTAATATTTTCCGTTATTAATCTATCATTTATGTAAAACATAAAATAGACATCGGGTATTAATGATCTGAATTTGACTTTACCATCAGTTGTTATTTGTAACCATTGCTTAATAGTATCAGTATTATAACCAAATGCTATGTATTGCTTATCTAAAATATTGGTTAATGGAGGATTTGCCATATAGCCTACTGAAAGTTTGTCTTCAGATGTCTCTTGATAGATTATTCCTCTTTCCAATAAAGTCTGACAGAACTCTGCATAAGATTCTTTATCTAAAAAATTATCATCAATAAAAATAAATTTGCCAAAGAAATAAACCTGATTAAGCGTAGTATATTCACAGTCGAATATCATGGTTAACCACTTATAATAATTTCTGCTCAAATTATCTATAAAATCAATTTTAGATGAATCCAACAGATTTGTCGATTCAAGTAAATTCTTAACATCATTTTGAGCCAATCTGTCAAATCTAAGAATATTTGACTCACCGTTCATGCATCTTTCGAACATCTTTTTGGCAATAGCATTTATCCACGAAGGCTTACCTGAAGTCAGTTGAAAAATTTGTGTACATGCACGTTTAAATCTAAAGAACAATGTATCCTCAATTTCATTTTCAGTCCATCCAATATAATCTAGTGATTTCCTGAAATAGTCAATTACGGATTCAACATTGTCAAAATAATTTAAATTAATTATTTCAAAATCTCTCCAAGAACCGCCAAATTCACTTTCCCATTTACTATTTTCAAAACTATTATCTCCTGCAAATACAAAACCTATTTTTAGATCTGGGTGTTGCACAATATATCTTATTTGTTCAATAACTTGTATTTTTGAATATATGTGATGTGATTCATCAATCAAATATACTATTTTGGTGTTTTTATTAAAATTATCATTGTCTGAATTAATAATTCCTTTGTGAAATTGCTTAATATCTGAAATGAATTGTTCAGATTCATACGGACATGATGAACTTAATAAATAATTTCGGCGAAGAATAGGTGACCGAAATACCCAGTTTGCCTGATCTTCAATACCATTAGAATGTAGTATTGATTGAACAGCTTTATCTATTTCACCACCAGTGCCACCAAATAAATTATATTCAAATAGAGTATTTAATGTCTGAATAAATACGTGCCAAAAGAATTCATTCGCATTTGCAGAATTTGCCTCCGTTAAGTTTATTCGCACAGATATAATATTGTTTGTTGGACATTCGCCCTCAATTAAATTAAGGAAACTTGTTTTGCCAACTCCTCTGTTACCTGCAATAATAATATTAAAGCGACCATTATTCTTAGAAGAATTCCTTAACTTAAAACGAATTAAATTAAATTCATTTTTTCGACCAGCAAGCAATTTATAATCCCTTAAAGCAGATCGGTCAAAAGGGTTAATGTCAAATTTCCCCATTTTCTATTTTATTTAAAATGTTACAAAATAACGTTGTGTTTCTTTTTTTCCAATCTATAATTGGCATTATGCCTCCAATTGATGATCGAAAAGATTTATATTTATTCAATTCGGAGTTCAATTTACTTAAATCTTCAATAATTTCGGGATAAAGAGAATTCAACCAAAATGAATTTAAGCACATATTTATACAATAGTCAAATTCTTCAATTTGTGGTATTGAAATCATGTCTTCGGCACAAATAGTATTGATAAAATTTCTAAGTTTCTTTAGCAAGACATCAAGTTTGTCTTCTTTTGTTTGATTATTATAATATTTATTGAAATTTGGAATAACTGCCGATATCTGTTCAAAAGCACTTTTAATTATTACAAATTCTTCTTCAGTTATAAAACGAGAATGTGCTATATGATTTCTTAATTCATTGAGTAATTTTAAATTATTACTTACAACATCCCTGTTTTTTTTACCAATTACATTTTCAATTAAATCGGTATTTGTTTTTTTATTCAAGACCATCTCCATATCTGGCCAGTTTAAATAATAGAAAGGATGGTATAAGTCTTCACATTTCAATCCTAAATAATTATCTTTAATAACCCTATTTAATTTATATTGAAACTGATCTTCAATTGATGGTCGCACATTCCTTTTCTTAGCATTCTGGATTCTGGTTATAATAACATTAATCGCTTCTCTTTGAAATTGACCAAGAAAATTAGTATACCACTCAAAAACACCCTTTTGTTTTATTAAATCAATCAAAAATTCACGTATACCAACTTCAATTTGAATAAAAAGGCGATAAGCATCAGTATTTAATTCATAACCCATGTCGATTATTATTAATCAAACAAAGATAAAAAGAATTGAAATAATAATAAGTTTTACTAAACATTAATTTACCAGTTGTGCGAAGTTTGCAACTTCGCACTTTCTAATTTGTAGTTTGCAACTATATCTATTTTTTTCTCCATTTTATTATTAAAGGCTCTGCCTTTTCAAAAGTTTTGTTTCATCCCCAAAACAAAAAAGCCCGAACTCTCATCCGGGCTTTATTGCAACTAGTAACTAGTAATTCGTAACTAATAACTAATAACTGGTAATTAGCTACCCAAAGGAACAACTGGTGCACTCAGATCAGCATCCAGAGCAAAATCCAGTGTAACCTCGCTGTCCTTGGTTATATCAACATTCTTAACCGTATTTTCCAGATAGGTAGCCGCCGTAACCCGCACTGTGTAATTTCCCACGGGCACACTTTCAAAATAATACGCTCCATCTTCATCCGTGGTCACCACCAAATTCAGCTCAACGATCATCACCGTGGCTTCTTCTATCACACTGCCGTCCACGCTGTTCGTAACCGTTCCCAACAAAATTCCGGTACCTGTTATAGGCTTTACTTTTCTGCGTTTCCCCACAAAATCGTCTATCGCTCTCGCCTTAAAATAATGGCTCGAAAAATCAGGGTTGGCATCTGCGGCAACTTTCACCACGCGGTCCATCTTCAGTTTCATCAGGCTCAGTCCTTCTCTAACCAGCGCGTCTATAGTTTCCATCAGGTCTTTATGGTCATCAATCTCTTGTTGCGAAGCAGGGATGATGGCATCAAAAACGGTGATAGCGGCATCCAGATTTGTCAGGTCTGCTGGGTTGATTCCGTAATCTAACAGGGCGGTCTTATTGGCCTGCCCGATAAGGAGTATGTCTTTACAAATATTTACAAGCTTAATGTCTTTCATTTTCTTCAGCTTGTACTCAGGGTAATTGGCTTCATAAGCCATTTCAGGGTTACTGCTGTCATTGCCGTATGCAAAAATGGCATTGGCCACTTTCGAGGCAATACTCGCGAGATTCAGTTTATTCATTTTCTTTTTCTTCCGCATGCCAATCTTAATGGCTTCGGCTTTAAGGGTAGCGGCATCAATTCCATCGAGTATATCCCCGAAGGCAGCGGCCAGAGCTGCTAATGCCGGAATGCCTGCAACCAGAGTTGCAAACGTGACCAAAACTGCTTTAACGACCTTCATCATCTGAACTTCGTTACTTCTAGTACGTCTCATGACTTCCTATTTTTAATTAAACATAAATTACTGAAATATCTCCCGATACATCAGAGTAAAATTTAATCATAAGCATTTCAATTTTGACGTTTAATCTAATAACGATATATAAAAACAATTATTGCACGCCTATAAACAATATTTTACTTCCAAACGCATTTTTAACATTATTTAACTTTTTTTACAGACTACCAGATACCATCTACCTGATACCATTGACCATATACCTGCTACCAGATACCAAATACCCTATTTCCATTTCCATTGCCTCCCAAACCATTTCCAATGCCTCCCGAATCATTTCCAATGCCTCCCGAACCATTTCCAATGCCTCCCGAACCATTTCCAATGCCTCCCGAATCATTTCCAATGCCTCCCGAACCATTTCCAATGCCTCCCGAACCATTTCCAATGCCTCCCGAACCATTTCCAATGCCTCCCGAACCGTTTCCAATGCCTCCCGAACCGTTTCCAATGCCTCCCATGTCATTTCCAATGCCTCCCGTGTCATTTCCAATGCCTCCATTTTCGTTTCCGTTGCAACACTAGCCATTCCTATGGTCATTTTGTGTTTTTATAAATTTCTCTGCTCAAATCCCTTTCTCAGGTCGCCAATCATGGCTCATGGCTATTGGCTCATGGCTATTCTAATTGCAAATCACACAAATTAACACCCCATTCACCCATCAAATAAAATCATTTCACTTTTTTCTTGTATTTTAGGCAGATAGAGTTTATTTTTGTTCCGTAAAATGTTTCTCTCAACGGTATCGGACTATATGAAAATGCATACAGCAGCCTTGTTGTTATTCGCGGGGCTTACTTTGTCCATAACCACCTCCTGCAAAAAAAAGGAAGTAACTCCCCAACTTGCCACGGTGATAACGGCTGATGTAACCGCCATTTCGGGCACACGGGCCCACTGCGGGGGCAACATCACATCAGACGGAGCCTCGCCGGTTACCGAAAAAGGCGTTTGCTGGAGCACCAACCCCGCCCCCACCATAGCCGACAATAAAACCAGCGACGGAACCGGCATGGGAGCTTTTGAAAGCGCTATGACATGGCTGGCACCCGAATCGTCCTACTACGTGCGTGCTTTTGCCACCAACGGCGTGGGCACTGCATACGGCACAGCCTGCCTTTTCAATACCCGCTCGCTCGCCTTGGGCGACGACTATCTGGGAGGCAAAGTAGCCTACATTTTGCAGGTTTACGACACCGGTTTCGTGTATGGCCAACCCCACGGAATTATAGCCGCTGCCGCCGACCAAAGCACAGCCATGCAATGGTATAACGGCACTTATGTTGCCACGGGAGCTTCGGCCACCACGCTCGGAAGAGGCAGCGCCAACACGGCTTTAATAGTTGCAGCGCAGGGAAACGGAACCTACGCGGCAAAACTCTGCTCCGATCTGATGTTACTGGGCCAAAGCGACTGGTATTTGCCCGACAACGACGAACTCAACAAACTGTATCAAAACCGCGCCCTCATCGGAGGTTTCAGCACCGGAGCCGACTACTGGAGCTCGACCGAAATATCGGCCAACAACGCCTGGCGCTTGTCGTTCATCGATGGCACTTATATCACCAGCAGCAAAAATTTCACCTATCGCGTTAGAGCAGTGAGGTGGTTTTAACATAAAAACAATCACAAAAAAAACCATAAAACACCTTTGATTAGCCCAAACACCACTTGGATTTGTCAAGCTAAAACTCAACACCATGAAAAACATCAATTATTACCTCATTCTGGCGGCAATACTGTTTTCGCTCAGCAGTTGTGTCAAGAAAATTAACGGTTGCACCGATCCGGAGGCCCTGAATTATAAAAAAGAAGCCAACAATGACGACGGAAGTTGTCGTTATCTTACCATTGGCCAAAACTATAACGGAGGCAAGATAGCATACATATTCCAGTCGTACGATAACGGATATGTGGCAGGTCAAAAACACGGATTGATAGTGGCCACTGCCGACCAAAGCGCCGGAGCACCCTGGGGATGTACAGATATTTCGATAACCGGGGCACAAAACACGGGTGTCGGCACCGGAAATCAAAACACCATGGCCATAGTTGCAGGTTGTTCCACAGCCGGAACCGCTGCCCGCATTTGCAGCGATCTGGTTTTGGAAGGTTACAGCGATTGGTATTTACCCAGTTTGGATGATTTGGACATGATCTACATAAACAAAGATGCCATCGGAGGTTTTAGCAATGGCTACTACTGGACTTCGTCGGAAGAAATCGGCGAAGCCTGGTCGATGAACTTTGGCGGCAGCTTCGATATGTCTATCGATACAAAAGATTCCTACCATTATGTGCGTGCAGTGAGGTCGTTTTAACGGCATTTTGCAGAAATCAATACTTGAATGGATGGTCTGCAACTCTATGTACATAAAAAAATAAAAGTCTATATCAATAAAAACTATTACTTTAGTGCAATTAAATTTAAAACCACCTTGTTTTATGAAAACACGATTACTTTTCTTGGCAATATTATGTGCAGGTTTGATAGGCAAAGCACAACCCGGCTACATCACCACCATAGCAGGAACCGGAGTTGAAGGTCATTCAGGGGATGGAGGTCTGGCAACCTCAGCCACTTTGGGAATAACCTTTGGAATAGCTTTCGACGCTGCCGGCAACATTATTTTCGCCGATAACGGCAACAATGCCATCCGCAAGATTACGAAAACAACAGGTATCATAACCAAAGTTGCCGGAACCTATTATACTTACAATGGCACCAACTGGTATTACGGCGGCGACGGTGGCCTGGCCACTTCGGCCTATCTGGCCTATCCGTTTGCTGTGGCCCTCGACACGGCAGGAAATGTTTATGTTGCCGACAATCTGAACAACGTTATCCGAAAAATAACCGTGTCCACCGGGATCATTACCACGGTTGCAGGCGATGGCTCTATCTTTTATAATTTCTGGCCCTTTTGCGGCGACGGAGGCCCTGCCACCGATGCACAGTTGAACGACCCGTGGGGAGTTGCAGTAGATAAAGCAGGTAATATTTATATTGCCGACCGCGGCAATAATGTGATCAGAAAAGTAACGGCATCAACCGGAATCATCAGCACCGTTGCCGGAACCGGAACAGCAGGATACAGCGGCGATAACGGCCCTGCCACATCAGCCAATCTGGACGGCCCTGACGGAATAACATTAGATTCATTAGGCAATATGTATATCTCGGATGATTTTAACAATGTAATACGTAAAGTAACAAAAACCACAGGTATCATCACAACCATTGCAGGCAACGGAGTTGCTGGCTACAGTGGCGATAACGGACTTGCAACCTCGGCCAAACTCAACGACCCTTCGCTGGGTATAGCTTTTGATCATGCAGGCAATTTCTACATAGCCGACGACGGAAATAACGTGATACGCAAAGTTACAGTGGCAACAGGCATCATAACCACCGTGGCCGGAAACGGAACCCAGGGTTATACCGGCGACAACGGACCGGCTACTTCGGCAACATTAAATGGCCCCGAAGGTGTTGGAGTGGATGCAGCAGGAAATATTTATATTTTGGATGAAAACAATGTGATACGCAAAGTCAATGGCCCCGGCACCGCCCCTGCCACACCAGGTTCCATATCGGGCAGCACCACCGTTTGCTTCGGAAGCACTGGTACCTACAGTGTGACAGCCGTAAGCGGAGCAACCAGTTATACGTGGACATTGCCGTCAGGCTGGAGTGGAACCAGCACCACCAACAGCATAATTGCCACAGCCGGCATCAGCGGAACCATTTCCGTTACGGCAAATAACGCATACGGTTCGTCGGCACCGCGAACATTGGGTGTTACTGTCACAACTGTGAACACCGCAGTTAACCAGGTCGGAACCACCCTCACTGCATCAGCCAGCGGAGCCGGTTATCAATGGATGGATTGCCATGGCAACGCTATCATTCCAGGACAAACAGCGCAGAGTTACACTCCAAGCGTATCGGGCAGCTATGCCGTGATCGTTACGCAAGGCAGTTGTTCAGATACTTCTGCATGTTATTCAGTATATATAGTGGGTGTACCACCATTACCGGGACCCATTTCGGGAAACATTTCGGTGTGTCAGGGAAGCGCCAATACTTACAGTGTTTCTCCCGTCGACGGTGCAACCACTTATACATGGACACTGCCCGGCGGATGGAGCGGCACCAGCACAACCAACAGCATCAACGCCATTGTAACATCGAGCGGAACCATTACGGTTACGGCCAACAATATTTCAGGATCTTCGATTGCACAAACCTTATATGTGACGATGAATACGGTTGATGCCTCCGTTACTCAGAGCGGATCAACACTCACGGCCAATGCAAGCGGAGCTGTTTATCAATGGGTAGACTGCAGTGACTATACTCCGCTACCCGGACAAACCTACCAATGCTACACAGCAACGGTTCCGGGAAGCTATGCCGTTATCGTTACACAGAACGGTTGTTCCGACACCTCTTCATGTTTTACTACCAGCGCTGGATGCGATATAACGATCACCGGCGCCGACCTGCCCTATTCCGGTTTGGCTGTTATTCTTGCTGTTGACACCACCACCAACGTTTCGCTGGGAACTCCCGGAAACTCCGAAAGCTGGGATTATTCAGCGCTCACGATGCAATACCCCAAATATGCACAGTATGGATTGACATCAGCCACACCTTACGCTGCGGTTTTCCCGACCTCAAATATTGACACTTACGGTCCCGGCGATCTTTACGGAAGTTTATACGGAGGCGCTCCTGTAGGTCCGGGCAACGGATATTGTTTCTGGAGAAGCGACAACACAGGTTTTTGGGTAGCCGGTTTCAGACCCGAAACAGGAATCTGTGCAGGAATTAATGTGCAGAATGCTCCGCAGGAACTTGTGATAGGTGCACCTGCTACATACGGAAGTCTGTTTACAGCCTACGGACGCTGGGTATTGCCGTTCGACAAGCATCCCGCTGATGTGGATACATTTTATGTCAGAACCATCAAAAAACAAATTGTTGCCGATGCCTGCGGTTCGCTGATAACACCTCATGGCACTTACCCGAATGTGCTGCGCGAACACGAATATATTACCGAGATTGACAGCGTGTATGGGAAATATATGGGCATTCAGGTTTATTCTACAGAATATTCACGTGATTCAACAAACACATACAGCTATCTTGCCAACGGCATCGGATATCCGGTGTGCATTGTGCATTGCGACAAGCATAATGTGGTGATGAATGTGGAATACTTTAACGGTTATTATACCGGAATAGATAATAAACTCAATCCCGAATCGAATACCTTATTATATCCGAATCCGTCTGACGGTGAAATAACCATTGAAATGCCCAAAGGAGATTATGACAACGAAAATCTGATCTCTGTTTATAATTCCGTGGGCAGTTTGGTATGGCAGAATAGCACTCCTGACAATGTCATTCATATCGATCTGAGCCAACAGGCAAAAGGGGTATATTTTGTGAAGATCACTAATAAGAATAGTATACTGACGAAAAAGTTGGTGTTGCAATAAATACTATAAACTTGTCAAACAACAGAAGTGTAGCTTCTATTCCATCCGGTTATTGAACATCAATCGTGGGATAAATGCTACACTCTATTAATTAAGATAGTGTTTTTTTTAGGTATTGGGCAACCTATTTCAAAATAAAGCGTCTTTTATCAGAACTTTAATCAAAACTATATTATGAAAAAACTAATTGGCACTGCCATACTCATGCTTTTTGTTTTGCTTTCGCAAGCACAGAACACAGGTTATTTACGCGTAGCTATCAACGGATCGTTCGAAAAAATTGAACGGGTTTCCTCGGGTGGCTATATCACAGTTGGATATGACAGCGCCTATAAAGTTCAGATAATACGTTGGGACGATAGTTTCAATATTAGCTGGAAATATCGGATAACGGATGCCAATTGTACGGCTTCTTTCCCAAAGATCGTTGAAGCTAACGACGGCAGTTTCTATTTTATGACGGCTTCCACAGAACATACCAGTTCGACGTATATTATGAAGATCAGTTCAGCAGGAACTTTGTTATGGCAGAAGGTGTATTATTTGGCATCAGGTAACATGTATTCGGAAGCATTGTCGAAAGCTTCTGCCGGTGATAACGGCTTTCTGTTCGGAGGAGGACAATGTACCCTGAATAATTATATCATTAAATGCGACCAAAACGGCAACATAGTGTGGCAGCAACAATACAACTATCCTTTAGGAATTGGTGTCACAACCTGCTGGAGCATTTTGCCCGAAGGAACCGGTTATATTGTATCATCGGGATATAACGCGAATTCGTTGCTCACCATGAAAATCGATGCCTCGGGCAATGTACTTTCTCATTCAGCTTACACTTATACCGGAATGCAAATTATCCCAATGCGGATCGTAAAACTTAACGCGACTGGCGGATATGCCATAGTCGGAAACTATAATAGCAGCAATGACAACAAGACCGAATTTGTTGCAATTTATGACAATGCGCTGAATCTGCTGACATTTAACGAACTTACAGTAACCTACACTCAATTCACCCTGAACGATATCACAGCTATAAACAACGGCAGAAATGTAGTGGTCGATGGCAGCATTTATGACGGATCGGCATTTACTCTGGTTACGATTAATCTTTCGAACGCGGGCTCTGTGATCTGGAAAAAAAGAGCCGCAGGAAACACGGTAACAAGTAATACCAATGTGGAATTCCGTGGACTGACGCTGAATGGAAACACAACCATCCATGCCGGGGCCGGCTACAACGAAGGACGTGTTATTGGCGTCATCGACAGCAATGGCAATGGTTTATGCAATGATGTAACATTTGATTTGAACAATGTTCATCGTACTCTGGTTTTGCAGTCGCAAACATTGACCGCAATCGCTGCGAATTCGCTGATGGCTTCCGTTACCTATACTTACGACAATATCGTTTCATCCTCCAAACATCTGTATTGCGGAAACCTTTCCGGTATCGAAGAAAATACTTCAACCTCACAACTGAAGGCATTGATTTCTCCAAATCCTTCAAGTGATCAGTGTTTGATTTCTTTTTCAGGTATGGAAATTCCTGCCAATTGCATACTGGCTATTTATGATATTTCGGGACAGGAAGTTTATAGTTCTCCCATTCCGGCCCAAAGTCAGGAAAAAGCTATTGATGTGCGTAAATTCAAAGAAGGATTGTATCTCGTTCGCATAACATCAGATCAGGGCGTGATTGGTACGTCCAAAATGCTTGTGGTGAACTAGTGAATTTTAAGAATTCTCGATCAAATAGAATTAATAATTGATTCCCCACGGGAATTCTTCGGCTTTGCGTTTTTCGTCCAGAAATTTTTTAATGACTGCGGCATAAGCAGCACCATTCACCTGTTTGCCTTTTAGTTTTTTCGGCAGGTCGAATTCTTTTGTGAGTTCTTTCATCTCTATCTTTTCGGCAGTCATGGTTTTAGCGCCGTTGTTGATGCTCACTTCCAGTATCAATCCCGGCAATCCGAAAAAGCGGTCGGGCCCGGCCTGAACGGGAATATCTAGTGCAAACCAGGCGATGATCTTCTCATTCAAAAGCGTGTCGGTCAATGAAGCATTCATGCATACATGCCCGGCCACTTCTTTCAGGTCGTTCAATATTTTCCAGTCGGGAGTTTTCAGCGAATCGGAAACCAGATAAACCTTTCCGAGCATTTCGATGGCATCGAAATAGGTTTTATTTTCGTAGCTGCGTGTTAAATAAAAAGTTTCCTTGCGTCCTGCATAGCCTTCATCATCATCGGGGTCGGCTTTTTCTTCAGAGTTTTCGTATTTAGAACGCTGAGACGAAAAATATAAATTGTTATACACTTTCCATTCCGATCGGTTGCCCCACAAATAGGCCGTTTTGTCTTTCCGGTCTTTACTCAGGTATGAGCATGAATTAATCATTTTCACCCAATCATACGTGGTTAAATATTTCACGCTGCCCTGCACTTGTTGAGCAAACGATTTCGCCGAAAACAGGCCTGTTGCCAGAATAAATAGTAATATCCAAATGTATTTCCTTTTCATAAGGTAGAAATTTAATAATTCAATTCTATCAATTATTCTTCCCAATACTGTTGTTTTTTAATTTTGCTTTCATACCCATTAATATTATAGCTGAAACTGAGCATGAAATAGCGTGCCAATGTGGCCGCTGAATTGTGGGTATAATAGTTTTGAGAAGTATATTGTTCAATATATTGTCGCTTATTCAAAATATCGAAAGCTGCCAGACGTATCTCAAAATGGTTCTTCTTGCCAATAAGCTGACGCACCGAAGCATTGAGTATAGGAAGATTTTGATCGAAAGAATATTGAGAGTTTCGGTAAAACTGGTAGTTGAAGTTGCTTTCGAAAAACGATTTCTTGGCAAATTGCCATTTCACCGTCAAACCTGCCGTATATTCCTGCGAAAACTGGTCACGTTCGGTATTTATCGAAAGTTTGGAACTCGATAAGGTTGCCCTGCCCGACAATGTTATCACCAGTTTTTGAGTAGGGGTTATATTAAATGCAGTATTAATGTAATACCTGTATTGATCTGTTTTATTAAAGATATCGTTCACATACGACCCTGAATTACCATAGTTAAATCCCAGGTTCCAGTCGTTGGTGAATTTTGTCTTGATGATTGGATATCCCGTCCACATCCAGCAACTAACATTATTCGACTTCGAATTGTTATACGGTTTCGAAACTGTGACAATACCAACTGAATCGACCCACATCAGAGTTTGATTATACGAAATGGCATCCGGACAATAACTGTAATCGGCATAGACACCGAAATTCGAAAACGAGGCAGGGTTATAGTAGTTATAATTCGCGCTGAATGTTTGCGTACGTTCCGGTTTCAGATCGATGTTGCCTTCTATGCGGTACAAAGGATTCTGCACATTAGGTGTTGGCTGCAGATACTCGAACGAAGGTTCCGTAAGTTCATAGCCATATTCAAAATTCACCTGCATATTATTTTTAAATTCATTGCTGATCGCAACCTTGGGACTCAGACTCCAATAGGTTTTGTTTATTGGAGGAATGATCAGCGGTAAATCTTTATCTACTGAATACCTGCCGTTCATCTGCAGATATTGTCCGGCCACACCAAGCATGATATTCAATCCGTTATACGAATAGCGAAAATCGGTTCCCAGGCGGTTTATCATCACTTTGTTGGTATAATAAACACTCAGGCTGTCAATTCTCGCATCGCTATTCAGGTGGTCTTTTACCTGATCGTTCACCTTATTGTCCTGTGTGTTGAAATTATAAAATATTTCATTGAAAAATCGTTTCGAAAGCGGCTCGGTATAGAGCAAACTAGCTTTGATCTGTTGGTTATCGATATCCTGTTTGGCCAGTCTGTGAATTTCTTCCGCAAAAGTCGGTATATAAAATTGGTTTAACGAATAAAGGTCATCGTTTTCACCGCCCGGATTTCTGTTGTACGCTCCACTCACGGCAAATGAACGGCCTTTTTTCTTGAATTTATGACGATAGATAGCCGCACTGGTCAGTTTCCACGAATTTTTATCCAGCGAGTTGTTGGTAAACAAATTATTCAAAACTTCAGTTTCATTCACCGAATATAAATTATTCATCTTCTCATTAGAAGAAATAATACTATATCTGAAATTTGCCTTAGCAATGATGACGTTATTCGAATCGATGTTTTGTTCCAGGCGGGCAGCAACTGTGTGATTCTGCCTCATATCGTTATAGTGTTTCGTGTCGTGGTTAAAAAAAGAACTGTCGCTGAAAAACGTTTCTTTATAATCGAACTCGTCATAGTTTTGCTGGTTGTTCTTATAAAAATAAGAAGTGTTCAGTTTGGTCTTTTTATTGTCGAAATTATAATTCATCCCGGCTCCGTAGTTCTTCGTAAACCCGCGTCCGTCAAAATTATTCAATGGCGAATCGTCGGAGTTGAACGAATAGTAGCGTCCCCGGCCGGTGCTGAAACCAAAATCGCCGTTGTCGTAATCATCAAAGGTCGATTGGCCTTTAAACTCGTTGTAGTCTTCCCAGTTCACGCCCGTTTCGTTAATGTTGTTTGCATAGCCGATAAACGAAAGCTGCGAAGTTTTGTTGAAACGGTTGTAGTTAGCGCGGCCGGCCCAGCGTGCCACTCCTTCTTCGTTGGCTCCGCCTGCCACGGTCACCTTGCCGAACGAACCTTTTTTATACTCTTCTTTCAGGGCCAGATTCATGGCCTTTTCTTTCACTCCATCGTCAACACCAGTCAGCTTCGATTGTTCCGACTTTTCGTCAAACACCTGTACCTTGGCCACGGCATTTGCATCTAGGTTCTTAGTGGCTCCTGTGGGGTCGTCGCCAAAAAATGTTTTCCCGTCCACATAAACCCGCTTCACATCTTTCCCTTGTGTCTTTAGGTTCCCCGACGCATCCACTTCTATGCCAGGCAGCCGCCGTAGCAAATCTTCAACCGTCGAACCCGGAGGAGCCTTAAACGTAGTGGCATCATATTCAATGGTGTCGCCCCTGATGCTTAAAGGCGCTTTGGCTTCGTGTATCACCACCTCAAACAGCTCTTTGGCAATGGGTTTGATAGCAACCACACCTAAATCGTTGATGGCAGTTTGACTGGGCGAAACATGCATCTGCAATGGCAAAAAGCTGATGTGCGAAACTTTAAGCAGATAATCCGTGTTCCTCACGTTGTTGAATACAAAGGCTCCGTCCACGTTTGTTTGAGTAAAGTTTTGCAGCGTTGAATCATGCGGATTCAGCAGCATTACTGTTGCAAACGCCGCAATGTTATTGTCGCCGTCTTTGATGATCCCTTTAATAGTTTCTCTGGAAGGTTGCTGCGAAAACGCTTGAATTGATATGATTAGGAAAAGAAAAGCAAATATAACTTTATTCATAAATTAATAATTTGGACATTAGTTAAAATATGTACAAATTACGTAAATCTTTTTTTATATAATTCTTAATATCCTAACTTTTTTATAAAAAAAATCCCGGCTAAAACTACCGGGATCTTCATTGTTTAATCAAATCTTTTATTTCTGGATCATTATCCGTTGCGAAAAATTCACCGAATTGCCCAAAACTCTAAGGATGTATATTCCGTTGGCAAATTTAGCATCGTCGAGGGCTATCTGAACCATAGCGCCGGTGGCAGGTTGATTATATAAACAAGCTCCTTCCATACTAAAAAGTTCCACCCTGAGCGTTTCATTTTTGGTTTGTGGCAAAAATACATCCACAAAATTGGTTGCCGGGTTGGGATACACCTGAACATTATTATCCAAAGTTTTGTATGTCTCCACCCCTGCGGTATTATTTTTGTGGCGGATAAAAAACAACCAAGCTTCGTAAATTTCGGTAATATCATTCACAGGTTGATATAAAAGCGTATGTCCGGCACCGTTCATCCTAAAAAACCAAACATCCTGATCGGGAGTAGAACCTGAGTATTCAAACCGATCGACCGTAATTGTGTCGTTCACCGCGTCGGTATAGCGCATGGAATCCGGAAAGGGGTTGCTTCCGTTGTTCAAAACCCAGAAATTTATCAGCGAGTCGGGATCTATGCCGTACAGATCGCCGTGATAATATACTGTTGAATCGCTAGTGCCGTGAAAATGCGCAATCGGAACAGAACGTCCTGGAGCATAAGTAGTAATTGCTGAACCGAAAGTTCCCGACATTGATGCAAAAGCCGCAATTTCCGTATTCGATTGCAGCGCCATACGTTCCGTCATAAATCCGCCCATCGAAAAACCGCACATATAAACCCGCGACTGAACAATGGCATAGTTTGCCTTGATGGTATCGATGAGTGCATTCAAAAAGCCCACATCGTCAACTGTTGAATTGGGATAATATCCTGAAAACCCTGCGCCCGAATTCCAGGCAGTTCCGTTACCGACTCCATAAACGGATGCAAGCAGCGGATCGTCTATTGCTTGCGGCACCACTACTATTATATTAGCAGTATCGGCAATATAATTAAATCCTAGTGTACTGAAATTTGTCATATTATCACCCAACCCGTGCAATGTAACCACCATTGATGCCGGATTCGACACATTATAAGATGCAGGCACATAAACCCTGTATGAACGGGTTTTGGTTTGATAAACGAAGGAATGGTTCGACCATTGGGCATTTGACTGCAGAAAAGCAGCTACAAAAAAGAATAATAAAAAGAGTTTTTTTTGGTTCATGGTTTTACGTTTTTAATTTATTCTTTTGATTCCGTTTTATTTAAAGCAAAAATATTGATTATTTATTATCTGTGCAAATTTTTTTCCGTTTATTTGCAATATTTTGATAAAAATCTTGTTATAAACTTTGCTAAAAAACTTACCGGCAAGAAACAAATTAACATTTTTTAACAAAAAAACGCTTGAAAAATTTTATTCACTTTTTATAATTTTGTCGACCAAAAATAAATCACATTTTTATGCAGGAAACAATTGATATCAGAGAACTAAATGATCGTATTCAACGCGAAAGTGCATTTGTTGACATGATCACCATGGAAATGGGCAAAGTAATCATAGGACAGAAAGCAATGATCGAACGTTTGCTCATCGGACTTTTATCAAACGGTCATATTTTATTGGAAGGCGTTCCGGGCCTGGCAAAAACTCTTGCTATAAAATCACTTGCAGGAATTATTGATGCTAAATTCAACCGGATACAGTTCACCCCCGACCTATTGCCCGCCGACCTTATCGGAACAATGGTCTACAGCCAGAAAAGCGAAGAATTCAATGTAAAGAAAGGACCTATCTTTTCAAACTTTATTTTGGCTGATGAAATCAACCGTTCTCCGGCAAAAGTCCAGAGCGCTTTACTCGAAGCTATGCAGGAACGTCAGGTGACCATAGGAGATAAAACATTTCCTTTGCCTGAACCATTTTTGGTCCTTGCAACCCAGAACCCAATCGAACAGGAAGGTACTTACCCCTTACCTGAAGCACAGGTTGACCGCTTCATGCTGAAAGTCGTAATAGGCTATCCCAGCAAAGAAGAAGAAAAACTCATTATGCGTCAAAACGTGGGGAACAAGATCTATACAACCAACCCGATCATAAAAACCGAAGATATTACGAGAGCACGAAATTTGGTCAGAGAAGTATATATTGACGAAAAAATCGAGAACTACATCACCGACATCGTTTTTGCAACGCGTTATCCCGAAAAATACAATTTGAAAAAGTTCGAAGGATTGATTAGTTATGGTGCATCACCCCGTGCCAGTATCTTTTTGGCTTTGGCTGCAAAAGCTTATGCCTTTATCAAGCGTAAAGGTTATGTCTATCCAGAAGATATAAGGGCTGTATGCCATGATGTACTACGCCATCGTATCGGATTAACCTACGAAGCTGAAGCCGAAAATATCACCACTGAAGAAATTATCAACGAAATTCTGAATAGTGTTGAAGTGCCCTAGGAAGTGAAAAGAGAAAAGTGAAAAGTTAACAGAGAATAACTCCTAACAAATCACAAATCGCTAATTTTACCCTGAGCAAAGTCGAAGGGCGCTAATCACAAAAAGAAGTGGAAACATCAGAATTACTAAAACGGGTACGAAAAATTGAAATAAAGTCGCGTGGGCTTTCCAACCAGATATTTTCAGGTCAATACCACAGCGCTTTCAAAGGGCGCGGTATGGCTTTCAGCGAAGTACGCGAATATCAGTTTGGCGACGACATCCGTTCCATCGACTGGAACGTTACGGCACGTTTTAACCATCCTTACGTTAAAATTTTCGAAGAAGAACGCGAACTAACTGTGATGATACTTATAGATGTGAGTGGTTCTAACAACTTCGGAACACGGCAACAACTGAAGTCGGAGAAAATTATCGAAATAGCTGCAGTTCTTGCGTTTTCTGCTATTAAAAATAATGACAAAGTTGGTGTAATATTTTTCAGCGATAAGATAGAGAAATTTATTCCGCCCAAAAAAGGCACAGCACACATTTTAAGGATCATTCGCGAATTAGTTGATTTCAAACCTGAAAATACAACTACTAATATCTCCGAACCTTTAAAGTTCTTGACCAATGCTATCAAAAAGCGTTGCACAGCTTTTCTGATCACCGATTTTATGGACAACAATTTTACCGATGCCATAAAGATTGCCTCACGCAAACATGACCTGATAGGTATACGAATCGTAGATCACCGCGAATCGGAACTCCCGAATATAGGTCTGGTTAAATTCCGTGATTTTGAAACCGGCAACACTTTTTGGGCCGACACATCGAGCAAAGAACTGCGAAATACGCATAAATTCCGATGGGAACAACATGAGAAAAAATTGCAGGAAGTTTTTCTGAAAAGCAGTATTGATGTTGCATCAATTCGTACTGATGAAGATTATATTAAACCACTTATGACTTTATTCAAAAAACGAAGCTCAAGATAAAACTATGAAATTCCCAATTACGATAATAAAATATTTTTCCCAATTATTGCTGTTAATTTCTCCCGTTTGGGCATCGGCGCAAAATGCAAGCGCTTCGGCAATGATCGATACCAACAATGTGTTGATCGGCGACCACATAAAATATACCTACAAAGCTACCTTTTCAATCAAAGCTCATATTGAATTTCCATTTATCGCCGACACATTAACTAAAAAAATAGAAGTGGTTTCGCGTTCAAAAATGGACACATCGTTTTCGGCCGACAAAAAACTTGTAACTTACAAGCAAACCTTGAACATTTCGTGCTACGATTCCGGAAGTTTTGTAGTTCCGCCTCTGGTCTTCAGTTACACCATGCCCGGCGATACAACGAAACTTTTGGTAAACACTCTGCCGATTGTTATTAATATTACTACGGTTCCTGTCGACACAACCAAAGCCATCAAAGACATCAAAGCACCTTTGCGGGAACCTATTACTTTAAGAGAAATTCTCATTTACGGATCCATAGTTTTAGGAAGTTTACTCCTGATCGGGTTAATAATATTCATTATCTGGAAAATACGCAGAAAGGAAAAGATCATCAACTTGCAATTCAGAACAAAAATGCCACCTCACGAGAAGGCCTTAAAAGAACTTGAAAAACTCCGAAATGAAAAACTATGGCAGAGCGGAAAAGTAAAAGAATTTCATTCTATACTTACCGACATTTTAAGGGTTTATATCGAAGCGCGTTTCGAAACCATTGCAATGGAAATGACCACATACGACATTATTACTTCCTTGAAAATAAAAACTATCGAAGTGGAGGAATTAAAAAGACTTGAACAAATACTTACCCTTGCCGATATGGTAAAATTTGCCAAGTATAATCCATTGCCCGACGAACACGATAACAGTTTGAAAAATGCTGTTGCTTTTGTGGAGAAAACTATACCGGAGATCGTGGTTGAAGAAAAAGAAGTTGTGTCTGAAGAATTAACCGATAACCCTGAAGAACCTAAAACCGAATGACCATGCCGTTAACCATATTATTTATCATGCTGGCACGACCCTGGTTTTTGTTGCTGTTGATCATTATACCGGCTTTGGTTGTCTGGTATATTTTAAAGCGAAACATTACCACAACTTCCATAGGGTATTCTGATATATCGGGAATGACAAAAGTGCGTCCTTCATTTCGCCAGCGAATGATGCATGTTCCATTTATTCTGCGCATGTTATTGTTGGCTCTTCTTATTTTCATCATTGCACGGCCTCAGAAAAGTTTCGATAAAAACGATGTTACGGTTGAAGGCATTGATATTTTGATGGCTTTGGATATTTCGGGAAGTATGCTTTCGGAAGATTTTAAACCGAACCGTATAGAAGCTGCTAAAGAAGTTGCTATGCAGTTCATCGACGGTAGACCTAACGACCGTATCGGTCTGGTTATTTTCAGCTCGGAAGCTTTTATGCAATGTCCTCTCACCATCGACCATAAGGTGCTCAAATCGTTTTTTTCGGAAGTTAAAAGCGGTATGATAGCCGACGGTACTGCCATTGGAGACGGACTCGGACTTTCTGTCGCACACATCAAAAAAAGTGCAGCCATAAGCAAAGTAATTATTTTATTGACAGACGGGATCAACAATACCGGATCGCTCGACCCGCAAACCGCTGCCGAAATTGCGAAGAAATTCGGAATACGGGTTTACACCATCGGAGTGGGCACCATCGGAAAAGCTCCTTATCCGTTTCAAACCTCTTTCGGAATTCAATACCAAAATATCGATGTGCAAATTGACGAAGCATTGCTGAAACAAGTTGCCGAAACCACCGGCGGAAAATATTTTAGGGCTACGAATAAAGACAAACTGGAAGAGATATACAATCAAATAGATAAACTCGAAAAATCGAAGATCGATGTTACCAAATACAACAACCGCCACGACGAATACTTTATTTTTATGTTGGTTGCCGTGGGTTTGTTGCTGACCGAAATACTTTTACGTTACACCGTGTTCAAAAAAATACCTTAAAAGAATGACATTATGGTAGAGTTCGACCATCTGATATTTTTAAGCCTGCTTGCAGCCATACCTGTATTTGTTCTGGTGTTTTTATTGATGTTGAGGCGCAGGAAAAAAGCCATACAGAATTTCGGAGACACTGCACTGGTTCAGCAATTGATAAATGACTATTCGCGGAGCAGGCCTGTTTTGAAATTTATTTTGCTGATGCTTGTTTTCACATTTCTGGTTTTTGGTGTAGTAAACCTGAAAATTGGTTCGAAGTTGGACAAGACCAAACGCAAAGGCGTTGATATTATCATTGCCCTCGATGTTTCGAATAGTATGCTTGCTCAGGATATTAAACCCAGCCGGATAGAACGCGCCCAGATGGCCATTTCGAAACTCATCGATAAATTTGAAGATGACCAGATCGGAATAGTAGTATTTGCCGGAACAGCTCAGGTATTGCTTCCCATCACCACCGATTATGCAGCAGCAAAAATGCTTACACAAAGTGCAAACCCCGAAATAATCCCCACTCAGGGAACTGCTATTGGAGAAGCATTGACATTGGCAACCAATTCGTTCGACAAGAACAGCAAGAATAAGAAAGCTATAATACTTATCTCCGACGGTGAAAATCATGAAGACGAAGCCGTACCTGCTGTGCAGAATGCAGTAAAAGAAGGTATCGTGGTCCATACCATCGGTATGGGTTCCGAGAACGGGGCTCCGATTCCGGTTGGGATGAAGGGATTCAATATGGAATATAAAAAAGATCGCGATGGCAACACCGTTGTCACCAAACTGAACGAACCCATGCTGCAGCAAATTGCAGCTGCCGGAAAAGGAACTTATGCCCGTGCCACTACCAACGATGTTGGGTTGAATACCATTTTCAATGAGATCAGCAAAATGGAGAAGAAAAACTACGAAGCCAAGGTTTATTCTGAATACAGCAGCACCTATGTTTATTTTGTTGCACTGGGTTTAGTGATCTTGTTGCTGGAATTCTTTATTTTTGACCGGAAAACACGTTTGACCCGTAATCTGGATTTGTTTGAAAAGAAACATATACTCAAGTAAACAAAGATGACTATGCTGAAAAATATCAATACTAATTTAGGTGCGAAGCTTATGGGCGGTATTATGGTTTTGGCTTTTTGTTTTGACTTTGCTCCCGTTTTCGGACAAAAAGCAGTTAAAGAACTTCGCGCCGGAAACAGCTTATACGAAAAAGGCGATTATAAAGCTGCCGAGATAAACTACCGCAAATCGCTCGAAGATAAAAACGATTACACCAAAGCCATGTTCAATCTGGGCGATGCCATGTATAAACAGCAAAAATACGATGAAGCTACTAAAATATTCCAGAACCTCACGGAAGCCAACATATCAAAAGATATGACAGCTCAGGCCTATCACAATTTGGGAAACAGTTTGCTTCAACAAAAAAAATATCAGGAAAGTATTGACGCCTATAAAAATGCACTGAAACAAAAACCCAACGATCTCGACACCAAATACAATCTGGAGTACGCTAAAAAGAAAATAATTCAACAACAGCAACAACAACAGCAACAACAGAACAAACAAAATCAGCAAAAGCAGGATCAACAGAAACAGGATCAGCAAAAACAAGATCAGAAACAAAATAACGACCAGAAGAACCAAATATCAAAACAGGATGCCGAACGCATGCTGAACGCTTTACAGAATAAAGAAAAAGACCTGCGCGACAAAAAAGATAAAGATAAGAAAGTCGCTGGCAAATACACAATCGAAAAAGACTGGTAGAAAATAGTTAAAAGTCGAAAGTAATTAATAATGAACCAAAATAAAGAATAACATACACGATGAAAAGATCTTTGCATATCGTTTTTTTTATTTTGATATTGCTGACTGTTAGTCCGTTTTGTTCTTTTGCACAAAAACTAACGGCAACTGCCAGCTCAACCACTATGGCAACGAATAATTCGATCCAGGTAACCTATTCGTTATCGGGTGGCAAAAGCGAAAGTTTTCAGCAGCCTTCATTCAATGGTTTTTCAATTATTGGATTTACTACATCTACGGGTGGTAGTGGAATGACTATATATTATAATGGAAAAAAAGTTGATGCAGGTGGTGGAAACGAAAGTTGGATGTTTACTGTTGTTCCTGCTAAAACAGGCAAAATAACCATCGACCCCGCCAAAGTGAAGGTAAAAGGGCAATGGATATCTTCGAACACCCTAACGATTGACGTTTCGAAAGCTGCCGCAGGAACAACAAACACCAAACAACCAACTACGCAACAAACTCAGGCAAGCGGCGATGTTTCATCGAACGATCTTTTTGTAAAAGCCTATGCCGATAAAAGCTCGGTGATGCTAGGCGAACAGATCACGGTTACCTACAAAATATATACCCGCATCCCCATAACCCAATATGCCATTCAAAAGCTCCCGTCGTTCACGGGTTTTTGGTCGAACGACCTGATGAAAGGTGTCGAAAAAGCCAAACAATATAACGAAACTGTGAACGGACAAAAATATTTGGTAGCCGAGATCAGAAAAGTGGCCTTGTTTCCCCAAAAAAGTGGAAAACTTACGGTCGATCCGCTCGAATTGGATTGTGTTGCCGAAATTCAGGTTAAAAGCAAAGCTGCAAACCCTTTCAGCGGATTCTTCAACGACCCTTTCTTCAACGACCCCTTCTTTCAGAATCAATTTTCGTTTGGGTATCAGCAAGTGAAAAAATCCCTTAAATCAAACGGATTAAGTATCAATGTCACCGACCTGCCTTCTAAAGACAAACCCGACGATTTCAGCGGTTTCGTAGGTTCGCTCAGCATGGACAGCAAACTCGACAGAAACATCGTAAAAGCAAACGAACCCATCAACCTCACTATCACACTCAGCGGAAAAGGAAACCTCAGCCTGCTCGATAAATTGAACGTTGAATTTCCGCCCGATTTCGAAGTGTACGACCCGCAAATAACCGAAAATATTTCTACTGCTACCGGCGAAATTTCGGGCAGCAAAACCTTTAATTATCTTATTTTACCGAGAACTCCGGGCGATTTCAAAATAAAACCCATCACCCTCACCTATTTCGATAAAAACAAAAAAACTTACGTAACACTTACTTCGGGCGAAATATCCGTTAAGGTTGGTAAAGGCGACGGAAGCGCTGCCAGCATCACCAGCTCGGCCAGCAAAGAAGACATAAAATACATCGGCAGCGACATCAAATTTATCAACATTAAAACTACCGAAGTGTTTCCCAACGGCAGCTACTTTTTTGCTTCGTTCGCCTATTTCGCGCTCTTGCTATTGCCTGTTGTTTTGTTCATCGCCTTCATCATTTTAATGCGCCGCCGCATCAAACTCCACAGCAACACGGCGCTGCTGAAACACAAACGGGCCACCAAAATTGCCCTGAAACGTTTGAAACAGGCAAACATTTTTATGAAAGCCGCCGATAAAAATAATTTCTATATCGAACTCTCGAGGGCTTTGTGGGGATATATCAGCGACAAGTTCTCAATTCCGCTGGCAAACCTATCGCTCGATTCGGCCCACGACACCCTGACCGACAAACATGTTTCGGAAGCCATCCGCAATAAATTCATCGAAATATTGAACAATTGCGAATTCGCGCGCTTTGCCCCCGCCGAAGCCAACGTTACCATGGAATCAATTTACAACGATGCCGTGGCCATCATCAGTCAAACCGAACAGGAACTTAAATGATAGCATCATGAAAAAATTTGTCATACCCGCTCTTATTTATTTTCAAAGCCTCATAGTTTCGGCTTCGCCCTATAGCGATATCATTTCGCAGGCTAACAAAGCCTATACCGATGCCAAATTCAACAACGCCATCGAACTCTACAAGCAGGTTGTCGACAAAGGCTACCAATCGGCCGCACTTTATTATAACCTCGGCGATGCGTATTTCAAAACCAAGAACTACGCTTCGGCCATTTTGTATTTCGAAAAAGCCAAAAAACTCGACCCCTCCGATCCTAAGATCGATTTCAACATACAGGTGTGCAACACCAAAATTGTCGATAAAATCGAAGAATTGCCCCAACCCTTCTACAAACATTGGATGACCGACTTCTGCAACCTCTTTGCCATGGATGTGTGGGCCATAGTGAGCGTGGTGTGTCTGTTCCTGTTCTTTATGTTCATGGCTGTTTATCTCATGGCCAATGCAGTTCGCATCCGCAAGGCAACATTTTGGGCAGGCTTGCTGTTTCTGCTGGTTACCGTGGTCTCGGGTGTTAATGCCTGCAGTCAGTATCGTTCCGTCAGCGCTTCGCACGAGGCCATTATTTTCGAACCCACCGTAAACGTCAAAAGTTCGCCCGATGCCAACAGCCAGGATATTTTTGTGATACACGAAGGCACCAAGGTGAAGATACTCGACAAGGTGGGCAACTGGCTCGATGTGCGCATTGCCAACGGAAGCGACGGCTGGATAGCCGAAAGCACAGCTCAGGTTATTTAGATACGAGGAGGAAGTGCCTAAAGTTTGAAGATTGCCTAGAGTTGGGAGTTAGCCAAAAGCCACGAGCAATGATTTAGGGCGTTAGGGGTTTATACTGTAGACTGTATAAGAAAACTCTAACCACATAAATAATACTTCAAATTACGGAAACTTATGTTCTAAAATATCTACTTCTGCTGTATTATTAAAATTATTTTTACATTTATTTTGTTAAATATTTTTTAATTTTAAAGCATCAATTACTGGTGGAGGAAAAAATCGGTTTTTCTAACCCCATCATAGTACTAATTATTGTATATTTTGTACGAAGAAAATATTAAAATCTTCTGAAGATGAGTTAATTAACTTTCAATTTCAGTTTATTGAATGTTACGCCTATAAATATCAATATCCCTCTTTTTAGGTAGAAAAGACAAAAATATTACTAAATTATTTTAATAATTTTAGCATATTCGATTCGGCTCTATATAAGATGCCAAAATTATACAATATCAATATAAAGTTACGTTTTATGCAGATTTTAAACGTTAATCTGTTTATATGTGCAATTAAAATATTCTAATTTTTAATTCTTGTTTTTTAATAATTTATAAACGTAATTTGTTGCGGCATTCTAATAAAAATAAATCAAATGATGAAGTTGAGTTTTCAGATTGGTTTAAATTTTTTCAGTAAGACTTTAAAGGTTTTTACAAAAAGAAATAATCGTTTATTTGCTAATGCCAATTTTTTAGCTGAGGAAGAATCTTTAACACCCAGAAAACTTTTACTTCCAGAAAATCTTTTTATAGTACAGAATTCTTTTAATTCAATTTTTTGTTTTAGGAAGCAATTGCGCGAGCTAAAATGTTTCATGATTGGTATGAAATGTCTCATGATTGGCGTAAAATGTCAATTGCACGAGCTAAAATGTTTCATGATTGGCGTGAAATGTCGCATGATTGGCCTGAAAAGTCGAATGTTTGTGTTGAAGAATGAAATGAACGGGAAAAGTATACGCTGCATGAGCAAAAAAGTGTTATGCATGAGCTTGGAAACGTTATGTACGAGCAAAAATGTGTTATGCACGAGCTTGGAAACGTTATGCACGAGCAAAAATGTGTTATACATGAGCAAAGGCATGAATGATAGCGCTGAAGATTTAAATGAACGAACCGAAGAACTTTATGAACGAGCTGAAAGTTTGGCTGCATGAGATAGGAAAGTTTATGAATGAGATTCGGAATGTTATGATTGAACAAAAATGTGTTATGATTGAGCGAAAAGGTTAAATGAACGAGCAGAAATGTTATATACATGAGCAGAAGAATGAGTTGTTAGAATACGGATTTATGATGAAGGAAGGAAGCGTTATTGTTTTTATTGATTGAAAGTTAATTAGTTAAAGTAATAATAAATACCATTAAAAATTAAACATTATGAACGATTCAGGAATTTATACGATTGAAATGCTAAACAGAGTTTATGCAATGAAAAGTAATCCGGATTATCAGGCCGAAATAAGCGGAACGACAGCAACATCGGATTTTTTTGATACGGTAGGTGATTTGTTGACCACAGCTAAAGACTGGGAGTTTAAATTGGCAAAATCGTCGAAGCAATTTACGATAGCCGGTGTGGATATTAAGGAGGTTGTGGCTGTGAATTTCAGCGTTACGGCTTCGGCCATGAGTGCATACGGAGTGAAAACAGGCGATGCACAATTGACAGGTTTGAAAACACTGTATACTTATTCGAATTTGCTGAGAACACCCATAGTTGATCTGCAAAATGATATTGCAGTGATAATGGGATTGATAACAGCCAATAAAACTCCTTTGGCAGATTATAAGATTGATGTGCCCTACACAACAAATTTGACCACTCTGGCAGCCAAGCTAGACACTATGGCGAAATTGCCACAGGATGTTATTAAGCAACATGCACTTGATATGAAACAGTGGGAGAATCATTTGAAAACTATAAAGAAGTTTTTTGATGATGAGATGGACCCATTTATGGAGATTTATCAGGTTGCCATGGTGGCGCTTTATCTGGCTTATCTGGCAGCACGTAAGGTGCGGCATCACCATTTGAAACGGAAACCCAAGGTGGTTGACCCGGAAACTACCACGGGAATACTGGAACTGATGGCGTTGTTTAAAGCATCGATGGGCCCGGCAGCAGGAGCCAGTTATGTTGTTACGGCATTGGGTATTTCGGACACAACGGATGAGGACGGGGAAGGCTATAATGACGGATGTAAGCCGGGAACGTTTCACGGAAAGATTATGATGGAGGGATATAAGGATATTGAGTTTGATTTTACGATAGAGGCCGGAAAGACCACGGCTTTGCAGTTTTTGCTGGAAGCGGCAGATACGGCTCCGGTGGTTTCGCCGAAATGAGGGAAAAGGCATTTAGGCTATAGACTTTTAGGAAAATAAAAGAGTGATAGTTTTGCTTTGGGTGGGGCTATTGCTTTTATAAAATAAAAGTGGAGACCAGAAACCATTTAAAAAACGGGGCGGAACTGAAAAGCCAGATGAGTAAGAAAATTAAATTCAAATCATTATGAAAAAAACCTTATTCTTTTTATTGTTCATTGTTTCATTTGTGGGTTTTGCACAAAATCCATCTAATTCAAATGTTGGCGAAAAATATCACAGGAGTTCGTTATACACTCTTATGACTGTTAACCCCAGCATGCCATTTAGTGATAAGATTGAGAGTACTTTTATCGAGCTTAATGCACTTGATAAATTTAATGATCACAATTTAAGTGTTAGAAAAATACCGTATCAATCCGGGAAAAAAGTTAAAACCCAACAACCGAATATTGAAAATTATTTAAAAGCAAACGACGTTGCAAAAAAAATGATTGCAAAATGGTTTAACAGAAGCGAAAAAGGTACCTTTAATATGGATCTTGTTTCTGCAAGAGGATTTTATAATGCCTCAGACATTGACGTTAATAAAGCTAAATTGAATAAAAGAGGCATAGCCTTATTGGCAGATGCAGGCGAGGAACTTATAGCAAATACTTTTGTTTTGGTGTCTCATTTTAAATATTATGATAAAGCAGATGATGCTGCAAAAGCGAAGAAAACAATTGGAATACTCGGTAGTATTGCCAGTGCTGCTGGTGTATCTGGTGCTTCACAGGTCGTTTCTGTAGCTAATACTGGAGCTGATATTTTAGGGAAAGGATATAGAGTGAGATCTATTGCCTATTTGTATCGTTTAAAATGGAATGACGAAATTGCTAATACTTTTTATACTAAGTATTGGACAGATGAAGCAACTTTTGATATTAATAAAGCTAAAGATTTTGATGTTTCAACCCTTTTTACACTTGAATTTGTAGGCACTGACCAAGCTTATTGCGATGTTCAATCCTCTATATTTACAAATAAAAGTGATGAGCAACTTGTTGTAAGAGCCACACACAGAGCTGTTGATGAAGTTATTTCAAAACTTCAAAAAAATCATGACGAGTTCAAAACGAAAACACCTTTATTAACTGTTGAACCGCTAACAGCAAAAATAGGGAAGAAAGAAGGCTTGGAAGCTGGTGAAAAATTTGAAGTTCTGGAAAAAAACATCGATGAAAATGGTAAAACCTTTTATAAAAAAGTTGGAGTTGTTAAAGTGGATAATAACAAAATATGGGATAACAGATATATGCTTGCAGAAGAGCAAGCTAAAGAAAATGGCAACGACCGTACAACTTTTGTTAAAGTAAGCGGAGGGGATTTTCAACCAGGAATGTTATTAAATCAAATTAAATAGGCCTATTAAAAATTATAGTATATTTGAAGTAATTTTCAAGAATATCTGGCTTATATAAAAACAATAATAAATTTAAACTAAAATGAAAATGAAAAAATTAAAACCAACAGTGTTATTAATCATAACAGTCTTGTTAGTATCAGCCTATTCTAACAAGGTATTTTCTCAGGCAGAAAATAAAGCAAACAAGGATACAAAAATTTGGAGATATGAAATAGAATGTGCCGGAGTTGGAAATGATGGAACTTATTCTCTAAAAGTATGGAGCTATTCAAAAAACCCAACAGTTGCAACGGAGCAAGCCAAAAAGAATGCTGTACATGGTGTTATTTTTAAAGGTTTTACCGGTGGTGGAGCAGGATGTACTCAAAAGCCATTAACAAACAATCCTGACCTTGAACAACAACAAATGACATTTTTTAAAGATTTCTTTGCCGATGGCGGAAAATACATGAAGTATGTTAATGTATCAGGAGATGGTGCAATAGAAGCCGGGGATAGAATGAAAATCGGGAAGGAATATAAAATTGGCGTTTATGTTTCGGTGCAAAAAGATCTTTTGCGAAAAGATTTAGAGGCTGCCGGTATTATAAAATCATTAGGAAATGGATTTTAATAATTTAAACTAAATAATATGAAAAAGAAAATCGTATTAATAGGAGCTTATACACTAAGCTTATTATTTATTTTGGGGTGCAATCCTCAAAGGCATCTTGCAGGGCGTTATACCTATCAAACGGAATGTATAGGGATAGAGCTTGACGGCTCGCAAACCATAAAAGCATGGGGTGATGGCCGAAACAGAGCCGATGCAATAGAGCAAGCCTACAAAAATGCTATCAGAGATGTACTTTTTAATGGCATAAATTATGGAAAATCTGACTGCAATGTAAAACCTGTAATTTCAGAAGTAAATGCAATGGAAAAATATCAGGATTATTTTAATAAATTCTTCGCTGATGGCGGTCCATATAAAGCATTTGTTTCAGAGAAAGATGAATCGCGATACCATATAGAGGTAATAAAAGAAAGAAAAGAAGCCGGATCGCAGGAAAAATATGGCATAATCGTTCGCGTATTACGACCGGAGTTAATCAGTAAAATGAAAGCTGACGGCATTCTTAAATAATAAAATCATTAATTAAAATAAATAAAAATGAAGACAATATACAAAATAGTAATTATAGCGGTATTTACGCTTCTGTGTTCAAATTCCGTATTTTCTCAGGCAAAAAAACCAACCATTATGATTTTGCCTAGTGATGTATGGTGTACTAAAAATGGGTATATGACTGAATATGATAACCAAGGCACTATTGTGAAAGTGCCCGATTATAAAAAAGCTTTTCAGGAAAATGCAGATTTACTCCTAATGATTAGTAAAATTAATGGAATGATGACTGATAGAGGCTTCCCATTAAAAAATGCTGAATCGGTATTAAAAAGTTTAGCTTCGGAAAGTGCTGAAGATGCAATGTTGACAGGTAAAAGTGGTGGGAGTGTTTCAGAAAGCCCCATTGATAAACTGAAGAAAGCAGCTAAAGCAGATATAATTATGCAATTAACCTGGACGGTTAATGTAACAGGTCCCAAAAAATCTATTACTTTTATATTACAAGGATTAGATTCATATACTGACAAGGAAATAGCATCAGCATCAGGTACCGGCGATCCTTCATTCGCAACAGAATTACCTGTTTTATTAGAAGAAGCTGTTCTTGCTCACCTCGATAATTTCAATGCACAATTACAGGCACATTTTGACGACATGTTTGAAAATGGAAGAGAAATAACTATACGAATTAAAAAGTTTGATAGTTGGGATGGTGATCTGGAAAAAGAATATGATGGGAAAGAATTGGGTGCAATAATTGAGGATTGGTTAGCAAAAAATACTGTAAAAGGACGATTTAGCACAACAGATGCCACCGAAAACATGATGTTTTTTGAACAGGTAAGAATACCTCTTTATGATGCTTCCAATAAAGCAATTGATGCCAGAGGTTACTGCAAGGATTTGCAATCATTTCTGAAAAGCCCACCGTATAATATTCCAAACAAGCTTATGACAAAAGGATTGGGGCAAGTGACTATTGTACTCGGAGATAAATAATTAAATTTAAAAATTAATAAAATGAAAACGTATAAAATTTTTTTATTATTGCTGATATTAGCTTTAAGCATAAATATAGCACAGGCACAAAATTCAAATGTAAAAATGTCAGATAAAGGACGATTTGGTCTTGCAGTATGGGTACCAGAACAAATTGAGGGTATGCCGATTGCATCCAAAAAAAATCTGGAAAATAAGCTCACCCAAATAATAGCAGCTAATGGGATTACCACAAATGCCATGAATTCGAGGTTTATTATTACTGCCAATATAATTATTACCTCAAAAGATATTACCTCGACAGCTCCCGTTATGCAAGCCTATACTTTGGATGTTACACTTTATATTGGTGACGGTTTTGAAGGAAAAAGTTTTTCAAGCTACACAACCACAGCTAAAGGTGTTGGCGAAAATGAAACCAAAGCATATAATGCTGCTCTCAAAAACATACAAGTAAATGATCCAAACTACCAATCTTTTATTGACCAAGGAAAAACAAAGATTATGGAGTATTATAATGCACAATGCGATTATATTATTAAAAATGCAAAATCTCTTGCAGGGATGAATAAATTTGACGAAGCTATTTGGAATCTTATTAGTGTGCCAGATGCTTGTACAGAATGCTGGGATAAATGTATTGCAGCTTCGGCTTCTATCTTTCAACAAAAAATAGATTTTGAATGTAAAACTAAACTTCTTGAAGCAACAAATATATGGAATGCAGATCAAAGTTGGGATGCTGCTCAAAATGCAGGCAAAATACTTTCCTCTATTGATCCAAAATCATCATGCTTTAATGAATCAAAGACATTATCAGATAAAATTGCAAAAAGAATTTTAGAAGTTGACAAACGTGAATGGGATTTTAAATATGATCAGGAAATTGGTCTTAAGAGAGATATGATTAAAGCATATAGAGATGTTGGCGTAGCTTGGGGTAACGGACAACCTAAAAATGTGACTTATAAAACTTTATGGTAAATCATTATCGCAAAGATTATCAATTGTAATTTCATTTTTATACTTGTATTATCAAAAGAGAAAAGACTTGCCCACCACAGCAAGTCTTTTCTATCAGAAAAAAAAATAATTGTAAAAAAAGTCACGACGTGTCGTGGTTCTATCTTAAATTCTTTCTTTCCAAAACTTTGTTTTAATTCTTACCCCTGCAATAAACTTTGGTTTTTTGCGTAATTAATTATACAAAAACAGCTGCAAACAGTTTTTTTAGGCACAGTTGCAAGCGCCTCGCCGAAAAAGCTTAACTTAGCAGTCGATATCATTACGAATACATGTCGCGAATCAGCAAATATACATCCCTCTTTCTGCTTGGTGCTGCTCTGCTTGTTGGCGTGATGAAGCCCGCGCAGGCGCAGTTCTACACGGGTTCGCAGCTCACCTTCGGCAAAAGCCGTGTGCAATATAGCGACAGGTTTTGGTCGTATATGCGCTTCGAAAAGTTCGACACGTATTTTTATACCAACGGCAAAGAACTTGCTGTTTATGCTGCCCGCTATGCCAACAAAAGCATCAAAGAAATAGAAGCCAAACTCGACTACAGCATCGAAGATAAAATTCAGTTCATCATCTACAACAAGTTTTCGGAACTGCAGGAAAGCAACATCGGCATGATAACCGACGACAATTATAATGTTGGCGGACAAACGCATATAGTAGGCACCAAGGTTTTTTTGTATTACGACGGCAGCCACACCAATTTCGAGAAAGAGATACGCGCGGGTATTGCACAGGTTATCATCGACGAAATGATGTATGGCGGAAGGATAGGTGCAAACATCAAGAACTCCACTATGCTCTCGCTGCCCACGTGGTATACTCAGGGACTGATATCGTATATTGCGGAAGACTGGAACCCCGAACTGGATAATCTGGTGAAAGACGGCATACTGCGCGGCGAATACAAAAAATTCAATAACCTTAGCGGCGACGAAGCTGTTTATGCAGGACATTCGATGTGGAAATTCATCGCCGACCGGTTCGGTCCGTCGGCCATTTCGAACATCGTTTATCTGACCAAGATCAGTAAAAGCGTTGAAAGCGGATTTATGTACGTGTTGGGAGTTCCGTTCAAATCGCTGATAAAAGACTGGGCAAACTATTACGAACAGATATACTTGGGAAACGATACTGGCAGGCAAAACATAGATGGACAAGTGCTGCAAAAAAAGAAGAAAAAAGGCACGGTGTTCGATCAGATAAAACTAAGCCCCGACGGCAAATATATTGCCTACACATCGAACATCATGGGGCAATACCGCGTGTGGCTCTATAATACTGAAAAGAAAACCTATACCAAGCTGATGAAACGCGAACATAAACTTGACGAAAAGGTTGATTATTCGTTCCCATTGCTGGCCTGGCATCCCAGCGGAAAAATGCTGGCCATCATCATCGAAGCCAAAGGCAAGATCATGATGTATTCGTACATGATAGACGAAAAACATTTCGAAAAACAACAACTCTTTACGATGGAAAAAGTGCTGGATTTTTCGTTCTCGCAAAACGGAAAGATGATCGTTTTTTCGGGAGTTGTTAAAGGGCAAACCGATATTTACGTTTATAACATTGCCGCTCATACCTACGAACCCATCACCAAAGACATTTATGACGACCTGAATCCGCGTTTTGTGAACAACTCAACGGGTATCATTTTCAGTTCGAACCGTCCCGATGACACCATCCGCTACGATGTGGAAACCTATCTGGCATCGCCTAAAGATACCATAGCGCAGCTTCCGAAACAAACGGATATATTTCTGTATAATTATGCCGTCAAAAGCCCTGTTTTGCGCAGAGTTACCAATACTCCCAATGCCAACGAAACGCAGCCGATGGAGTATGACAAACGTTTTTTCAGTTATCTGAGCGACGAGAACGGCATCGTGAACCGCTATTTGGCACGGGTGGACAGTACCATTAGTTTTGTAGATACTACAACGCATTACCGTTATTATACCACCTCTTTCCCGATAACCGATTATAACCGCAATATACTGCAACAGGATATCGTTCCGAAAATTGATAAATATGCCGAAGCTGTTTACCAAAAGGGTTATTACAATTTGTATTTTGGTGATATGACGGCTGGCAATCAAAGCATCAAAACAAAACCTGCAAACACCTTCTATCGCGACCAATATTTAAAATCACTGAACGAAAAGAAAATTAAAAATAATTCGCTCATCAATTCAAATGAAATTGAATACCTGAAATCCAAAAAAGAACGGGAAAAAAACAAAGCCAAAAAGATTAATAATGTATTGATCAACCAAATCGATAAACCTGCCGATACCGGTAAAGTAAACATCAATAATTATGCGCTGAGCGGAACCAAGAAAGACAGTCTTAAAAAAACTGCCGATTCGCTCCTGCTGAAAAAGAAAACCGGGTTCGAGATTCCCCGTCAGGGAAATTACAACGTGGAATATAGCATCAACCAGTTGGTGGGACAGATCGACTTTAATTATCTGAATGCATCGTACCAACAATATACAGGGGGCTACTCCCCTATATACATCAATCCGGGTATAAACGTCATGTTTCAACTGGGAATCATCGATCTATTGGAAGATTACAGGATATCGGGCGGAGCACGCATCTCTTTAAGTTTCGATGATTACGAATTTTTTATCGGCTTCGAAAATCTGAAGAAAAGGCTGGATAAAGGCTTATTCTTCGACCGCCAGTCGAACCTGAATGCCACTGATAATTCAATCATAAAACTCCGTTCAAACACCTTGTATTATGTTTTGAAATGGCCACTGTCGAAAGTGATGCATATTAAAGGCACGGCTTCGGTCCGCTACGATAAACAGATTTATGCTTCAACGGATATTTATAACCTTCAGCAACCCGACCTGCATCAATACTGGGCCGGTGTGAAAGGCGAACTTGTTTACGACAACACCCAAACCAAAGCAACAAATATTATGTATGGCTGGCGTTGGAAGATCTTTGGGGAATATTACCAGTTGATCAATACCAAATATCACGATCTGGTTGTGTTGGGTTGCGATTTCAGGCATTATCAGAAAATTCACCGCACCTTTATCTGGGCAAGCCGTTTTGCTGCCAGTACTTCGTTCGGCAACAGCAAACTTATTTACTATCTGGGCGGTGTGGATAACTGGATCGTTCCGAAATTCAACGCGAATGAGAACGTTGCCCAAAATCAAACCTATTCGTACCAGACCTTAGCAACCAACATGCGCGGTTTTACCCAAAATGTACGTAACGGTCCCAACTTTTTTGTTCTTAACAACGAACTCCGGTTTCCGATCGTACGCTATTTCTCGAAAAAACCATTGAAAAATAACTTCTTCACTAATTTGCAGATCGTCGGGTTTGGCGATATCGGTACTGCCTGGGTTGGATGGAATCCGTATTCGAATGAAAACACACTCAAAACACAGGTTGTGCAACAGGGGCCAATCACGGTAACTCTTATCAAAAAACGCGATCCGCTAGTCGGGGGTTATGGTTTCGGACTCCGTTCAAAATTGCTGGGTTATTTTATCCGTGCCGATTATGCATGGGGAGTTGAAGACGGGGTGATACAAAAACCAGTATTTTATATTTCGCTTGGCTTAGATTTTTAATTCATTGTCGATATGTTGAAAAAGATCAGTTCCTTATTAGTTCTTGCGTTTATTTTTCAGATCTCCTTTGCACAACACATAGAGATCAATGACGCACAAAGCGTTGCAAACCACTTTATATCCGTTAAGAACAAAGCTGCCGGATATCAGATCTCTTCGCAACAAAACTTAACATCCAAATCGGGCAGCATACTTGCTTATATTTTTGACCTTTCGCCGGTGGGTTATATAGTTGTGAATGCCGATAAAGATCAGATTCCTGTGATCGCTTATTCATTTAATAATCCGTTCTCTGATAATTCTGTCAAGGAAAATCCGCTGCAGGAGATGATTCTGGCTGATTTGAGTTTACGTTCCATTCATAAAGACCATTATTCGAAAGAACAGATCGATAAAAATCAAAGATTATGGAATGCACTGTTGGTAAAATCAACTGTAAAAGCTGATACTACTTTCGAACAGTGGCCCGCAGTTGGAACTACCTCAACCGAAGGCTGGGTTCTGACCAAATGGAACCAATCGGCACCATACAATAATATGTGTCCGATGGATCTGGGGCATAGTGCCCGCTCTTTAACCGGCTGCCCTGCCACTGCTATGGCCCAGATCATAAATTATCATCAAACATTAAATGGTACCCGTATTAATGATGCGGATGATTATTATCACAACTACGGCAGCAACCAGTTTTACATCGACGATGATTATTTGGCTTACGATTTCCCTTCATTTCCGCAACTCAATTTGTATCTTGACACACTGGAAGGATTATATTTCACAAAAGCACCTCTGACAAATAATGATTTGGCTTCATTAATGTTTGGCTGTGGTGTTGCAACGAAAAGTGTTTATAACTCAACCGGCTCTGGTACATTCGGTGTGAACCAGGCACTCGATGGTATCCTGCGGTTCGGATTTTCCACTGCTGTTTTGCTCGACACAAGCGTTTCCAATCCTTTCCATCAAATCATCAGCAACATTAAAGATTCTTTGCCGGTTTTTTTAGCCGTTGTTGATGCTGCCTGGAGCACAGGCCATAACCTGGTTATCGACGGATATAATACCGACGATTATTATCATCTGAATTTTGGATGGGGAGGTGCTTATGATGGATGGTATTATCTTCCGAGCGGAATGCCTTATAATTTAACCGTTATTGAAGGTGTTATTGTTGATATTGATAAAAATACTTCTTTGAATGTAGAAAGATCAAATGTTGAAAGCCGGTCTGCAGAAGTTTTTCCGAATCCAGCGCAACAATCCACTACGTTAAGTTTTACATCCGACATAACAGGCCGTGCCCGTATAATGCTTTTCGATGCCTACGGAAAAAAGGTTACAGAACAACAAACAAGTGTTGAACCGAAAAGAACAAGCTCTGTTAAAATTAATTTAGAAAACCTGAAACAAGGTGTTTATACATATTACATCGTAAATCAATCCGAAACTTTTACAGGGAAACTCATTAAGTTATAGTTTATGGACACACTTAAGTTCAAAATTCAGCAATTATCAAATCAATACCTGAACGAAATCATTAATTTGCGTCGTCGGTTTCATGCCAATCCCGAATTGGCTTTTGACGAAATCGTTACGGGAGATATTATTTGCTCGGAACTTGACAAGGCAAATATACCTTATAAAAGAGGTATCGCAAAAACAGGTATCGTAGCGATAATTGAAGGGAAAAATCCCGAAAAAAAAGCGATAGGGTTGCGTGCCGATATGGATGCCCTGCAGATCACAGAAAAAAGTAATGCGGATTATTGTTCAAAGAACGAAGGTAAAATGCATGCCTGCGGACACGATGTACACATGGCTTCCCTCATCGGGGCGGCAAAGATCCTGAATACATTAAAAGATTCATTTGAAGGAACTATTAAGTTCGTGTTTCAACCATCCGAAGAAAAATATCCCGGTGGCGCTATTCTTATGATAAAAGAAGGTGTTTTACAGAACCCTTTGGTGACAACTATGATAGGTCAGCATGTTCATCCCGGAATCGGTGCAGGAAAGATAGGCCTGAAACCCGGAAAATCGATGGCTTCAACCGACGAGATATATATCACTATTAATGGTAAAGGCGGACATGCGGCAACTCCCGAACTAATTATTGACCCCATTGTTATTGCATCACATGTTGTTATCGGCTTGCAGCATATCGTCAGCCGTATGGCCACACCTACAGTTCCTACAGTACTTTCGTTCGGAAGAATTGTTGCCAACGGAAAAACAAACATCATTCCGGATCAGGTTTTTATGGAAGGCACATTTCGCACTGTGGATGAAAAATGGCGCGATGAAGCTCATAAACTCATTAAACAAATAGCTGAAAACATTGCAACCGCCTTCAACGGAAGCTGCGAAGTATTCATCGACCGTGGATACCCCTATTTATTGAACGACGACAAGCTGACTGCCAAGATAAAAAATTATGCCATTGATTATTTGGGCTCGGCCAACGTATTTGATATTGATTTGCGTATGACTGCCGAAGATTTTGCTTACTATTCGCACACCATACCATCATGTTTTTACCGGTTGGGAGTAAAAGACAATTCGAAGAACGAAATATTAAACCTTCATACATCAAGTTTCGATGTGGATGAATCGTGTATGGAAACCGGAATGGGATTTATGGCTTGGGTGGCGGTGAATGAACTGAAAGAGAATGTTGAATAGAGAAGGCGCTTCAGAAAATAAATCGCAATAATTCTTCCTCTAAATAAAAAACAAAGCAACTCCGCTGACGCTGATAACAGCACCTATGATTTCTTTCAACGTAACTTTTTTATGCAGAAAAATCAATGATGCCGGGATGATGAGTATGGGCACTATGGCCATGATGGTAGAAGCTATACCGGCATTTGCATGCTGAACTGCAAACAGCGAAAACGAAACGCCCAGAAAAGGACCGAAAACAGAACCGATGCCAATTCGTTTCAGTGCCGAAACATTTTTAACTGCCAAACCTACATTTCCCCATTTCCTCCACACTGTTATCACAATTGCAAAACCAATAATGCCGGTAATAATTCTTATTTGAGTTGCTGCAAAAGCGCTATAGGTTCCCATCCCCACTTTGCTGAACACCAAGCCTACAGCCTGCCCCACGGCTCCGATAAATGCAAACAAAACTCCTTTGAGCGAATGCGTGAACGAAAACATTTTTTTACCGGTACCTTTATTTACAATAACAATTGCAATACCTCCCACTGTTAATGCCATTCCGATAAAATTGAATAGTGTCATGGTTTCGCCGAGCATCATCCAACTTACAAAAGCTGTTATCGGTGGAACCAATGTCATAATAAGCATCGAAATTCGCGAACCGATTATGGTGTATGACTCAAAAAGAAAGAGGTCGCCAATAACAAACCCTATAATACCTGAAATTGAAAGCCACATCCAGGTATGAGCTGAAGCATCGATAGGAAGAAATTTGCCCCTGATGAAATAAGAAAAAATGCTTAAGAAAAATAAAGCCAGCATCAACCGGATAAGATTCACCGCTATAGAACCCACTTTGTTACTTGCCGATTCAAAAGCCAGGGCAGTAGCTGTCCAGCAACAAGCAGTGAATAAAGCAGCAAACTCTCCGATATGGTTCGAAAACATAATTCTATTGAGGTTCGTTCATACCACCGTGTTAAAATAATAGGGAAATATCACGGTCGGACAACTTATGCAAAGATATTATAAATAGTGCTTCCCGAATTTACCTTTAATGATTTAATATTTGTTCCGGTCATAAAAAAAGGACAGCTTTTGCTGTCCTTTTTTTATTCTTCGTGATGATACTACGGGATCATTTTCAGTTCTTTTCCAACTTTGGTGAAAGCAGCAATTGCTTTTTCCAAATGTTCCTGCGAATGTCCGGCCGAAACCTGAACACGGATACGGTCTTTACCTTTTGCAACAACCGGGAACGAAAATGCTATAACATAAATGCCTTCTTCCAGCATTTTGTTGGCAAAATCAACAGCCAGTTTTGAGCAATCGGGATATTTACCAAACATAATAGCTACGATTGGATGATCGCCCGGGATAATATCAAAACCTGCTGCTGTCATTTTTTCACGGAAGTATTTTGTATTGCGTTCCAGTTTATCGCGTAGTTCGGTTGAAGCCATCAGAATTTCCATAACTTTCAGCGTACCGCCAACCACTGCAGGAGCCACTGTGTTTGAGAATAAATACGGACGAGCCTTGTTACGCATCCAGTTGATAATTTCTTTGCTTGAAGAAATACATCCACCGGAAGCTCCGCCTAAAGCTTTTCCAAACGTAGTAGTGATAATATCAACACGGCCCATCACACCACGATATTCGTGAGTTCCACGACCGGTTTTGCCTAAGAAACCTGTTGAGTGGCTATCGTCAACCATCACGAGGGCTTCGTATTTTTCAGCAACGTCGCAGATTTGATCTAATTTTGCTATATCGCCGTCCATAGAGAACGAACCATCAGTAGCAACCATAATAAAACGGCAACCAGCAGCTTTAGCTTCTTTCAGACAACGTTCCAAACCTTTGGCCATTTTATCGTTGGCAGGGTCAATTTCTTCAACATCGCGCATGTCGCCATGTTTATAGATCCAGCGTTGTGCTTTGCACAAACGGATACCATCGATGATAGAAGCATGGTTCAATGCATCGGTGATAATAGCATCATTTTCGCCCAATAGTGGTTCAAAAACAGCACCATTGGCATCAAAACATGAAGAGAATAAAATCGTATCTTCCATTCCCAGAAATTCAGATACCTTTTTTTCCAGTTCTTTATGAATATCCTGAGTTCCGCAAATAAAACGAACAGAAGATAATCCGTAACCGCGTCTGTCAATTTCTTCATGTGAAGCTTTAATTAAATCGGGATGCGATGAAAGTCCGAGATAGTTGTTTGCACAAAAATTCAGACATTTTTTACCTTTAACGATAATTTCAGCACCTTGAGGGCTTTCGATAATACGTTCGTTTTTGAAAAGTTTTTGTTCCTGTAATTTTTCTAATTCAACAGCCAAAAACTCATTGATTTTTTTTTGCATATCTATTTCTCCTTGTATTAAAAAATTAAATTAATCCTTTTTTATGTTTTTCTCCGATAACTTTCAGCATATCCTGTGTCATCATATCCAGATCAAAACTTGGTTTCCATCCCCATTCTTCACGGGCAGCTTTATCATCTACTGCATCGGGCCAACTGTCGGCAATAGCCTGACGGAAATCGGGTTTATAATCAATTGTAAAGCCAGGCATATATTTCTTAATACTGTCGGCCAAATCCTTAACTGAAAAGCTCATTGCACCCACGTTAAAATCGCTGTGATGTTTCAGTTTCGAAAAATCAGCCTGCATCAGATCAACGGTAGCTTTTAAACAGTCGGGCATATACATCATCGGCAAACGGGTATCTTCTTTCACAAAGCAAGTATACTTTCCGTATTTAACTGCATCGTAATAAATAGCTACTGCATAATCTGTTGTTCCGCCGCCGGGAAGAGTTTCGTTGCTGATAATTCCGGGATAACGCAAACCGCGAACATCCAATCCGTATTTTTTTACATAGTAATCAGCTACCAATTCACCGGCAACTTTTGTAACACCATACATCGTGGAAGGTTTCAGAACTGTTTCCTGCGGAGCACAATCCAGAGGTGTTCCGGGGCCAAAAACAGCAATTGAACTCGGAACCAAAACCTGTTCCATTTTCATTTCGCGTGCTACTTCCAAAACGTTGAATAAGCCATTCATATTAATATCCCAAGCCATCATCGGATTTTGTTCGCCAACTGCTGATAAAATAGCAGCCATATTAACAATGCAATCTACATTATGTTTTTTACAAACTGTTTCTAAAGCCTGTTTGTTCACCACATCAAAATATTCGAAAGGGCCCGATTTAGCAACCGTTTCTGAAGGAGGTGATTTGCGGGTACTGGCAATAACATTATCGTTGCCGTAAATTCTGCGGAGTTCCATAGTAAGCTCAGATCCAATCTGACCGACAGCTCCAACAATAAGTATTTTTTTCATATTGTAACTAAAGTATTAAGTTTTTAATTTATTGATTTTGTCGTACAAAATTAAGTTTTTTTAGTTCACTACCAATAAAGTTTCTAAGTTTTTTACTTATAACAAAAATTATTTGCTCCTTACTAATAATTTAAACTGATTTACCATAAAATCTCCTGATTTTATTACTTTTGATAAAAAATACGATTATGAAAAAACAACTGAGCTTTTTATGTTTTGCCATTTTGTTTTCGATAAACATTTCTGCACAAAAAGAAAATGTCATTAAACTCAGCCCGCAGGTGAACGATGTCATTGTATATCTCACCGGTGCCCAAATTCGTTACAAAGTAAATGTTAATCTGCAACAGGGCCGAAATATGTTGGTGCTATCAGAATTGGCTCCTAAACTAAACCCAGCAAGTATTAGAATCACAGCTGATGAAAATTCGGCGGTGCTATCAATTTCACCTAAAATAACTACCGAAACTGTTGATGCCGAACAAGCAAAACTGAACAGAATAAATGACTCTGTTAAACTGATCACGAAAAAAATTAATTTAATAAACGACGAAAAAAATGCTTTGCTCATTCAAAAAGACTTGCTCATTAAAAACCTTTCTTTAGGTGGTCAAAACACTGGCGTGAATGTAGCCGAACTACAGAAAGCAGCCGACTTTTATCAGCTTCGCATTTTAGAGATCAACAAAAGAGTTACTGAATTGAAGAATGATTCAACCCTGCAAACAAATTTATTTGTAGATCTTGAGAACAAAGCCTATAAGCTTGCCTACACAACAAAAACACAGCGTACCGAAATTTCCGTTTTACTGGTTGCTGAAAAAGCCTTGGCTACCACGCTCGAAATTTCTTATGTGGTGAACGATGCAGGTTGGATGCCATACTACGATTTGAAATGTTCGGATATAACACAACCCATTATCCTGAACTATCGCGCCAAAGCATACAACAATTCCGGCATCGACTGGAATGACATTCCCCTCACGCTGTCTACCGCCGATCCTGCTCTCAATATTGCAGTGCCCGCGATGCAACCCTGGTATTTGAGCAATTATTACGGCGGATACCAGAACCGGAATTATGAAAAAAAATCTGCAGCAATCAACGAAATAGTTTTAAACAACAATGGCACGAACAACGATGGTGTTTATGCCGATATGGATAAAAGCAAAGATTATGGCGGAAAAGAATTATTGAAAGAACAATCTGTTCAGCTGAAACAGATCGAAATACCCGAACTCAGTTTCAACTTTGCCATTAAAAACAAATATACCATTCCGTCGAATGCCCAGCCTTATATTGTCGATATTGAGGAACGTTCTATTGCGGCCACCTATCAGTATGTGAGCATTCCGGTGGTCGAAAAAAGTGCATTCCTGCTGGCGTGTATCAGCGATTGGGAAGATCTAAATCTGGTAGAAGGCAATGCCAATATTTATCTCGACGGAACCTACGTCGGACAATCGTATCTTAATCCCAATGCCATTTCCGATACGCTTCATATATCTTTGGGACGCGACAGCCGCATTCAGGTTGACCGTGTGAAACTCAAAGATTACAGCAGCAGAACCCTGATTGGAAGCAAGCGTAAAGCCACATACGTTTACGAACTGAATGTGAAAAACAACCATGCAACGCCAATCAACATCGAAGTTCGCGATCAGGTGCCCGTTAGCAGCAATCAGGATATCGAAGTCAGTGTCGATCAGATATCAAATGCCGTACTCACTTCTGCCACGGGATTTTTGTCGTGGAATTTTGTTATTGATCCGGGCAAAACACAAACCGTTAAATTGGGTTATACGGTTAAATATCCGAAAAACTACACGATTCCGATGAAACAAATGAGGTCAATAGAATGTCCCTCATTCTAAACAGGTTTTAATAACAATTTTGATCTAATATTCCAAACAAAACAAAAAATGAGAAAACTTCTGACCTCCATAATTGCTTGCATATTAATTTCAGCAACGGCATTTTCGCAAAAAGAAAACATCATTAAAATGAGTCCGGCCGTAAATGATGTAATTGTTTACCTCACCGGGGCACAAATCCGCTACAAAGTAAATGTAAATCTGGTGCAGGGCCGAAATATGCTGATTTTGTCGGAGCTGGCTCCTAAATTAGACCCCACAAGCATCCGCATAACAGCCGATGAAAATTCGGCCGTATTGTCTATTTCCCCTAAAATCACTACCGAACTGGTAGATGCCGAACAGGCAAAATACATCAGGGTGAACGATTCGATTAAACTCATCACAAATAAACTGGAAGCTATAAACGACGAAAAAAATGCTTTGGGCATTCAAAAAACATTGTTGTTGAAAAACATTTCGCTGGGCGGACAAAACACGGGTGTTAACGTGACCGAACTCCAGAAAGCTGCCGATTTTTATCAGCTCCGCATTTTCGATATCAACAAAAGAGCTACCGATCTGATGTCGGATTCTATCGTGCAGACTGCTTTGCTCTTTGACTTGCAAAACAAGGCCTACAAACTTTCGTTAACTACTAAAACCCAACGCACCGAAATCTCCGTTTTGTTGGTGGCCGAAAAAGCACTGTCTACTACCCTCGAAATTTCTTACGTGGTGACCGATGCAGGTTGGATGCCTTACTATGATCTGAAATGTACGGATATTACGCAACCCATTATTCTGAACTATCGTGCCAAAGCCTACAACAATTCGGGCATCGACTGGAACGACATTCCGCTTACACTTTCCACTGCCGACCCATCACTCAACATTGCGGTGCCCAAGATGAGCCCCTGGTATTTGGCTAACTCATACGCCCTGACCAATCGCGAAGATGGTAATGGATTATCCGTTTCTACCATCACAGGTGGTGTAAGCACAAACTATACGTGGGATTTTAAAGCCAACGAACAGCAAATAACTCAAAATCACCTGCAATCGGTACAACTCAAACGCATCGAAATTCCCGAACTCAGTTTTAATTTTGCCATCAAAAACAAATACACTATCCCATCGAATGCCCAGCCCTATATAGTTGATATCGAAGAACGTTCAATCGCTGCAACTTACCAATACGTGAGCATTCCGGTGGTCGAAAAGAGCGCCTTCCTGCTGGCTTGTATCACCGATTGGGAGGAACTCAATCTGGTGGAAGGCAACGCCAATATTTATCTCGACGGAACCTACGTTGGCCAATCGTATCTCAATCCCAATGCTATTTCCGACACCCTGCGCATTTCGCTGGGACGCGACAGCCGCATTCAGGTCGACCGTGTAAAACTCAAAGATTACAGCAGCCGCACCCTGAGCGGAAGCAAACGCAAAGCCACTTATGTTTACGAACTCAACGTGAAAAACAATCATGCAGCGCCCATCACTATCGAAGTGCGCGACCAGGTGCCTGTTAGCAGCAATCAGGATATCGAAGTCAGCGTCGACCAGATATCAAACGCCACCCTCACTCCTGCCACCGGATTTCTTTCGTGGAATTTCGTGATCGAACCCGGCAAAACGCAAACCGTTAAACTGGGCTATACCGTGAAATATCCCAAAGATTACACCATTCCCATGCGGGCGATGAAATCAATGGATTGTCCGAAATTTTAATTTCAAAACCCTCATGCTCAACATAAAAACTTTTGTATTTAACGATGTTCAGGTAAACACCTATGTGCTTTCTTCGGCAAACAACGAATGTGTGATAATCGACCCCGGCTGCTACGGCAAAGCCGAAGAAAAGATATTAGACGATTATATTGCCGGCGCCAAACTTAAAGTTACCAAACTATTGCTCACCCATTGCCACATCGACCATATTGTGGGCATCGCGCATGTTGAAGATACTTATGGAATCGGCGCAACAATACATCCGTCGGGCATAGAGTTTTTGCGTGCTTCGGTGGGCTACGCTTCCGTGTTCGGTTTCGAGTTGGAACGCATGGTGAAAGCCGCGGGTTTTTTTGAAGACGGCGATACCATTACGTTTGGAGATGCATGCCTGAAGGTGATTTACACTCCCGGCCATGCCGACGGCAGCGTTTGTTTTGTGTGCGAAGCAGAACGATTAGTTTTCACAGGTGATGTGTTGTTTGCCGAAAGTATAGGCCGCACCGACCTGCCCACGGGCAATTTCCCCCTGTTGATGAACAGCATCAAAACAAAGCTCTTCACCCTGCCCGAAAACTACACAGTTTATCCCGGCCACGGACCCACCACCGGCATTGGATACGAAAAAATGAATAACCCGTTTATTGATTGAGGGAAAAGGGGGAAGGTGAAAGTTATAAAGTAAAAAGGCTCGCCGGATTGGGCGGGCCTTTTGTTTATTTGAAGGAGGCGCAGCCTCAATTCATATTTCGACGGAGGCGGAGCCTGCCGCCGAACGGGGGAAAGTTATAAAGTAAAAAGGCCACTGTTTTCTGGCAGCCCGTTTAGTTTTTAATTGAAATAACAACTTTATAATAAATGCGCTTATTTTAAAAACTTATCAATGGGAATGCAAATTGATTCAATCATACTCTTGAAAGAAGAAGGAATTCTTTCTGGTTCATTATTTATATTTGCATAAATAATTTTTTGTTCACCAATTGTTTTTAAAATTCCTGATGAAATAAAAAGCCCGATTAATGTAAAACTTATATCATCAATTTCTGACACAAAAAGTTTAATATGCATTGTTTCTCCAAAACAAAAATCTTTTAAATAAACGTAATTAGCGTGTCTGGTTTTTAATAAATACTTCTTCCCAACATCTTCCTTAAAATTAGGTATTGTTTCTAACCCAAATTTCTCTCGTGCGATTCCAAACAATTCTGCAAATTTGGCATGATTTACATTCTGTTCCTGAGTAGTTAGATGAAATGTAACAGTTGTTTTATATTCAAAAAACTTAAAATTATCTGATAATATTTTGGATAAATTCACTAACGATCTAACGATTCGTTTATTTTTTGAAATAGGTTGAGATTGTATAAAAGCAGCTAAGGTTTTTTTTATTGCATTTTTCATTTTAGTTTTGAATTTGCCTCATTAGTATATGATTTAATAATAGAGGTATTTAATTAGATTTTTGCGTATGCTTAAATTTTAAAATAAAGGCTGTTTGAATTAGCAAACAGCCTTGTTTATTCTAAAAGAATTATTTTTTTATTTACAATTTGATTTATTTATCCATCCTTTTTTTCCACCCAACAATTGTATACACGACCAATCGCCTTTCTTTTCCAATACAATAAATTCTTTCCCGCCAGGTATCTTTGCTACCACTGCAGTGCTTGGGTCGGGGTCGGTATAAACATCAATTCTGTCGGCATCTTTTCCTTTAGTTGTTATTTTTTCTGCTAATGCAGTTGCAGATGTTTGAAAATCGTATTTCTCGAAAGTTATACCCATAGATTGAAGTGTTTTTATCATTTCTACTGTTTTTTTAGTAGCTGTATAAAATTTTCCATATCTTTTTGCATCAATCTGATTGGCAATTTCTATATAGTTAGAACAATTTTCGGCATCTCCCGTCATATCATATAAAATAGCTAAATTATAAGCTGCCGAAGCATTATAATTATCGGCATCGTAGATTGCTTTATAAACGGCATAAGCACTTTGCAAATCGCCATTCTTTAGATAATCATCAATATTTTTAACCTTATCTTTAAATTGGTCTACTTTAATTTTTTCAAATTCATATTTGCAGTAGATATAATGTGGTGCAAAATAATCGACCAATGAAAAAGATAATGAAATCAAACCTGCATCAAGCAATTGACCATAGCTCATAGTTTTATCAATATCTTTACCACATTGTTTATCCTTTTTTGTGCATGTGTAGGTATTTGTACCAAGTATTTCGCCTGTTGTTACTGAAATTAATTTTATGGTTGCAGCAACCTGAACAGAATTTTCTTTACAGTTAGCAACTGTACCATCGTTGTAACTTACTTTTGAATCGGCACTTGCAGGTTTTATATCAATTTGACCGATAATAATCACATCAATTCCCAATAATTTTCCAACCTGTGCTGCCTGATTATCGGTAACCATACCACTACTTGCAAAGTTTTGTTCGCGCAAAACATTATCAAGTTGGCTTCGCTCAATCAATTTATAAATATTTATCGAACTCGTTTTTTCATAAGTTTTACCTTCGGCACTACCACTAAACCATCCTCCTTCTAACTTATAAATGCCTCTATTCTCCTTTAATAATAATTCGGTCATGTAAGAGTTAAGTTTTGTGCCTGCTGTACTGGCTTCATTAAAATAGGGATTACAGGTTATACCAAAATCCATTATGGCAATCTTATGAGTATTTTGCAACACTTTTTCTGGGGTTACTACATCAAAACATTCCACGGTTTGTGCTGTACTCAGCAATGAAATAAACATTGTAAACAAAAAGTAAATAATTTTCTTCATTTTCTTATCTTTTTATAATTTAATAATATCCGTTTTTTCAAGTGGTTTCTGGTCTCCACTTTTATTTTATAAAGTGATAGCTTCACTTTGAGTGAAACTATCACTCGTTTTTTCCTAAAGCCTAAAAGTTAATTCCAAATCATTTTCATTCCTTTACAAATTTCTTCACTGCCACACCATTTTCTGTATTGAGTTTTATAACATAAACCCCGTTGGGCAAACTGCTGATGTCCATTTCGGTTTTTGCAACTGTTAAGGTTTGTTGCAATAGCATTTGCCCTTGTAGGTTATAAACCGATGCTGTGGTATTATTATCTGTACCGGATATCTCAATTGTTATATTGCCTTGTGCAGGGTTAGGATAAATACTCAGGTAATTATTTCCAGTAAGAGTGTTTTCAATACCTGTGTTAATAAAAGATACAAAACTTGCCTCATATCTATAAATATTACCAAGATGTCCTACTAAATTTTTTTTAGAATAAACATAACCTTCATCAAGAGCAGGCTGCCAATTGCTGTTTTTCCACCCTTCACGTTTTTCGCTGACTGAATTATCATTCCCATCATAAGTCCAGGTATATTTACTGTGATTCACCCATGTGCTTGTGCCTGCGTCCCAAGATTCTTCTAACTCTGTTAACTTGTTCCCGTTGCCGTCATAAGCATAAGTATATCTATAAACGCCCAATTCTAACCAAGTTAATACGTTTCCACCACTATCATAAGTGAAGCTTTCATAATTCCACCATGTACTGGTGCCGCCATCCCAAATATCCCATGATTGGGACAACATATTTCCACTGCCATCATAAGTATAAGTATCTCTATAGGTATTCACCCATATGCTTGTAGTATCCCAAGATTCAACTAATTCTGTTAAAATCTTATTGCTGCCGTTATAAGTATAAGTATATCTATCGCTATTTACCCATGTACTTGTTCCGGTATTCCAAGATTCACTTAATTCTGTCAGCAAATTCCCGCTACCGTCATAAGTGTATGTGTATCTACTGTTATTCACCCATGTGCTTGTTCCGGTATTCCAAGATTCCTCTAATTCTGTCAAAATTTTATTGCTACCATTATAAGTGTAAGTAAGTCTTTCATAATTTCTCCATGAGCTTGTGCCGGAGTTCCAAAATTCATCTAACTCAGTTAACATGTTCCCGCTCCCGTCATAAGTATAAGTATATCTATATATATTTACCCATGTGCTTGTACCGGTATTCCAAGATTCCTCTAATTCTGTCAACAAGTTCCCGCTGCCGTCATAAGTATAACTATTTCTACCGCCATTTTCCCATGTGCTTGTTCCGGTATTCCAAGATTCTCCTAATAATTCAGTCAGAACATTGCCGTTAATATCAAATGTTCGTGTATGCCTTTGGCTTTTTATATCTAAAGTATCATAAGCAACAATGGTATCCCATTTCCATATCAGCGATTTTGAATTTAAAAAATCGTGTTTTTTTGCGGGTACAATTGCATTGTTTTTATCCGTTGGTTGCCGTTGTGCAGGATTCCCAATTCGGTTGCCGTTATTAATCTGATTGTAGTGCTGCTGCTGTGCTGACACAAAACACGTAACAAACATTAATGCAATAATAAGTAAAGGTTTTTTCATAATTCTATTTTTTAATTTTTAAACGTGTTTCATCCTTAAAAAAGTGATAGCTTCACTTTGAGTGAAACTATCACTCGTTTGGTTTTTTATCCTACAATAATATCAAGAGCTTTGCTCCAGGGTGTCATGCCTTCGGGCAAAACACCGCAATAGCGTATCCATACTTTTTTGCCCGAATCGAGGTCGGTTATGGTCATTTTTATTTGAGTTGAAACTCCTGCCAAAACCCAAATTGAGGCATCGGTTGGCGCTGTTTCACTAACAATAAACTGCCAAACATACGACCGCGAGCGTTTGATGCTGGCACAACCGCATTCTATTTCGCCCGGAAAACCACCACGGTCGATCCAAAAACCGGCTTTATTTCCTCTCGAGGTATCCTTGTTAATTTCAAACCCACTTCGGTCGATTATAAGGACATTTCCCTGGGCGATTTTATCAACATATAAACCCAAACTGCGCAACATTAATTCAAGTTCT
>CAIWKO010000036.1 GCA_903913285.1 uncultured Bacteroidales bacterium | reverse complement strand
GGTCTTTGGTCTATGGTCTATGGTCTATGGTCTATGGTCTATGGTCTATGGTCTATGGTCTATGGTCTATGGTCTATGGTCTATGGTCTATGGTCTATGGTCTATGGTCTATGGTCTATGGTCTATGGTACCATTTACCAGCTACCAGTTACCAGCTACCAGGTACCAGCTACCAGTTACCAGCTACCAGGTACCAGCTACCAGTTACCAGCTACCAATTACCAGTTACCAGCTACCAAATACCAGCTACCATTTTCCGGTTGATAAGTAATGGGTTTTGTTCATAAAAATTAAACACCACCTTACGCCATTTATTTACTTTCGTTATATGATTTCTTAAATTTAATCCGACAGTATGATGAACATAACCTTACGCTCCGCTTTTATGAAATGCTCCCTGTGGGCCGCTTTTTTGTTTGCATTGGTTCCCGCGGTGCACGCGCAGAAATATATGGATAAGATAGGCCACGATGCCTGCGATTGTATCAGCAAATTGCCCGACACGGGCAGCGCTCAAAGCCAAACCATAGCGTTCGGGGTGTGTGTGCTCGATGCGGCAAGGCCCTACAAAAAGAAGATCAAAAGAGATATGAAGATCGATATGGACTTATCGGGCTTCAGCGGCGAACAACTGGGCGTTGAAGTAGCGCTGAAAATGGCGCACTATTGTCCCGACCTGCTGATACGGATAACGCAAAATATTAAGACGAAAAAAGAACAGAACATCAACGAATCGGGTATGGATGACCGAACGGTTCGCGGAACCATCGCAAAGGTAGACAACGGCATGTTCGTGGTGTTTTCGCTCAAGGACGACGACGGCCAGATCCTGAAATTTTACTGGCTTTCGGATGTTGAATCGAGTCTCGACCTGCCAAACGTGTACTACACCCTGATCAATAAAGAAGTGGTTATTACCTACGAAGAGAAGAAACTGTTCGACCCGAAAGTTGAGGAATACCGCCGCTTTAACGTGATCAAGAAGATAGAAGGCGCCGGAAGGTAATAGTTACGAGTTACTAGTTACTAATTACTAGTTGGAAGACCGAAGACCGAAGACGGAAGATGGAATTCATGGCTTTTGGCTCGTGGCTTATTGACTAATTCCATCCTCAAATTTTACCGTTAACTTGATAGAACCTACCGTTAACTTTTTTGATTAAGTTTTTCTTGCATTGAAACACAATAATAACTATATTTGTTTTTTTAATTAATGCTAATGCTATGAAAAAGCAAAATCTACACATTTTATTGAGTTCCTTTGTTTTTATTTTAATTATTTTTCTGTCGAAGACTACCTTTGGCCAGCCGGCCATTCAATGGCAAAAATGCTTTGGCGGTGATTCAACAGACAACGTTTATTCTATTCAACAGACGTTTGATAGTGGCTATGTTGTAGCTGGTTTTTCTATGTCGAATAATGGTGAAGTGGGTGGCAATTTTGGAGATAAAGATTTTTGGGTTGTAAAAATGAATAACCAGGGTGATTTGCAATGGCAGAAAAATTTGGGTGGCAGCAATCAAGACTGGGCGTATTCAATAAAACAAACCATTGATAATGGTTATATAATTGCAGGATTGACAAATTCAATTGATAGCATGGTAAGTGGAAATCATGGAATGCAAGATGTTTGGGTTGTAAAACTTGGAAATTCGGGAGAATTTGAATGGCAAAAATGTTTAGGGGGTAGTAATAATGATGTCGCGTATTCTATACAACAAACTTATGATACAGGTTTTATTGTAGTTGGTGGAGCCAGTTCTAATGACGGTGATGTCACAGTTATGCATGGAATTGGTGATTATTGGATAGTTAAATTAAACTCACTTGGAGCTATTCAATGGCAAAAAAGTCTTGGTGGATCTTCGGGTGAATGTGCATTTTCTGTTCAACAAACAAGAGATAGTGGCTATATTGTTGCGGGACGATCACAATCTAATAATGGCGATGCTAATGGGAGTCATGGGAATGATGATTGTTGGATCGTAAAATTAAATAACAATGGAGATGTTCAATGGAAAAAGTGTTATGGCGGAAGCCAACGGGATGTAGCCCGCGATATAAAACAAACTAAAGATGGTGGGTATATTTTTGCCGGAAGTACAAACTCAAATGATGGTGACGTATCAGGTTTGCATACTCAATGGAACAATGATTTTTGGGTGGTTAAAATAAGTGATAATGGGGTAATTCAATGGCAAAAATGTTTGGGTGGAGATTCTGTCGATGATGCATATTCAATTCAACAAACTCCAGATGGCAGTTATATTGTTGCAGGGACAACATCCTCTTCTGATGGTGATGTTACGGGCCTTATAGGTGTTGAAAATACCTGGATTGTAAAATTAGACAGTTCCGGTTCCATTAGGTGGGAGAAATGTTATGGAGGCAGCGCAACTGATTTATCAAATGCTACATGGCTGACTTTTGATGGCGGAATTATTTCAACCGGGTGCACAAACTCTAATGATGGTGATGTTTCCGGTAATCATGGAGGGTGGGATTATTGGGTTGTGAAACTTGCAGACGATAGTTATGTTCAGGAAAACAAAACAGATTTTCTAATACAGATCTTCCCCAACCCCGCCACAACATCCATCACCATCCAAACTCCCCAAGCTTCCACCATAGAGATATTTAATTTAGAAGGGCAAATACTGAGAACTATTAAACAAACGGAACTGAAAACAAGCATTGATGTTAGTCAATTGCCTGCAGGTATTTATTTTATCAGGGCTACTTCGGAGAAAGGAGCGGATGTGAGGAAATTTGTTAAAGAGGTAATAGGTAAGAGGTAATAAGTAATAACATGAAAAAAATAATTATTCTTATTTTGCTGATAATTTCAATCAAGACATCTTTTGCTCAATGGGCTGTTTTGGATACAACACATGTAATAGAAGCAGTTTGTCTTTTGCATCCTAATGATGGTTGGTCATTCGGATCAGATTTCAGGCACTGGGACGGAACAAACTGGACAACAGTAATACATGATACTGCATTCGGAGCAACTTCTTGTTCTTTTCCTTCTGTGAATAATGGCTGGGTTTTTGGTTTGCAGGACAGTGTGTATCGCTATAATGGTTCTGTTTGGACAAAACAGTATACCGGGATTCCGAACATTTATTATTGCAGCTTTTATGATGATAACCATGGATGGATATCAAATTCTGATTCAGTTTTTGGTTATCATTATGGTATCTGGACACTTTACACAAGCCAATTACCATCTTTTGTTTATGTTCATTTATATAGCCCTATTGAAGCTTCAGACTCAAATAATGCATGGTTTGGCTGTCATTCTTATTATAGTACCGCTATGATTGATTCATCCTATATTTTTAATACATCAACTAACCCCTGCATGTTAGATACAAGCATATCCGGTATCACATTCGATGCAATTTCGTTTACGGACCCGAGTCACGGTTGGATGATTGGAAGAGAATCGAACATGCTTTATGATAAGTTGTTTAAATACAATGGAAGTGGTTGGACACTTGAAGAAACATTTCCGGGTCACAGCGATGGAACAGGTTTGTTTATGTACAGCAACTCTTTGGGATGGCTAAGCAGAGAGTATGGAATAGTTTATAATTACGATGGGTTTTCATGGACTATTCAGGATACACTGCACGATCCTGTCCGTCAATTTTCATTTTCAGATTCTCTCAATGGGTGGGTATTAACAAAATATATTGGGCATCCCTATCCTGGTGCAAAAAATTGGCTTTATACCACCTCAACCGGAGGAGTTGGAATAAAAAGTTATTCGAAACGTAATACATTAATAACCATCTTCCCCAACCCCGCCACCACATCCCTCACCATACAAACTCCACAAGCTTCCACTATAGAAATATTTAACCTTGAAGGGCAAATACTGAGAACCATTAAACAAACGGAACTGAAAACGAGCATCGATGTTAGCCAACTGTCTGCAGGTATCTATTTTATCAGGGCTACTTCGGAGAAAGGGGCGGAGGTTAGGAAATTCGTTAAACAGTAATTGGTATAAGGTCTATGGTCTGTGGTCTATGGTACCATTTACCTGATACCGGATACCAGATACCATTAAAGACTCGTAACTAATATTAATCCCATGAAAATATTAATTTGCGACGATCACAAAATGGTGGCTCAACTTCTGCAAAGCGCTCTTTTGCAGCAGTCGGTAGCCAAAACGGTTGATAATGTTAACAGCGGAAGTGATGCGCTGGTAGCGTTAAAACACACTGCCTACGATGTGGTGTTGCTCGACCTGAGCCTGCCCGACATAGACGGTTTGGATGTGCTGAAGCTTATTAAAGAAAAACATGAGGCATGCCACGTAATCATCGTGAGCATGCGTTTGGAAAAGGAATACGGTGTGCGTGCCATGAGGCTGGGCGCTTCGGGCTATGTCGAGAAATCGGCACCTACCGAAACCCTGTTGCTGGCCATACAACTGGCGATGAACGGCCGAACGTTTTTTTCGGAGCAAACCCTCGATGCTTTTGCGCATTATACCGAAAATGCCCGCAAGACCAAACACGAACAGCTCACGTATATTGAATTTAGCATCATGCAGAAGATAGCTGCCGGAAAAAAGCAAAAGGAAATAGCCCTGTTTCATAATATATCGCCTAAAACCGTTGCGACTCACAAAGCCCGTATCAAGAAGAAACTCAATTTTAAAACCGATGCCGATATGATACGATATTGCTTCGAAAACAAGTTATAAGCGCATAGCTGTCCGGTGGGGGTGTAGGGTTTTTCCTACACGGCTATCAGATTTCTCCTACAAGCATTTCAGATTTCCCTTACAGTGCATCTTGCAGTAGTGCAGTACTTTTGTTATATTCAAACTGCAAACTGAATTGAGAGGCTTTATGGTAGTAACAAGGGCAAATAATTCGAAAAAGGTAACAAACACACTGCATACAGCAGCAAACAAAGCTGTTTTGGGAAGACGGAACTTCGGTTTTTTAGGTTTCCAACTCGAGTTTGCCCGCTTCCAACTCGAGTTTCCCCGCTTCCAACTCGAGTTTCCTCGCTTCCAACTCGAGTTTCCTCGCTTCCAACTCGAGTTTGCCCGCTTCCAACTCGAGTTTGCTCGCTTCCAACTCAAGTTACCCCGCTTCCAACTCAAGTTACCCCGCTTCCAACTCGAGTTACCCCGCTTCCAACCCGAGTTTATCGAAGGTTAAATTGAGTAAAAAATTTAGAAATTGAATTACATAAAAATAAAACAAAACTATTAATCTAAAAATTAAAAATTATGGCAGCAACATTTCCAACAAACAGAGAAGGTTTAAACACCTATTTATCGAAAGTGGTTCCTTATGCCACATCTGAAGCAACGCGGCTTAAAATAAGCACCGCAAACATCACATCGCTGACTACCCTTTATGGCGACGCGGTTACCGACGGAACGTATTTGAATTTATACGTGCTCTGGTCGGACGATGCCGAAGGACGCACCAAAGCAGTTATAGCAAGCCTCGATACGATGGAAGTGAAGATAAAGAAACTGCTTACGGATATTTATTTGGACATACCGGCAAGTCTGTGGAACGATAACGACCGTAAGGTTTTTAACCGCAAAACCGGTTTGCCGAAGGTTGTAACACGTCCGAAAGTCCGCATCAGAGAAATTTGCGTGCCTAAAATAACGACGCTTCCCAATGGGCTCGTGAAGTTTATTGTACGTGCCGACAACGAAACCAAACGCAACCACCTCCCGCCGGATGCCAATGGTGTGGAGCTGGCCTACGCCGTGGTGGAAGGAAAATTTAAACCAGGTAATGACTTAGCTTCTAAAGTCCGCCAAAAATGCACGGGCCCCAACGACAATTGTTTTCATGTGGTATACACCACATCACGTTTTGAGCTTCAGAACGACCCCTTGCTGATAGGCTACGACCTGATGATATGGGTTCGCTTTATCAACATGCAACACCCCGACGTGGCCGGCGATTATACCGCTCCTATAAGAATTACCATTGCTTAGATAGGGGTTTAGTTGTTTAGGGGTTTAGGAAAAAAACTCTCCCGTGTTGATAAAAAGATGCGGGAGAGTTTTTTTAGTTCAATTATCTTCAAGTTTTTTTTTAGTCGTAGATTTTTAGTAAAAGAATCATTTAAAATTATACTTTTACTGGTAAATATTTTTCTGATGGTCTGTCATTTATTAACCTACACCCACTGTTGATATGAAAAAAATAAGTTTAACTTTTATTTTAATTATCCTTTTAATATTACCTGATAGATTTGTACATGCACAGTCCTTTATTCAATGGCAAAAATCATATGGAGGAACATCCACAGAATACGGTTATGCTATAGATACTACCAATGATGGTGGCTATATTGTAGCTGGGTCGTCGTTTTCTAATGATGGAGATGTAACAGGCAATCATGGAAATGCTGATTATTGGATCGTAAAATTGGGCAGTACAGGAGATATTCAATGGCAAAAATCGTTAGGTGGCACTGGAACAGAGAATCCCTATTCTATTGAGCAAACCACGGATGGGGGGTATATAGTCGCAGGTTCGTCAACGTCTAATAATGGAGACGTAACAGGCAATCATGGAAGTACAGATTATTGGGTTGTAAAACTTAAGAGTACAGGAACAATTCAATGGCAAAAATCACTGGGTGGCAGTGGTGCTGAAAAAGCTTATTCCATTCAGCAAACTGCTGATGACGGTTATATTGTTGCAGGATACTCAGAATCTAATGAGGGTGATGTATCAGGTAATCATGGAAATAGTGATATTTGGGTAGTAAAACTAGATAGCACAGGAAGCTTGAAATGGCAAAAATCACTGGGTGGTAGCGGCAGTGACGATGCTTTTTCCATCCAACAAACTAATGATCGTGGATATATTGTTGCAGGATGGTCATCCACAAATGATGGACAAGTTACAGGCAACCATGGAAGTCTTGATTATTGGGTAGTAAAACTGGACAGTACAGGAATATTGCTGTGGCAAAAATCTTTAGGAGGTACTAGCATTGATGAGGCTTATGCAATTCAGCAATCTGATGATGGTGGGTATATTGTTGCAGGTTCGTCACAGTCGAATAATGGTGACGTAACAGGTAATCATGGACATGAAGATTACTGGGTAATAAAACTGGATAGTTCGGGAACTTTAAAATGGCAAAAATCATTAGGAGGAAGCTACATAGATCAGGCTTATTCTATTAAAAAAACCGCTGACAAAGGCTGTATTGTTGCAGGAACTACATGGTTAAATACTGGAGTTACAATAAGTGATGGTGATGTAACGGGTAATCATGGATGGCAAGACTATTGGGTAGTAAAACTGGATAGTACAGGAACCTTGCAATGGCAAAAATGTTATGGCGGGAGTTATGGTGACAATGCTAATTCCATGCAATTAACCGGAGATGGAGGTTGTATTGTTGTAGGATCCACAAATTCTAATGATGGAGATGTAACAGCCGGATATGGGAATGGTGATTTTTGGGTGGTTAAATTAAGCGACGTTTCCGGAATTAAAGAATCAAATTCTTCTCCAAGTATTTTATCAATTTATCCCAATCCAACGTATAGAGAAATAACCATACAAACCCCGCAAACATCCACCATAGAAATATTCAATCTGGAAGGGCAGATACTTAAAACCCTGCCCAACGCACCACCCACCACCACCATAGATGTATCAGGATTGCCCGCAGGAATCTGGTTCATCAAAGCCACAACCGAAAAGGGGACGGAGGTGAGAAAGTTTATCAGAGAATAGTGAATAGATAATAGTGAATAGATGGGAGAGAGAGGGTTTCTCTGTGTCACTCCGTTTTTTTACATTGAACTCTGTGGTTGAAAAAGGATATGGTCAGTGGTATCAGATACTTAAAAATATACTAAAGAGTTTCTGTTTTTTAATAAAATGAGTAATTTTATTGCGATGAAAAACTTTCTTTATTTCGTTATGTTTCTGGCAGGTTCGCACTGTTGTTCGGCTCAAAATGAAGACAGCATAAGCGTTCCGGTCAACAAATCAACCGTCACTGCAACCGGCGACAGTCCGAACCCTGTAAAAATAAACTATACCGACCTTCAGTTGGTATCCTTTCTCGACAGTATCGGCAAACTGTCTACAAGCGAACTTATGGCGAAAGTGGGTGCAACTTCCGACTCCATATTTCGCAACCGTCAGCAATTGCATAAAGCCCTTTCCAAAGTTGACTTTAACAAACTGAAGAAAGCTATTAACGCGGGAATAATTGATATCAAGCTCGCGAAAAGAATTTTTGGAGACGCCGATGTTGACAGCGTTTTTAAGAATAACAACACTCTGGCCATAGAGATGTTTTCATTCGATAAAAACAAGAATGACTTTAATGAATTTGCAGTATGTCTGGGATCTGCGGATTGGGCATGGAGTTGTGTACTTTACTTTTTTAAATCGGACACTATGATCGCCCGGCATGATATCTATCACCACTATGGCCTCGAACTGAAGCATTTCAGAGATATCGACGGACGAACCCTTATTTATTACAAAGAGAATTTTGTGAGCGGTTCGGGCATCTGGTGGTTCAACTACAATTTCTACAAGTATTACGACAACAAGCTTATTCCTGTATTGAATGAACTGGAAAACGGAAACTGTCAGTATCCCTGGGGATACCGTTCGTGGTGGTTGCAGTCGGTAGTTCAGAACACCAAGCCGCTCATCCTGAAAATTGTTTATAATATTCAGCTTCCCGACACCGGAGCGAACAATTTACACCTGGTTAACGATTCAACTTTTGTGCGATATATTTGGGACGAAAAAGCTACCTCGCTGATCGGGAACTATGATAACAACAAACTAAGCAAAGCGCAGATCATGTCGTTTTATGTGAACGATAGCGAGATACTATTTATAAACGCTTACTACCAAACCTTAAAAGCAGCACTAAACAACCGCTCCAAACGAAATGCCGTGTTGACCTACCTGAACGAAGTGAAGAACTACTATAAAAAACTATAATAAAAGATCACGCTCAACTTTAAACGTAAGAACTTTCTTATATTTGTATCGACCTTTGCTTGATAATTAACCTTGAAGGCATGAAAAAACTATTCTCAATTTTGATAATTTGTTTACTGCTGTTCGGTTGCAAAAAAGAAAAGGAAGATTATCGCTATAAGTTTACCGGCGATTATACTTTTACAACTCAAGAACATTACTGGACTTATACATTATATGACTACGATACCATTAATACTTATAATGGTAAAGTTACCATAGGAAAATCGGATAACACTTTAAAAATTGATGGCCTTTATATAGAACCTGAGATTACAGAAGACGGTTCTTTATCCAATAATTTTTCCAATCCGGAATTCTTTTTTGGAGGAGAATTTGTATCAACTACAAGTTTAAAATACAGATATCGGCAAAATGCACCTGGTGGTGGATTTGATATAGAAGTAACAGGTATAAAAACAAAACAATAAATGAGAAAAATAGTTCTTTTCGCGAGTTTATTGTTGCTTGCTGCTATAACATACAGTCAGGATAGTATAAAAACAATGATGTATTATCCTAAGCTGCAAATTTCCATTCAGGCAGGCGGTTCTTACAAAAATTTCTTTGTAAAAAAGTATACAAGTCCGATTACCGGCAGTTATTATAAAGACCATCAATACGACGGTTATACTCAAATGCCTACGTATGGTTATAAAGCAGGGTTTCTTGTAAATATAAAAATACTAAAGCATCTGTATGTTACTACCGGTTCTTTCTTTTGTGTTCGTAAAGATGTATTTGAAAATAATTTGGACACCATAAAAAAATATGGGCTTAGCAAAGGAACAGGTTATATTCCGGGAACGGGGACTGTTTGGGATATGGTGTCTTATAGTGAAGTTTCCAATATCATCAGGTATGATTATACTTCGTATGATATAGAGCTTCCCATTATGGTATTGCTCAGGTGGAAACGATTGAATATATATGCCGGAGCCTATTTCCCGATGTTAATCTATAGAAAAGCCATTTACACGTATAATTACAGAACGGCATTGATTCCCTTAGGGGCAGATTGCAAAAAATTCAACGATTATGAAGCGCCTCTAAAAGTTTATCCGTCGTTCCACGTTAGTTATGCCTTCAGAATTAAAAAGCAAACACTGGAACCGTATTTGGGAATGGATTTTGGCGTAGATAAATCGTTCTATATACAGGGTGGTGTGATCTTTTCTGTTTATAATTACATAAAAAAGAAAAGCTGAGAAAATTCGTGAAACAGTTAATGGTCTGTGGTCTATGGTACCAGATACCAAATACCAAATACCAAATACCAAATACCTTTTAACTTTAAGTACTTTAGTCACTCGTAACTAATAACTAGTAATTAGTAACTTCCTTCCTCTTCCTCAAAAAACTTATCAGCTTCTTCCTTTCCGATATATTTTTCGATAAGGGTAGCATTCGGATGCTTCTTGATGGGAATTTCATATTCTTCAACGTATTCGTGGAAGTGAAAAATAGAATCGCAGCCGGCTTCAGTGAATATTTTTCGTATCCTTTCGTTGTTGTATACTTCGGGAGCTATAAACGTGCTTAACTTATCGAGGTCGAGAAATTGAATATCCTCTTTCTGAAGTCCGGTGTTTTGCCTAAGTTTCTCTCCTTCGGGTGTCCCGTTATGGGTGAGGAACAAAAAAGTGCGGATAATGATCTTATTATCGATAACATCGCACAGCAGATAGCCTGCTTTAGTATCCACCACGGTGAAGTCGATGAGTATTTTTCCGCTGTTAGGTTCGCGCTGGCATTTTGCAACTTTCACCGAAATAAACAGTTCGGTTAGTAGTGTTTCGCTATAAATGCAGTCGATGCGTTCATTCAAACGTTGCAATGCGTGAGTCTGGATATAAACATCGTAGCGTTTATCGGGGTTTGCCGTATGTATGCCAAGCTTTTCGGCTTTGATGCTCACCCATTCCGGCCCCGATTGCGCCCCGCAATAGCCCACACGAATAGCTGTGTGAGTTTCGCCGTTGATCTCAACATGTATCTTTTCGGGCACCACGCTGTGCCATATCAGTTGATGATACGCCTTTGCTTTATCGCTGTCAACAATAGGTTTAATTTCACCCCAATATAAGCGCCTGTTCAGATTACTGAACACCATCACCGCACTTTGAATTATGGAGTTCATCTTAGTGAATGCATCTATTTTGATCTGGTCGGTTTTACTAAAATAGTGCATGTCTTTCTTTATCTGAGCTGCTTTCGGAAACTCATCGTCGCGCAAACTTTCCGCGTATAACATAAGTGTGATTCCTGCCGTGAGAAAGGTGTCGAGATCTATTTCCGGGCCACCGGGTAAAATGGGGGTAGTTATTTCTTTCATCATACCCGAAATAACCTTGCCTGTTTGTTTTCTGGCCCCGGGAGGCATAGTTTCTCCCTCGGCTATCGAAATATTGATCGATTGAAACCTGAGAACATACAATCCTTCCATATCTTTTTTAGGGATCATATCGTAAACATGGCTGCAATTGATGGCATTCAGCACTTTTTTTATTTTGCGGTAATACTCGTTTCGGTGCTGCGCTCTGGCAATTTTTTCGCGCTCATGCAAATTCGGTTTTTTCTTTTTGTGTTTCGACATAGATTACTATCGTTACATGATACAAAGGTTTAATACGGATTATTAGTACCGTCGTTGATATAAGTAAACGTAAGTCCGTAAAACTGATGCACGGGGTCCTGACGCAGCATACGCACCATCAGGTAGTATAACTCTGAACATTGGTTGTGCAACAGTTCGGGAGCTTCCAGAAAGAACTCGGTGCTGGCAGCAAAGAATTCCATTTTGTTGGCATAGGCATGTTCGCGCAGCAACCCCATTTCTTCCACTTTCCGCGACAGATTTTCGCTGAACAGTTTATCGCAAAACAATTCGTAACCGTGAACGAACATTGAATCCTCCAGACCTGTGTTCACATGCTGTAATATCAAGGCGTGAGCAAACTCGTGATACGCCAGGTTGATCTTATCGGTGGCATCTCTGAAACCATCCACAACGTAAGGCCATGCCATGGTAATAATGCCGTGCTGGTTGGTTTCTCCGCGGTTGGTGGTTTTGGTGAATTGCGAGTAATATACATCGGGATAAATGAATATACGGTTGAAGTCGCTAAGCGTATAATCCGACAATCCGAGTGTGAGATGCACGGCAGCTGACGAGATCAGCAGTTTCATCTCTTCCGTAACCGATAAACCCTCGCGGCCTTCAAACTCGTGAGTATCGATAAAGATAGGGAGGCGGTGTTTGAAGCGCTTCTTCATTTTCGGAGGAAGCGTCTTGTAGAACTCCGTATGGGTCTGCAGAAACAGATCAAGTTCCATGTCGGTATCAGAATTGTTACGTCTGAAAGATCTTATTATTCTTTTCCTGTAAACAAATAAGATTGTAAAAACAAAGAAGGAGATCAGTACTACATTTTCCATGAAACAAATATACTATTTTGGAAAATAAAATTGAGAAATATTTTATACGTCTGACTTTTTTAATTCTGACTTCTGAACTCCGACTTCTGAAATAAAAAAAAAAGGCTCACATTGCTGCGAACCTTTCTCTGATTAATCTATTATTTACTCGTGTTGGGTGTTTATTTTTTCTCCCAGGTAAAAAGGGTAGGTTTCACGGTTAGCATCACAAAAGCCCAATGACTGAAATTCTTCTTATTGCCACCTTCCATCAGTTGCAGCGTATTGCTGCCGACAATGGCTGAATAACCCACCTGCACATCCACATCCTTTATAATTGGAATTTTAGCGCTGATGTCGGCTTCGCTTCCCAGATAGGGGTCTTGAACCTTAGTGCTTACAGTGTAATTGTTTTGTGTCCTGAAATAGTGCAGGTCGGCACGCAAAATATATTGCTTTTTCACCGTGAAGATCAGGTCGAAATAAATATCTATCAGTCCGGTGTTTTTTGTGTCGCTGGGTTTGGTGAAGAAATCAATGTTACCATTGTATCTGTGACTGCTTCCATACAGGGTGTTGAAGGCGTTCAGTTTTTTGTTGGTAAGGTCGGTTGCGTCGTTGCCCGACATATATTCGCATCCGGTAAATAAGGTTAACCACCCCAAAGGTTTCACAGTTAGGTCGGCATTGGCATAATACGCACTGATCTCCATACCTGAAACATCATGTCCCCATTGATAAAACCCGCGACCGTCGGCGTTCACCCATTTACTGCGGTAGTTGAATATTCCTCCGTTGGTAACCCGCACATAGGTGGTGTTGGTAGTGCCAACTTTCTGATATCCGTCGGCAATGATAGTAGCTTGAACCGTGAAATGCTTCTTGATATTATACTTCAGCCACAAAAAGCCCAATGCTTTATAGTTTCCAAGTGTGGAGTTATAGTCTGTCGAATTTGTGGTATCTCTCGATTGGTTAAACGCCAGAGCCATATCGGCTGAAAACCCTTTGATGTTGTATTTGAACAAAAGAGCATCGTGTGTCACTCCCTTCTGCGACCAATTGGAGTTAGTGAACAAACGTTCGTTGTCGTAAATAAATTCCTGACGTCCGGCCTTTATGAACAAACTGTCGCACACTTTAATTTCTGCCCAGCCTTCGTAGAGCCCCAGTCCGGCAATATCTTTCTTCATGGCTTCGTCGCCCCAGAGGCGCACATCCTGAAACGACAGATAGGTTTTTACGATGTTCCAGTTAAAACCCACGTTCAGACGCGTACGCTGGCTCACCTGATAGGCTGGAGTTTGTCCGAACGAAGGAGGCAGCAGTTTATAACTGTCTCTGAATTCGAAGCGCGGACGGTATTCTGCGCTCAGTTTGAATTGTGCAAAGGTGTTAACGCTGAATAAAAACAAGGCTGATAAAAGTAAAATAGTTCTCTTCATTTTTTTCTGTTTTGGTTATGGATATTGAATTAATTAAAAGTTCCCTGTAAATAGGCTTTGGTTTGTTCTTGTTTAGGGTGGTTAAAAAACTCGTCAGCCGTGCCGTGTTCCACGATCTCTCCCAAATACATAAATACCACGTAGTCGGCAATTCTCCTCGCCTGACGCAGGATATGCGTTACCATCACCAGAGTATAATCCTGCTTCAGTTCAATGAATTTCTTTTCGATGGCTGTGCTCGACAATGGGTCGAGAGCAGAAGTGGGTTCGTCGGCCAGAATGATCTCGGGTTCAACTGCCAGTCCGCGTGCCAGACACAAGCGTTGCTGTTGCCCGATAGAAAGGCGCGAAGCAGGTTCTTTCAAGCGGTCTTTCACTTCGTCCCAAAGACTAACCTGTTTCAGATGATTTTCCACACTTTCGCATATAAGATGCTTGTTGTGAAGTCCGTTTATGCGCAAACCGTATGCAATGTTATCATAGATATTCATAGGCAGCGGATAGGGTCGTTGCGACAGCAGTCCCATTTTCTTACGGATGCCCGGCAGATCGGATTTGGTGTGGAGTATATCTTCCCCATCAAGAAAGATGTTGCCGCTGATGTTCACGTTCTCTTCAAGGTCTATCAATCGGTTCAGGCATTTCAGCAGCGTGGTCTTACCGCAGCCCGAAGGACCTAAAATAACAGTAACCTGATTTTTGGGAATATTCAGGTTGATATCTTTCAGTATCTTGTTCTTTCCGATACTCAGGTTCAGGTTTTGTATGCTGATTTTGTATTCCATAGTAGCTACGAGATTTTGTTTTTGTTGTATTTGTTCGAAAGAACACGTGCAAGCACACTGATAAAAAGAATGATAAAAGTAAGTATCGCTGCTGAAGCGTAAGCTCGGTTCTGCACTTCCCGTATGGGAGAACTTAACTGAAAGAATATCGACAACGGAAGTGTTGCAGTAGGCTGTGTCAGCGAAGTTGGGATGCTGTCGGTATAGCCGGTGGTGAACAACACCGAGGCGGCATCGCCAATGGCTCTCCCGAACGATATCATAATGGCAGTTACAATAGCTGATGAACACTGACGGATATACACCATAAAAGAGGTTTGTGATTTATTCGATCCCAGCGACATGGATGCTTCCAGCAAACCCACGGGAACGTTTTTAAGCACTTCGTCTATAGCGCGTATCATGATAGGCAGTATGAAAAGTGCCACAGTGATGATACCAGCAAGCAATGATGTTTTAACACCCAATACGATCATCACGCTGAATCCGAATGCGCCGTAAACAATAGAAGGAATTCCCCACAGCAGGTCGAGCAGAAAACGAATGGAGTTCACCAGACGTTTAAACTTGCGAAGATGTATATTCATCAGCATGGCAACGGGCAATCCCATGATAAGAGCAAGCAAAGTAGCTCCCAGTGCCAGATACAGTGAACCTACAATTGCATTCAATACACCACCTTCCTTTCCGAAGTAATAGCCTCCCTTTGGCGTTTGGCTTATCATTTCCCATGTAAGTGCAGGCAATCCTCTGTAGAAAATACTGAATACAATGAGCGATAGCACAAGTACGATAAGTGCGATAGATAACTGCATCAAGAGTTTGAAAAAATGTTCTTCCAGTGCCAGTAATTTCTTTCTCATAAACTATAGCTTGGTTTCATATCGTGAGATGAGCATACGTGCTGCCAGATTAAAGAACAATACGATAACCAGCAGTATCAATGCTGCAAACATTAGTGCCGAATCGTAGTTGGGTATCGAAAGCATTTCTCCGTAGTTGTTGGCGATAAGTGCTGGCAAAGGATAACCCGGTTGAAATATGTTGGATGGTATTTGAGCCACATTACCCACAACCATCAATACAGCTATGGTTTCACCGAATGCTCTCGACAAACCGAACACGATAGAAGATATAATTCCCGGGAAAGCTTTACGCAATACCACGTATTTGATCGTCTGCCATTTAGTAGCTCCTAATGCAATGGATGCTTGAGGTAGTTCTTTCGATATACTTTTAAAGATCTCGAGCAATATATTCAAAATAAAAGGGATGATCATCACCGACAGAACAATGGCTCCGGCCAGTATTGAATATCCTGCTGTTTCTATCCCGAAGAACGGTGCCAGATATTTCGATATCAGTGGAACGATAACCAGAATGCCCCATACACCGAATATGATGGAGGGTATACCTGCCAGAATATCGATCACAGGTTGTATCACTTTTAGATACACACTTTTGGCGTATTGTGTTAAATAAATGGCTGCCAGCAAACAGATAGGAACAGAAATTAATAAAGCGAGCATTGTAACCAGAACCGAACTGTATATATAGGAATAAAACCCGAACTTCCCCTGAAAAGGCTTCCATTCTGTTGAAAACAACAGGTCGGAAAGTGAATTGGCGTGCAGCACGCTTTCCGATTTATAGAATAAGCCTGCAATTATTATAATGGGCATAGCAATGATTATACCCAGAAATAAGTACATGAAGAAGTTCAGGAAACGTTCGTTCTTTAAAAAGCGCATTAGAGGTCTATTTGCTCAGTTTTTCCGTTTCGGTTTTTAATCGGGCATCATTTAGCGTTACATAACCTGCATCGTGAATGTATTTTTGTCCTTCACCCAACACAAACTTGAAGAATTCTAAAACAAGCTGATTCGTGGTTTTGCCTTTGGTGATAAAATACAAATTGCGTGCAGGAGGCGAGGGGAAACGGTCTTCTTTAATAGCAAGCATCAAATCGTCTAGGTTTGTATAAAATTTCTCGGTACTGTCGATCTTTCCGTTTCCGTTCAGATCAAGTGGAATAACTGCAATACCATCGTAATTCTTTTTGGTTTTCGGGTCATAAGCATAAATAACGTTGTTGTAGCCAATCCCGAATTTGTCTTTTTTAACAGCATCACTCATACCAGGGTCGCCATAAACACCGACTCCTTTAATATCTTCCTGTTTCTTGCCCATATATTTTGCCCACATCTCTCCTGCACCGCATGCATCCGAACGGGTGTAAACATTAATCTTGGCAGGTCCTGCGGTTGGTATGATTTGTTTCCATTTCTTTATTTTTTCTGTAAGGAAAATATCTGTAAATTCCTGTTTGGTCAAACCTCTTTCCATTATAGCTTTATAAGCGGGATTATCAATATTTATTGTTGGCAAAACAGCGTCCTTGGCCACGGCAACGAACCATGCACCTTTATCAGTCTCTTCCTTGCTCACTTCTCTCGAAAACATGGCAACATCAACCAGACCATTTAAAACATCGGCCATTCCTTTTCCTGCTCCGCCGGCTGAAACATCTATTTTTACTTTAGGATGCAGTTTTTTGAACTCTTCTGCCCATTTTACAGAGAGTGGATACATGGCAAAAGCTCCTGAGATAGAAATATTACCCTGGAGTTCTGTTGAATTTTGTTTATTTGGTGAATTGTTACAAGAAACTGTAACAAATAAAAATGCTATAACACATAATGTTAGTGCAACAATTGTAGCTTTTTTCATAATCGATTTGTTTAATTTTTTAGCAAAAGTATTAAATCTATCGATTAAGTAGACTATTATCTAAAAAAAATATTATTTATTTTTCAACAAATCATTCTCGCGGTTGATAATATCAGCTAATGAGAAGCCTTTCATCATTCTAACGGTTTCATCTCGAATCTCTTTTATGACACTGCGAATACCACAAGTTTGTTCATCTTTGCAATGACCGCATGATTCATAGTATTTATAAGCCGCACAGGGGAGAAGTGCAATAGCTCCTTCAAACAATCGAAGCATATCTGCAAGATTTATCTGGTCGGGACTTTTTATTAGGTAATATCCTCCACCTTTGCCTTTTTTACTGTTGACAAAACCATTACGTTTTAGCTCTAATAAAATGGATTCAAGGAATTTTTTTGGTATCAGTTCTGTTTCTGAAATACTGCTTATCAGCACTGGCCCTTTGTTATATTCTTTGGCAAGCTTCACCATGGCTAGAATAGAATACCGTGTTTTTTTTGAGAGCATGGGCTTTAATTTCTTTACAAAATTACAACTTAATTTAATTTAAGCAAATTAATAAATTTTAGCAATTGGAATAAGGCCTATAAAAGCATGTCGGCTTATTTAGCTTATGATTATCTTGCGTATTTCGCAAATTTCATGTAGGTTTGCATCTTAAATCTCAATGAAATGAAAATAAGGATACTGTTTTATGCCGCTTTGATTTTGATGTTCATTCAATCGGGTTGCAAGCCTGTTATGAACGTTACACGAGTGAGCGGCACTAAGGCTCCTTCTAATAAGGAAGGCTATTATTACGCACTGCCCCGGAATTATATTAAAATTGATGTTGTTGTTAATAAAACGGAACAGTTAAAAGGTCCGTATGCCGAATTTGCTGAAAAGTATCTGGGATTGACCAATGTGATCAAAACCAATTCGACGAGCTACGAAATTAATGAAATGAAACTGTCAACCTATACAGAGCCCGATCCGCAGCAATTTTATTTTGTTGAGATGAATAAATGTTCTTTAAAGAAAAGCAAAGCATTTGAAATGGCGCTCACTGAAGCAGGTTTGATGGTTGGGTCTGATTTTGAAAATACGAACGCAGTGGCTGAAAACAATTCCGTTAGTTTGGTTAACGACGAAACGGTTTTTCCGGATATATTCAAGTACTATGCTGACTTTAATTTGTTTGAAAAGGTCGACACTATCATCGAAAAGGTGAATGTGGATTCGGTTACGGTTGAAAAGATGACCTTCAAACGCTCAGTGGTTGAAAAAACACCTGAGCAAAAAGCCAAGAACGCTGCAGATTTTATTATTAAAGTGAAAGAAAACAGGTTTAATCTGATCAGCGGATTTCAGGAAGTGAACTACGATAAGGAAACGTTTAAAAATATGAACGAAGAGCTTGAAAAAATGGAGAGTGAATATCGTAAACTTTTTACCGGTATTAGTGTTACCAAAAAGATCACCTATTCGTTCGTGTATTTGCCTAAAGCAGAAAAACAAAATGATTCTATTGGCTTGTTCCGTTTTTCGAAACTAAAAGGTGTGCTCGACACCACAAACGGATTCGGAGACGTTGTTAATTTGAAAATATGCAAGGTTGCCAATACCGACAGTTTGAAATCGTATGTGAATAGAAAGGCTGCTATTTCATCAAAGAATCATGGTTTATATTATCGGATTTCAGATTATGCCAATATCACGATATCCGATGCGAAAAATGAAAGTGTTAATGCCAAATTTCTCATCCCGCAGTTTGGTGTTGTTACATCAATACCTGCTAATTTATCAAAAACACGCTATTACGAAACAGGGGCTTTGAAACAAGTTGGAGGAAAATAGCAGATATTAAACAATCATTCTTTCTTAAATCTGTCTATGGCTGCCAAGCGCTGTAAAAGTGTCGGGTGTGAGTATGTGATGAAAACGGTGAACGGATGCGGCATCAGGTTGCTTAAGTTCAAAACCGATAGTTTCTTCAAACCGCTTTTGATGGCTTCGGCCTGATAGTTTTCGGCTGCATAGCGGTCGGCGGTGTATTCGTTTATTCGCGAAATGTAACTGCCCACTATCCCGAAAACCATGGAAATAGGACTGTAAAGCAAGCCAAACGCAATGATGCCCATGTGGAAACTTCCCTGAGTTGCACCCAAAGCTGCTGACATATCGGGATTGCCGATGAACAACGACATGATGTACAGTATAAGCCCGTTGGTGAGTATTGAACTCAGCAGTCCGTAAATAACATGTTTCTTTTTATAATGTCCGGTTTCGTGAGCCAAAACTGCCACTATTTCTTCGGTAGATAGGTCTTTTATAAGGGTATCGTATAATACGATTCGTTTCTTCGGTCCGAAGCCTGTGAAATAGGCATTGGCTTTGCGCGAACGTTTCGAACCGTCGATAACGAAAATGTTTTTAAGTTTGAAGCCTGTTTTGGCGGCAAATTGTTCGATGGCATCGCGCAGCTCGCCTGTTTCCAAATGTTTTTGTTTGTTGAACAAGGGAACTATCAGATTGGAATAGAATAATGACATGAAAAGCATGAAGCCCGTGAGAGCTCCCCAAACAATTATCCAAAACCAACTTCCTGTTGCATCGTAAACCCATACAACGAAAGCAAGTAATCCTCCACCGATGATAGCCGTCAGAAGCCATCCTTTTAGTTTGTCGAGTAAATAGGTGAGGGGCTTGGTTGTGTTGAAGCCGAATTTTTGTTCTATCACGAAAGTGCTATAGATATCGAAAGGTGTAGAAAGCAGATCGGAAGCAAGCCCGATGATGCCAAAAAACATGAGAGCCATCCAAATCGGGTTGGTGGTGTATGTTCTAACCCATTCGTCGACCCAGGCAAAGCCGCCACAAACCAGCATCAATATCATGGCAATGATAGAAACAGCCCCCGTGAGCAACGAAAATCGTGTTTTTGTTTTTTCGTAGTCCTGCGATTTGCGGTATTTTTCGGCGTCGTATATGCCTTCGAGTTCAACAGGTAGCTGATTTGTCCATCTCGTGCTGTCGAGATATTCAAGCAATAAACCGAACAGGTAATTGAAAATTACGATGCAAAGTATAATAATGAAAAGGGTATGGCTCATGCTGCAATTTTGATCTGCAAAAGTAGTAAAATATAAAGTTTCCAGAAACGGGTTTCAGAGTTGCAACCAGAGAGCCAATCCCAATTATTTTGAGAAATAGGTTTTCATGGGTTTGAAATAATATTCTTTCCAGCCATCTGAATACATGTTGTGCTGTCCTTCGGGTATGTTCCAGTGGATTATGGTTAGTTTGCAGCCTTGTTTAACATCATCGAAGATGATCTCGAGGAGCGAATCGTCAGCACCTTCGGGAAAATCAGAGGTTCGCCACGATTGCAGTATTCGTTTGTCTTCTTCCAGCTCGATGTTTTCGCCTGTTATATAACCGTCGCTTGCCGTGAAACGCGCTCCGAGTTTGGGGCGTATTTTGGTTTTAGCGCCTGTAAAAGCCGTATGTTCGTCGCTGTCGAGCCAAGCATGGTATAGTTTTTTTGCGGGGCAATGTATAATTTCGGTGAGTTCTATCTTTTCTGATTTCATGACCTTACGTTTTTCGAATTAGGCAAATATACTAATTAAATTGGTGAAATTCAAATTTAGTTTTAAAAAAATTAACTAAAAACCGAAAGTTATTAACAAGGGCTTGGGAGGCGATGAGTTGCAGGATTATATATACCCCATTGCAGTGTATATGACGTATCCAAGCAGTTCGTGTAGCAGTTTTTCCCAACGGATCAAGGCTTCGGTGTCGGGCACCAGATAGTAACCAATATCGGTGCGCCGCGGCCCCACTATTTTACCCACAGGATAGGGCGAAACACAAAGCTTTTCGTTGGCAAAACAGGCCAGCGAACGCCTCATGTGGGTGGCCGAAGTGATGAGCAAAAAATGTTTGCCCGGGAATTGTTCATTAATTATTTTAACGCAATTGACGGCATTTTCGTGGGTGTTGTTCGAAGTGGAATCGATGATAATATCTTCGGAAGGAACACCTACATCGAGCAAATAGCGTTTTATGAGTGTTGCCTCGATGGTGTTTTTAAACACTAAACTGCCAGCACCTCCGGAAACTATTATTTTTTTGATGGTTCCTTTTTTGTAGAGCGCATAAGTTTGCAGAAAACGGTCGGTGTTTTCGCGAAAGATGAGGCGGTTGTAGTCGTTGTCGAATGTAACCATGCCTCCGCCGAGCACGATGCCTGCATCATACTGTTGGTTGGCGGCAGGCACTATCATGGGCGATTCCCACCAGCGCAGCAGTTCGTCGATGATAGCAGGATTTGTGAAAAAGATGAAGCACACAAAAGCCGAAATGAAATAGCGGCGCGCACGCCGGGTGTTTTTGATGACGATGATGCCCACGAGCAACAGCAATATGATCCACATAAGCGGACTGAGCAAAAACGCCAGTATTTTTGAGATGAGGAAAAACATGGTGCAAATTAAGTAAAGTTTTGGAAAAGCGGGGGAGTTTTTTTTATAGGCACTATTCAATTTAAACAAACTTTCTCCTTGTTCCTTACTCCTCATTTGAGCATGCCCTTCCTAAAGTTGGGCCGGACTCTTAATTCAGTCATAAAAAAACTCAGAAAAGCAACCAACAACACTCACAGAAGTGAGCACAATAGCTCAGTCGTCTCAGGTAAAACCCTCAGACAAGTGAGCCCATAAGCTTGCTAAGCATGCCCATTTGATAACTAAGCTGGCTGCACCCCTCAGTGAAGCTAGCTCTACCCCTCAGTCAAGTGAGCTATAACCCTCAGTCAAGTGAGCCAATTTGGGTACAAACTTCCTCCTCATTTCATCGATTTCCAAGTAGTGTTATACGCGTTTTTTAGATCGCGGAACCATTTGTCGGCTGCCGTGTAGCTCACCACCATCATGGCGGGGCTCAGCGATTTGTTGTAGGCAAAATCGCGCAGGGCCAGTTTAATGCCCAGTTGTTGTTGCAGGCCTTTGGTTTTTTCAACAGGGTATTGCATTTTCTTCAGGGTTTTCAAACAAACCAAAGCATCGTCGGGGCGGTTTTTCGAGATAAAGAAATCGAAGGCAACAGACACAAAAGCGGGATTGCTTGAAACGCCCACCATGTCGACCAGCAAATGATGCACCAGGCCGAAGTTCTTCACAGCGTTGTTAGCAAAAAACACTTCGGCTTCGTAGTAGAAGAAAAAATATTCGGGATAGTTGAGCTGTTCCAAAGCCAGGTCGGCTTTTTGCAACATAAGTTGATAGTCGGTAGCCGGTTTGTTGGCTTTTTTATCGGTAATGGCAGCCGAAGCGTCGATGCTGCAATCGGGATATTTTTCCGAGATCTTTATGGCTGCTGAATAAAGTTCAGATGCTTTCAGATAGTTTTGCAGGTTTGCGGCTATGTTGGCCTGAATGCAGGCGCTGTCGAAACTGTTGTGTGCGTTGGTGCAGCGGGCTTTATATATCAGTGCCGATAAATTGTCGAAGCTGTGGTTTAAAAGCGTATCGCCGGCAAGCAGATGTGAGTTTTGCAGGTTTTTGATCTTCACAACAAGTGCTTTGGCCGAATCGACCAGATTTAGTGCCAGCAAGCTTTTGGCACGATCTATCTGTTGCTCTACGACCGGCTTCGCGGCAGAGCGTATCAGCGAATCGAGTGCAGGGTATGGTTTGAACAAAAACACACGTTCGAGCTTTTTAGCATTATCGAAACCATTTAATGCCATTTTGTAGTTCTGTATAGCTAGATCGGGCATGGCGTCCGTGATGTAATTTTTGTATTGAGCGGCTTTTATCTTTAACAATATCGAATCGGCAGTTGAAAGAATGTTGACGGTTTCGGAATTATCGCACTGGTATTTTACCGCGTCGTTCAAAACCTTTTCAGCTTCATCCGCATCGCCCAGCTTCAACTCCTGCGCGCTTATTTTCAGTTTCTCTTTGTAGATGCCGTTTTTGGCTTTGGTGATGCTTTTGCTGAATTTTTCGGGCAGCGCAATATCATTGTTCTTGCCGATGTTTTGGGCTTTACCGAGAAACATCAGGGCTTTATCGAATTTTTGTCTGGAGCTGAGCGTGTCGGCCTTGGCGATATAAGCTTTAATCAGTTTTTCGAACTTGAGTTTAGCTTCAGCATCGCTGATGATCTCTTTAAAATTGGTTTTCTGATAACTTTGAGCCGCGGTGATGTATATTTCGGCAATTTCGAGTTTGCCGTTGTCGAGCGCCTGTTGCGAAACCGTCAGATACGATTGGTAGATACCGAATTTTGCGGAAGCAAGCCCGCGCGTGTGATCTTCGTTGCAGGTATAACCTGGTAAACCTGAACAAAATTTGGTGCATTGCTCGAACAACTCAACGGCTTCGTTAAACTTTTCAGTTCTCACATCTTCGTTACCTTCGGCCACCATTTTTGTGTAAACAGTATCGGCATAAAGCAACACTTGTTTCTGAACTGCCGGTTCAGGGTTTAGCTTTTGCAGGATGTAGGCAATTTTATCGGAAGCAGCGAGCAAACTGTCGCGCCGGTATTGAATTTTGGCAAGCTCCAGATGCGATGGCGCATAAGCAGGATTGAACAGTATCGATTTTTTGAAGTAAAGCTGTGCTTTGTCGGTTTCCTTATGTTGAAGTTCGCCCATACCTTTGTCGAAATATATCTTATCGAGCGAAGAAAGTTTGCCGTTCATCTGGTTGCGGATCAGGATAAGCGTGTCGGAGAAATTATCGTAACGGTCGATAAAATGAATAGGGTCGTGCGAAACCAGATGCAGTTTGCCGGGGAAATCGAGTTTATAAAGTTCGTCGGAAGCTTTTTCGAGGTCTTTCAGGCGGATATCATATACTATGATCATATCGGTGTTGCTGAAGTCGATGGTTTTTAGCTGACTCATATATTGATTCAGCAGCGTTTCGGAAGAAAAATAATCGTCGATAAGTTTCAACCGCTTCGAAAACCTGCTTTTGGCCGTGGTATCGTAGTTGAATTTTAAATTATCCAAAACGATGCTGAATTTTTTAGCTTTCGATGTGTCGGCAAAAGTATAATCTGCAAGTTTGTTATATCCCGGTTTGAGTGGCGCTTCGGCAATGGTTTGCGATGAAATAGGAGTGGACTGACTTCCGTAAACCTGAAAATTGAACGAACAGGTGGAGGGTATCAGTACATCTGAAATGGAGAAGCTTTTGTAACCCACATCTCCTGTGTTTACCAGGTCGGTCAGTTCGAAGCCTGCATCAAATTTCCCTGCCGAAGTTTCAATAATTCTGCAAAGTTGCGTGCCTGAGAAAACGTATTTGATGAATTCAGGCTTTTTCTGGTTGCTCAGCGCGATTTCGTTTACAAAATAATTGGTGATAACCGAATTCAAGTCCTCACCTGAACTTAACGCATATGGAATCCCAAGGGTTTTAGAGTCACGATATACCGTATTGTTTTGAGCATAGGTGAGCTTAAGCCCTAAACACAACAATACGATTAGCCCGATCTTTCTGAATAACATGCTGCAAATATAGTTCAACAAAGTTTAGCATTAATAAAGAGTTTGGAAAACAGGGCGCAAAATAATATCAACACGGGGATGTTAATTCAAAACAATTTTATAGAGGCGGAAGTATGAAGACCGAAGTCGGAATTTCGTAATCAACAAACACAAATCACTAATCACTAAATGCAAATCTTAATTATCTTTGCAGAAAAAAATATGATCTGGCAAAGTTTGATACAGGCAATAAGCGAGGCATTTAATGAATTGTACGGTCAGCCTCTGAGCCCCGAACTGATCAACATACAGCAAACCAATGCACAGTTCAGGAACGATGCTGACATAACCCTGATGGTGTTTCCTTTGGTGCGCATTTCCAAAAGATCGCCGGAGCAAACTGCCAACGATATTGGAAATTATCTACAGAACAAGCTTGACTATGTTGAAAGTTTTTCGGTGGTGAAAGGGTTTCTGAATTTGCGTATAGCGCAAAATTTCTGGATAACATTCCTGAAAAACAATTACACCGATACTACATTCGGTATAAAAACTCCCGATACAACCCAGGCCCCCTTTATTGTTGAATACTCTTCGCCCAATACCAACAAACCTTTGCATTTGGGACACATCAGAAATAACTTGCTGGGCGATTCCATTTCGAAGATATTAAAAGCCAACGGACAGAACGTGCTTCAGGTAAATCTGGTGAACGATCGCGGAATTCACATCTGCAAATCGATGCTGGCATGGCAGAAATGGGGAAAAGACGAAACTCCCGAAACATCGGGATTGAAAGGCGATAAACTCGTAGGCAAGTATTATGTGATGTTCGATAAGAAATATAAAGCTCAATTATCCAGAATACTGCGAAAAGCAATTAAGATAATTTATACTGAATTAAACACGGATAATTTTGATGAGAACAGCATTCTAAAAAAATTGACCGATGGTTTTCCCTATACACCGGAGGATATATTACTACTGACAAAAATCATTAAAGAGGAACTTGTAAAGATTGGGAAACAATCGGCCACTTTTATTCCAAGTATTCCCTATGAAGCTGAAAGAGACTTTATGGAAAAGCTTAAGGATAAATCGAAACTACTAAATGAAGCACAAGAAATGCTCAAAAAGTGGGAAACCGGCGACACTGAAGTGAAGAAATTGTGGAAAACAATGAATAAATGGGTTTATGCAGGATTTGATGTCACGTATAAAAGTCTGGGAATTGATTTTGATAAAACCTATTACGAATCGCAAACCTATTTGTTAGGCAAGGATGTGGTGAAGGAAGGGGTGAAGGAAGGTGTGTTCTATACAAAACAGGATGGTTCGGTTTGGATTGACCTGAGCGATGAAGGCCTCGACGAAAAACTTTTGCTGCGTGCAAACGGAACATCAGTATACATGACTCAGGATCTCGGCACAGCTTCAGCCCGCTTTAATGAATTTCATCCTTCGAAGATGATATACGTGGTAGGCAATGAACAAAATTATCATTTCGATGTGCTGAAGAAAGTGCTCAGCAAGATGCATTATAGCTGGGCCGACAACATCAGGCATTTTTCGTATGGTATGGTTGAACTGCCCGAAGGCAAAATGAAATCGAGAGAAGGAACCGTGGTGGATGCCGACGACCTGATCGCTGAAGTGATAGAAACCGCCCGTCAAACTACCATGGAACTCGGGAAACTTGAAAGTTTCGACACACAGGAAGCCCAAAACCTGTTTCGCATACTCGGGCTGGGTGGTTTAAAATATTTCATCCTGAAAGTGGATCCGATGAAGAACATGATGTTCAACCCGAAAGAATCTATCGATTTTACCGGAAACACCGGTCCTTTTATTCAGTATACCTATGCCCGCATTCAATCATTGTTGCGCAAATCGGACAACGATGTTGCAAAACTCGATCTTTCGGGCAATATTGATATTCATCATGAAGAACGCGAACTGCTTTTCCTGTGCAGCGATTTTAACCGCATTGTGAAACTGGCAGCCGACGAACTGAGTCCCGCGCAGATAGCCAATTATGTGTATGAACTTGCCAAACAATACAACCAGTTCTACCAGCGCATAAGCGTTTTGAAAGAGGAAAATGAGAAACTCAGGGATTTTCGTCTGGCTTTATCCTACTTCACGGCTGTTATTATCCGAAACAGCATGAATTTGCTGGGGATAGAAGTTCCACAAAGGATGTGATTTATAGGTTATCCGTTCAACAAAGCAGAAATAAAAAGATTGATAATAATCAAATTTTGTTAAAAATACTTAATTCATACAATATTTCGGTATTGCGATGCGTTAATAAACCAAAACTAAAAAAATACCAACTATGAAAAAGCTAATTTTGTTCTTATTTGCAATTTCGGCATTCGCTCTTAGCAGTCGAAGCCAAAATGCAACGAATACGGAAACTCCTCAAACCTCAAATAAAAAATGTTGTTTTAAACTTTCTTCTTTATCACTCGATATGGGTTCGAATAGTTACAGAACCTTCAGCCGCGACGATAAAGGTTTTGGCATGGGCGACCCGAAGAATGATGACAATAAAACGAATCATGGCAATTCGAGTTTTATGATGGGTATGGGCTCTAATAATGGTAATTCAAATTCACGCAAAGTGATAAACTTTGAAATTGGTTTGAATCCGTACAGCAAAAAACTGGGAGATTACAATAAAAAACGCGAACTGGTGATAGGCTTGTTCTATTCAGGTTCCGACTTGGTGAACCGGAATACTACCAAGTTTGCTTACACTCCGGGCGATACATTCAGTTTTAATTCTGTGGCATATCAAACCGATACGGTTTCGCGCATGCATCATATCAACAGGGTTGAAGCCAATGTGCTGGGCATTAATGTTAAATATTTATTCAAGACCGACCCCGAAAAGAGGTTTTCGCTCTTCACCGGAGTTGGTATAAGCGCTGCATATGCAATTACAGCAAGGGTTTTTGAAAGCTACACGAAAGATAGTGCAGTTGTGCTGGGGCTTTATGGTGCAGAACCGAACTACAATGAATTTGATAAAGGAACCTTTTTGGGAAGCAACGAAATTGTTTCACACGAAAGAGCCAAACCCACTATTTTTGCCAATGTATTTATGCCTTTCGGCATCAATTTCAGACTTTGTAAAAACAAAGAGGTGTTGAATCAGATGAATTTATTTATAGAAGGCACTTTGGGATTGCAAACACAAATAGTAGTGAACGGCGAAACACATTTCGACCCATATATGGGTTGCGCTTTGGGATTCAGGTTTAATTTTAAATAAAAATAAATGCTGCTCCATTTGATAGGGGAGCAAATTCAACGAAAAAGGCTTGTACGAATGTATAAGCCTTTTTTTATGGAACAGGTAAAATAAAAGATTAGAAGAAAGAACTCTGATTGGTTCTGAAAAGTAACCAAACAATGTGCTTTAGGATAAAAGTAGTTTTGTTTTTTAAAAAAAAGACTTTGGTTTTTTTGGTTTCCAAATTGATTTTGCGCGTTTCCAAATCGATTTTGCCGGCTTCCAAATCGAGTTTCTCCGTTTCCAACTCGAGTTTCCGGGTTTCCAACTCAAGTTTCTCGGTTTCCAACTCAAGGTTGGATACCATTTACCACATACTTAAAATGCTTATGGAGTTTTTTATGTTACTTTTGTATTGGATTTATGACTTAAAATTGAAAAATGAAAAAGTATATTTTGTTCCTTTTCGGCGCATTAATTTCATTGGTGTCGTGCAAAACTTCGGCTCCCGAACAATCGTTCACCATTGGTAGGGGAGGCGGATTTACGGGCAAATACGATGAATATCTGGTGAAAAACAACGGCGAAGTATATAAACTTGAAAAAGACAAAGCGCCCGTTTTGTTCGAAAAGATCGGTAAAAAAGAAGCCCTGGATATTTTTGCCAAATTCAAACAACTCAACATTACATCGATAAAGTTTTCGCATCCAGGCAACATGACTTCCTATATCAGCTACACCAGCGACAATAAAACCTACGAAATAAAATGGGGAGACAGTCGTAATTTGCCTCCCCAGAATGTTCAGGATTTTTTCAACTCCGTTTGGAGCGCTATCCGACCGAAATAATCATAAAACTGTTTAGAATTCTTTTCACTGTTTCACGATCTTATTGTTATAAATACCTTTATCGGTGCTTATCTTTATAAAATAAATGCCGGCAGGTTTGTTGCTCATTTCGAGTTGATAGTCGTTCTGACCTGCAATAGCATTTTCGTTTTCCTGTTCAATAAGTTTACCCTGAAGGTCAAGCATCTCAACCTGAATTTGTTCTGTTTTGTTTGAGAAATAAGTTATGCTCAACTTGTCTGTGACAGGATTGGGGAATACTTTAACATAGTCGTTCATATTCACCTGTTCGATCCCTACATCCGAATGCTGCATAAATTTCACATTATCGATATAGGCATTATCCATCACGAAGATTACGGTATCCTTGCTGATATTCCGTGTCTCGATAGTTACGGTGAATTTTGTGCCAGCATAAGCAGTTAGATCGATAAAGTGAGTAACGAATGGATCGGTACTTGCCAAAGTAGGATTATACGTGGGGCTAACCTGCACGGCGTTGTTGACCAGTACTCTACAATTGCTTGCAGCAGAATAATCTCCAGTTCCCAAATATAATTGATACGCAGTTTGCCCAAAAGTTTGCTTCAAGTCAAAACGCATTGTTGCAGATGTCCACGATGTTGCATCCACACAGAATGTTATTTTTGCAGATAAAAAGTCGTTGATAGTCCAATTGTTGCTGCCATCAGGAAATTCCAACTGATTCATATAAGCGATCACATTTCCGCCTGTCATTTGAAAACCTTTTGTACCTGTGTTATGAGCTGCAGTAGAAACCATGGCATGAGCATAAGTGGCCAGAGTTACCAGGAAATTGTTGGTAGTACTTGTTTCTTCAAAAGTAATGATGGTATCGCGTAGCGAGAACGGGTTTTTAACAAGATAGCTTGTAATACCATCGTTAGTGTTTAAACTATCTATGCCGAAATCTGTCCATGCATCAATAGAATACGTTCCAACAGCAGATAAATTTGCGGGAGTAGAAAATATATGAGTGAATACTGAGTCAGGAGTCATATCATGAGGAGTAACAAGCGTATCGTGGATGGCAGTTCCACCATTAATTTTATATGCCAGAGGAATCTTATTGCCTGCAGGCAAAAACTCGCAACCATAGAACTTAACCTTAACAGTAACATTTTCTGCAGTGGTCATGTGGCATTCGGAAACAGGCGATACAATAGCAGAAACTCCTACATCGCTGTTCTCGTAAAGTTTATTCTCAAATGTATATGTAGCCAGAGTGTCGTTATTGGCAACGGTGTCGGAGGCATAATGCAGCCAGCAATCAATAGTATGATTTCCGAGTGTATGCACATCGGCAGGAGTGGCGAACGAAAAATCAACAGAATCGCCTCCATTCAGATTGGATGCAAGAATTAAACTGTCGGCAACAGTTGAACCGCCATCGGCTTTATAATAGAAATAAATCTTTTGACCGGAATTGATGGGCGTATTACAACCGTTATAGATCATTCGCACACTTACCACTTCGGATGTCAAACCACAACTGGTTTTAGGCGACAGGACTTTGCTGATATAAACATCGTTATCGGCAACAGCCTGACCAACACCTACTGCATACCATGCATTAGCACACTGAATGGCTTCGTTTGAACATTGTCCGTAAAGATCAGTAGCAGCATGAATTGTTGCAATGCGGGTTTCAGCATAATCAGTTGTACTGGTCATATAAACCGTAAGAGCACGATAGGCAATTTGTTCAGCTTTATCGATAGTGATACCGCTTACAGTGAAAGTATGACCAATATCGTTCGTGCCATTTCCACCTGCTGACAGCAAATAGAACCAATAATTGGCAACTCCGCTGTTGGTATGAACTCCGCCATTATCCATAACTCCGACATACCAATTTGTTCCAAGGTAGGTGTCGGGTTGCTGAAATTCACTTGGATTCGACATATTACGGAAACCATGGCCGCCAGACAGATCAAAAGCTTCACCAATATACCAGTTACCTGTTGTTGGTGTTGCATAAAATTCAATTGCCGTACCCATCATATCGCTGAACGCTTCATTCAGTGCTCCCGGCTCGTCCTGATAAATAAGATTTGCCGAATTTTCGGTAACACCGTGTGTTATTTCGTGTCCGCACACATCCAGTGAAGTCAAAGGACCGGTTGTTGTTCCGTCACCATCTCCATAAGTCATTTTAAAACCATCCCAGAAAGCATTGTTGTAAGCTACATCATAATGAACATAGCTGTATAGGGGGGAATTAAGACCATCGTAGCTTTGCCTGCTGAATTTTGTCAGATAAAAATCATAAGTTTTTTCAGCGCCGAAATGTGCGTCGGTTGCCACTTCATCATGTTGAGCGTTCACATTATTCCATGTAGTACTTGTATTTGTGAAATCAACAGCACTACCATAATCTGTAGTTGCATTCATATCATAAGTTTCCAAACCGCAACGGGCTGTTTCCTTCAATCGGAAAGAACCAGAGGCCATAGAGTCGGTTGTGATAGTTTGAGTACCACTGTATTTGGTTATTGCAGTCCCTGGCACATCCGTATTTCTGATCAGATTTATGGTGTGGTATATTTCTCCTGTTTTGGCATCAACGTAAACATCTTTGTTCGAAAGAGGGATGGCTGCATAGACATTCACTTTATAAGCCAACACATAATTAGCAGGATTTTTTCCGAACTTTTTATCAATAAAAACCAAAGTAGCTTTTGGATAATAGCTGGCTGTGGGGTCTTTTTTTGCCATCTTGATAAAATTTTCATTCGCAGCATCATCCCACATGTATTTGCTGGCATGCGTGTATTTGATCGCTTTATCAATGGCACTTTGAGCAGTAATAGCAGGAGTGGCATTTATAGTAAGACCTGTAATTATGTTACCGTTTCCGCTTATTGATTTATTCCCGATCCCGTGAATGAGATATTCTGCTCCTTCAATTGGAACACCCTGGTAATATTGTTGGTAGCGACAATGTGTATACCCAATATTATCATTTTCTGTTTTATAAAGTTTCATCATATCAGAGCCCGACAATCCGAACAGGTCTTTTTGTGTAGTGAACACTGTTGTTGGATCAATGGAAATGTCAGGTTTGAATTCTATCCAGCCTGAAGGGTCTTTTATGGTTGCTATTTGTGATATCTTATTACTGATTTGGGAGAAACTGCTTTGAGCAAATATTAGCAGGATTAATAATGTAATGGATGAATAAAATTTTCTCATATTTATTTATTTATTTATTTATTTGAAATTAAGGCGTTAAAAATACAATTTTTTTTTAATACAAATGTTTATTGAATTAATAATAATTTTGCAAAAATATTTTTCATGGCAGTTTTACCAAAACAGATCGTTTTATCGTTTTTAAAACAAATGCTATTCTGGTTGATCTTTTTCGATCTTAACCGCATTATTTTTCTTCTTTTTCAGATACACTATTTAAAAGGTATTTCGTTTTGGTCCATCCTGGGAATTTTCTGGTATTCATTTCCTCTTGATTTTTCTACTATTTGCTATATAATGGTGATACCATTTTTTTTACTGTTGGTTCAAAATTTTTATACACATAAGTTCTTTGATATACTTACTAAGATCTATATCATTTTAATGTTACTGATCTATCTGCTAATAACAACATCCGAAATTGCGGTATACAGCGAATGGAAAACCAAATTGCATTACAAAGCCTTATTGTATATTCTTCATCCCGCTGAAATAATTTCCACAGCACAAACCTGGCAGCTAGTAGTATTCTCTATATTTTTAATACTGCAATTAGTACTTAGTTTTTGGTTCTATCAGAGATTTATATTTGTAAAAATAAAAATTCAAAAGCGCAATTATATATTTTCAGGATTATATCTTGTTTTAGTTCCGGGACTATTATTTGCAGGAATACGTGGCGGATTTCAGCAGATTCCGATCAACCAAAGCCAATCCTATTATTCGAAACATGAAATACTAAATCTGACTTCGGTCAATTCGGGTTGGAATTTAATCAGCAGTATTCAACAAAATTATAATATGCTGGGCAAAAACCCATATCAATATTATGAATTGAGTGAAGCTAAAAAAACCGTAAAAGAACTCTATACGATTAGTAACGACAGCGCGACTTTTATATTAAAAAACCAACGTCCAAATATTGTATTGTTTATACTCGAAGGTTGGTCTGCATCACTTATCGAAAGTCAGGGCGATAAAGAGATAACGCCCTTCTTTCACGAACTACAAAAGAACGGAGTCTTGTTCACGAATGTTTATGCCAGCGGAACCCGATCCCAGGAAGGCATGACATCTATATATAGTGGTTTTCCTGCACAAACAATTACCACAATTACGCAACAACCTGAGAAATACAATAAACTGCCCAGTATCGTAAAAAAGATAAAACCTTTAGGTTATTATACTTCTTATTATTTTGGTGGTCAGCTTATTTATGGAAATATTAAAAGTTTTCTGGATTATAATGAAATTGATAAAATTGAGGAAGGAAAAGATTTCCCTTCGTCATTACCGCGTGGAAAGCTTGGTATCCATGATGAATATACACTGCCTTATTTTTTGAAAGAATTAAACAATCAAAAGCAACCTTTCTTTTCATCACTGTTCACAATGAGTACTCATTCTCCTTATGACTTCAACATGAAGGAAGTTATCAAATGGCCCGAATATGAAAAAGATTATGTTAATTCGGCCTATTATTCTGATAATTGTTTTAAAAACTTTTTTGCAGAGGCTCAAAAGCAGAGTTGGTTTGATAACACTCTTTTTATATTAATTTCCGACCACGGGCATGGCTCATTTACTAACTACGATTTTTGTACTCCTGAATATCATAAAATTGTTTTCCTCATGACAGGCAATGTGATTAAGGATGAATATAAAGGAAAAACTATTGATAAATTAGGCTCCCAGATCGATTTGTCGGCAACTCTGCTTGGTCAGTTGGGATTATCGTATAAAGAATTTGAATGGAGCAAAAATTTGTTACAACCTGCCTGTCCCGAATTTGCATTCTATGCTTTTGATAATGCTTTTGGTTTCGTTCGCCCGGGTGCTGCATTTGTTTTTGATGCCCGTAGTAATAAGAATTGTTTACTAAGGATTGATTCTACAGCTACTATACATCAACCTGAATTGGAAAAGCAGGCTAGATCCTATATGCAATGTGTATTTCAGGAATACATGGATTTCTAATTCTTTATTTTGAAAATCAAATTCACAATTTGAGTATTAATGTTGGTTTACGGACAATAATATTTAAGGCTATTAGTTATTTATAATCAAAAAAACATTAATTTTGCAACATGTTTAAAAATATCCGGATTATTATTGTTATTGTTGCCCTATTGACGGGGATTCTGATGTCTTCTTGCAGCCAATATCGCAAAGTATTAAAAGGAACAAATATTACGGAAAAATACGCAACTGCTTTAGCATTATATCAAAAAGACGATTTTCACCGTGCCATGACATTGTTTGATGAATTGTTGATCTATTACAGAGGAACGGATACTTCTGAAAAGATCAATTACTATTATGGTTATTGCTATTATGGTGAAGGAGATTTTTTGCAGGCGGGTTATTATTTTACAAAATTTACTAACACTTTTCCAACAAGCAAATATGCTGAAGAATGCCAATACATGTCGGCCTATTGCCAATACATGTATTCCCCGAAATACAGTTTGGATCAGGCTATTTCTGTTGATGCTATCAAACAATTTCAATTGTTTATTAATCAGTATCCAAAAAGCAAATATGTTGAAAAAAGCAACGAAATAATAGACGAATTACGAGGTAAACTGGAAACAAAAGCTTTTGAAATTGCTAAACTTTATTATAAAATAGAGGATTATCAGGCAGCTGTTATTGCTTTTAAAAATCTGCTAAAAGATTTTCCCGATACAAAATATAAGGAAGATGCATATTATTATATTCTTATTTCAAGTTATTATTATGCCCTCAATAGCTATGAAAATAAAAGAAACGAGAGACTAATGAATGCCAAAGATGCTTATAGTTCATTGTATGCGGCATTCCCTCAAACGAAATTTGATAAAGATGCTAAAAGTGTTTTAAAGAATATTACTAAAGAATTATCAAAAGTTGCTGATAAGGAAAAGAGTATTAAAGAAAATGAAAAAAATAAAAATAACAAATTAGATACTAAACAAAAAAGCTGATATGGATTATAGAAAAGTTAAGGCAGGAACTCTAGCTGTTACACGTAACATTAGTGATTTTAGGAAAGGTACAGGCAATATTTACGAAACACTGGTGATACTTTCGAACAGAGCAAATAAGATTTCCACAGACCTAAAAGAAGAGTTAAATTCCAAAATAGAAGAATTTGGAACTCCTGCAGATAACCTTGAAGAAATTTTTGAAAACCGTGAACAGATTGAAATTGCAAGATATTACGAACGTATGCCGAAACCGAGTTTAATTGCTATTCACGAATATCTTAATGACAAATTATATTTTCACAATCCATTAAAAGAAAATCCTACAGACTTTTAATATTCTGTGATGTTTAAAGGTAAAAAAATTATTATTGGAATTACTGGAAGTATTGCGGCATATAAAATACCGATTCTTATTCGCTCGCTTATCAAAGAAGGTGCTGAAGTAAAAGTAGTTGCTACAAAAAATGCCTTGGAATTCGTTACAAAAGTTACTCTTGAAACATTATCTCAAAATAAAGTTTATTGCGAAGTTTTCGATACTAATAATGATTATTCTACTGAGCATATTTCAATAGCTGAATGGGGTGATCTTTTTTTAGTGGCACCCGCCAGCGCAAATATAATTGGTAAATTTGCCAACGGCATTGCTGATGATGCCCTTTCTACATTACTGCTTGCTTTCGATAAAAAAGTTGTCATTGCTCCCGCAATGAATACCAAGATGTTTGAGAATTTTTCTGTTAATAAGAACATCGAGTTTTTAAAGGATCATGGCATTCATTTTATTTCACCGTCTTCAGGAAGTTTGGCATGCGGTACCGTGGGCGAAGGAAGGATGGAAGAACCGGAAAAAATTAAAGAGATCATTTTTGTATACATAAATAAACCTTGTGACCTGCTAGATAAAAGAGTCCTTATAACAGCTGGTCCAACTCAAGAAAATATCGATCCAGTTCGATTCATCAGTAACCATTCATCCGGGTTAATGGGATTTGAACTTGCCAGAGAATGTGTTGAACGGGGAGCTAAAGTAACGTTAATAACGGGGCCGGTTAATTTGAAAATGAGTTTACCGGATATCCAACGAATTAATGTAGTTTCATCTGTGGAAATGCGTTCGGCCTGTTTGGAACATTTTGAAAAAAATGATATTACCATTATGGCTGCTGCCGTTGCAGATTATATGGCAGAAAAAGTATCACCAAAAAAGATCAAGAAGAATTCGGATAAATTTTCGGTCAAATTAGTCAAAACACCTGATATCCTTTCTGAATTAGGAAAAATTAAACGAAAAGATCAATTACTTGTTGGTTTTGCTTTGGAAACAGATGAAGGAATTGAGCAGGCAAAATTGAAATTGAAAAATAAAAACCTTGATTTTATCGTTCTTAATTCAATGAAAGATCCTGGAGCTGGATTTAAAGTTAAAACTAACAAAATATCAATTATCAGCAAAGACTTATCGTTGGTGACTTTTGCGCTAAAACCGAAAAGTGAAGTTGCTGCGGATATTATTAATGAGATTGTCGTGTCACTTAAAAATAAGATATGAAAAAAGTAATCATTGCTTTATTTTTTATTTTTTTTACGGCTGTTCATTCTAATGCACAGGAATTGTTATGTAATGTAACCGTTAATTCTCAACAAATCAGCGGAAGTGACAAGACTGTTTATGATGATCTGCAAACTGCTGTGAGGGAATTTATGAATACCCGTAAATGGTCAAATTACACGTATCAGCCACAGGAAAAAATTGAATGTAACGTGTTTATTACCATTACTACACGTTCGTCGGATGTTGATTTTAGCGGAACCATCCAAATACAATCACGCAGACCTGTTTTTGGTACATCGTACTTTTCACCGATGATCAACCTGATCGACAAGGATTTTACCTTTAAATATATCCAAAAACAATCGCTGGAGTTCGATGATAATAATATTTACTCAAATCTGACTGCTGTGTTGGGCTATTATGCCTATATTATTATTGGAGTTGATTTTGACTCTTTTTCTATGAAGGGTGGCTCACAGTTCTATACTAAAGCTCAGAATCTGGTTTCTCTTTCACAAAATGGTGCAGATAAGGGTTGGAAAGCATTCGAAAACAAAAAAAACCGCTATTGGCTTGTTGAAAACTTGCTGAATGATTCATATGGAGGCATCCGGGAATGTTTGTATTTGTATCATTTGAAAGGCTTGGATGTAATGAAAGACAATATGGCACAAGGCAGAGCAGCAGTATCTTCAGGGATGGAGAAAATGCAATATGTTGTGAAACAAACTCCCGGCTTATACATAGTTACTGTTTTCATGGATTCGAAACGAGATGAACTTATCAATATATTTTCGCAGGCACCAACAACAGACAGACCACCTATTGTTAATATTTTAAAGGAAATTGACCCTGCCCATTCGAATGATTGGAATACCAAAATATTGAACGCAAAATAAAGTTCTTATGCTTAAAAATCTTTCAATCCGCAATTATGCTTTAATTGACGAGCTTGAAGTCGATTTTTATTCTGGTTTTACCACTATAACAGGTGAAACAGGAGCAGGTAAATCTATAATCCTTGATGCACTTTCATTGATCATTGGACAACGGGCAGATGCACAAGTGTTGCTCGATAAAACAAAGAAATGTGTTATTGAAGGAAGTTTCGATATCTCAACCTATCAACTTTCGGAATTCTTTAAGAAAAATGACCTTGATACTGATACTAACGTTTTGCTTCGCAGGGAAATTAATCCTGAAGGAAAGTCCAGAGCATTTATTAACGATACACCGGTAAATTTAGCACAATTAAAGGAACTTGGCGATAATCTGATCGACATACATTCGCAGCACAAAACACTCCAGATCAACGAAACTGAGTTTCAGTTATACCTTATCGACAGTTATGCAGGTATTGTAGACAAGGCAAAGCTATTCAAACAAGATTATACAGATCTGAAGGAGCAGAAAAAGCAGCTTTTGCAAATGATCGAAATGGAAACAAAAGCAAGAGCGGATAATGATTACTATTTGTTTCTTTTTAATGAACTGGAGTCTGCAAATTTATCAGAAAATGAACAAACCAACCTTGAACAGGAACTCAATCTGCTGAACCATGTGGAACTCATTAAATCTACCCTCAGTAAATCGCTGTATTCATTAAATATTACTGAAGGTAATATCATCCAACAACTTTCTGTAATTCAAAATCAGATATCACAGATCGCAGGCTTTGATAAGGAACTTGAAGAAAATTCTAAAAGACTTCAATCCTCGTACATTGAACTAAAAGATATAATTGCTGAACTCGAACGCATTGAAGAACGCACTTTGTTTAATCCCGAACGAAGTGAACAGATCAATTTGAGGTTAAACGAAATTTATCGTCTTCAGCAAAAGCATCGTGTTGAATCGGTAAAAGCTTTGCTGGATATTCAGCAGGATCTGGATACGAAAATACAAGATATTGCCTCGCTGGAGATCAAAGTAAAAAAGCTTGAACACGCAATCAAACAAAAGGAATTCGAATTGTTTGCCAGGGCAGAAGAACTTTCGGCGAAACGCAAAAGTATTTTTGCAGAAATAGAGCAAAAGGCAGTAGGAATATTGGTTTTGCTGGGCATGCCGAATGCAAAAATTAAAACAGAGAACCGGAAGTCGCCGGAGCTGAAAGAAACCGGTATTGATGAATTAGTGTTTACTTTTTCTGCCAACAAAGGCTCGGAGATGAAACCCATTGATAAGGTTGCCTCGGGCGGTGAATTATCGCGCTTAATGCTTGCATTTAAATCGCTGGTTTCAGAAAAGAAACTGTTGCCAACTATTATCTTCGATGAAATTGACAGTGGCGTTTCGGGCGAAGTTGCTTCGCAAACAGGCACCATTATGAAGAACCTTGCAAAAGGTATGCAAGTGATAGCCATAACTCATTTGCCTCAGATAGCCGCTAAAGGCAATACGCATTTTCAGGTATATAAAGTATCTGACAAGAACTCGACCTTTGTTAAGATCAGAAAACTTGAAGGTGATGGCAGGGTGGATGTAATAGCCGAAATGCTGAGCGGAAACAATATCAGCGAAGCATCGGTGAAAACTGCCAAAGAGTTGCTTGCCTAAAAAATCCCTTCTTAAGTAATGTTTATTTTCCCTTATTTTTCGAGAAAAAATCGGAGATATTGGTCGTGATGGTTATCGTATTGGGTGCTGCTGACAAATGGTACTTTGCCCAGGCATAAGAGATGCGGAATTTATAAACATTGATACCACAGCCCACCGAAAATCCTACAATGCCTTTTTTTACATCGGTGCGCAGTTCGCGGCGGCGCATATAATTATACCCTAAACTAATATAAAAGCGCTTAACAGGATAGAATTCAATGCCCAACACAAAATGACGCATCAGTTTGTCGGCAAATTGTTCTACTTTACTTACTTTAATCGTATCGCCCGTTATAGCATCCACATTGGATTTTAACGGATCGTTGTAAGTGAGATTGAACTTTTCGAGATGATCATATACAATGTTATAGCGCAATGGCAAGGTGTTGAATTTTTGCGATAGTCCTACTTGAATATCAAATGGCAGGGGCTCAATATTTCCGGGAACATAAGAATGCAGTTCGCGGCCAATATTCTTAAATAATATAGTGGCCATAAAACCGCTTTTCTGATGATAATAAGAGCCTGCAACATCAACAGCCATACCAAACGAATGATACTTTTCGAGTTGAGAATAGATCAATTTCAGGTTGGCCCCAATCAAGAAATGCTTATCAAGCTTTCGTCCCCAACCAAAAGTCAGGGCATAATCGCCGCCGCTAAAATTTCCGTATGTTTGTCCTGTTTCGTCAGCTTCCAAAAAGCGACCGTAATCAATAAATTGCAATGCAGTTGTAAAGCTACCCACTTTTTTGAATGTATGGGAGTATGCTGCCATTCCATAATTGGTTCCAGCAATATAATCCACAAACGAAAGCGCTATTTTGGTGTGCAGGTTTTCGTCAATTATTGAGGGGTTGGTAATCGCCATCGACAGGTCTTTATCGTTGGCGGCAACGAAATTCGTACCCAAAGCAGCACAACGTGCCGAATAAGGCAGATCTAAAAATTCGTAAATATTATTGCCGCCTGTTTGGGCTGATGAAACCAATCCGGCAATAAGCAATATGAATAATATTAGGGTTCTCTTCAATTTAATGAATGTTGCTGCACAAAAGTACGAATTTTTACTTAAAACTATTATGTGTTATTGAAACGTCAATAAATTTAAAATATTGTACTAATTTTGTTCAATGAGTCGTGATGAACTTTATATGCAGCGTTGCCTCCAACTGGCCGAAAACGGCAGAGGCTCCGTGGCGCCAAATCCTTTGGTAGGTTGCGTTATAGTACGCAACGACACTATTATCGGCGAAGGTTTCCATCGGGAGTTCGGCGGGCCTCATGCCGAAGTTCATGCTGTGGATTCGGTGAAAGAAAAAGATCTGCTTCGCCAATCAACCTTATATGTGAACCTCGAACCATGCAGCCATTTCGGCAAAACTCCTCCCTGCACCGAAATGATTATCAAATGCGGTATTCCCAGAGTTGTAATTGGTATGATGGATCCTTTTGCAGAAGTGAACGGAAGCGGAATCCTGCAACTTCGTCAGGCAGGTGTGGAAGTTGTTACCGACGTTTTGCACCAACAATGCCTTGAACTCAACAAGCGTTTTGTGGTATTTCATGCGAAGAAACGCCCCTATATCATTCTGAAATGGGCGCAAACCCGCGACGGTTTCATCGATAAAGAACGCAAATCGGACGAACCCATGATAAACTGGATCACCGGCGAACATACACGCATGCTGGTTCACCGCTGGCGCTCCGAAGAGCAAGCCATCATGACAGGAACCAACACCATTCTGAAAGACGACCCGCAACTCACCGTTCGCGATTGGTCGGGGAGGAGCCCCCTGCGGATTGTTATCGACGAGAAACTCATTATTCCTGCCAATGCTAAAGTTTTCAGTAAGGATGAAAACACCCTGGTTTTTAACGCATCGAAAAATCAAATCCAGGATAATGTCGAATTTATTATGTTGGATTTCGATGGGGAAGTTATCTGCCAGATATTATCGGTTTTGTATCAGCGCGGCATACAATCGCTCATTGTGGAAGGCGGACGCATGTTACTGCAATCATTCATCGATGCGCATCTGTGGGACGAAGCCCGCATCTTTTCGGGCAACACCTTTTTCTTTCGCGGAACCCGCGCTCCCGAAATCGACGGCATCATCAGTCATTCGGAAATACTTGGAGAAGACAGTCTGACCTATATTTTGAGTTTATTAAGTTGAAAGTTCTTAAAGTTTAAAGTAAAAAGTAAAAGGCCTGCACTTTCGTACAAGCCTTTCCTTTGTTTTTACCTATTACCTATTATCTTTTACCTTTAATAAGATATCTTGTTAGTCTTAAACATATCCTTACTCTGGATTGATTGTACTGCTTTCTGGAACACATCGTCGTCTTCATTCGAAACGCGCCAGTAAGCATCGTAGTCCCACAAATTGCGGGCTATCCATGCCTTCAGGAAATTGCGGATATATTTTTCCGACGATTTGTAGCCTTTCTCATCTTTTTTTACCCCTTCTTTTTCGGCAAAGTCAACGAAATTGCTCATAAATGCATCATCAATAATGTAGTTCTTCAAAAAGGCATTAGCATCGGGATATTGTTTTTTCATGTTTTCGCGTTTCCCGTCCAGATAGTTCAAAACAAACTGGTTGATGATGTTTTTGCGCAGCAGATTCGAATAATAATCCGAAATGCGTGTTGTATCCAACGGCATAAAAATGTCGGGCATAATGCCACCGCCGCCATATACCACGCGTTTGTTCGGCGTGTAATATTTCAGTGAATCGGGAAATTTAATACTGTCGGGGTTCACCAGTTCGCCGTGTTTATAGCGGTCGGTGATGTCTTTATAATATTTATCCACACCTTCGTCGTAAGGTTTCTGAACGCAGCGTCCGGTAGGAGTGTAGTAGTGTGCCGTGGTGAGGCGTATCACCGAACCGTCGGGCAGATCGAACGGGCGTTGCACCAATCCCTTGCCAAACGAGCGGCGACCGATGATGAGGGCGCGGTCCCAGTCCTGAACGGCGCCTGTAACGATTTCGCTTGCCGAGGCAGAACCTTCGTTTATCAAAACCACAAGCTTTCCTTTTTCAAAAGTTCCTTTGTTGGTTGCCATGCTCACCTGTTTGGGCGACGAATGTCCCTGTGTGTAAACTATCATCTGGCCTTCGGGCAAAAATTGGTCGGCCAGTTCTATGGCGGTGTTCAAATAGCCGCCCGAATTGTCGCGCAGGTCTAATATCAGGCTTTTCATGCCTGCTTTTTTTAGTTTCGCTATAGCGTCATAAAATTCTTCCATAGTGTTTTGCGCAAATTTGTTTAGTTTAATGTAGCCGATCTCGTCGGTTTCCATATAAGCCGCGTCCACACTGGTTATGGGGATTTTGTCGCGCACAATGGTGTAATCAAGCAGGCCTGCTTTGCCTTTGCGGTAGATGCTCACTTTCACCGAGCTGCCTTTGGGGCCGCGCAGGTGGGTTACCACAAAATCAGTGTTTATTTTGGGGCCAACGGCATCCAGCCCGTCTATCTTCACAATTTTGTCGCCGGCCATAATACCCACTTTTTCCGACGGGCCGTCGGGGGTGGGAGTGAGCACCACTATCGTGTCCAGTATCAGGTTGAACTGAACGCCTATGCCGTCGAAATTGCCTATCAGCGGCTCGTTGGCTCTCTCAATATCTTTTTTCGACATGTAAACCGAATGCGGGTCCAGATCCTTCAACATGGCCACTATGGCTGCTTCCGTCAGTTTTTCCTCGTTCACTGTGTCCACATAAGCCATACGGATAACCTGCAGGGCCGCGGCATATTTCTGGTCCGATTTCTTCGGGTCGTGTGTTTGCGCGTTGGTGCTTGCGGCGCACACAAACATAAATGCAACCAGCACTGTAGCTGTTTTCAGCGCAACTAATAAACCTTTTCTTTTCATAAAATAAATTTCTGAAGTGATTCTCTATATTTAAGAACGCAAAAGTAACAAAAAAGTTATGAGTTCGAGGTTAAAACTTAAAAGTTCAAAGTTTAGTGGCAGCATATAATTTCGGGCTTCCATTTTTCCATTCATCCTTCTTCGGACTTCCAACTTCCAACTTCCGACTCAATAAATCTTCAGGCAAAAGTCGGCATAAAACCTGCCTGTGCAAAATAAAATATATAAGTAACGCCATACGGACGGTGAATGACGGAAAATTTATTGCGATTTACTTTTAGTGATTAGTGATTAGCTATTTGCGATTTGATGGAAAAACCACTGTAAGCGTAGTGAAAAACATTTGAAGTAGGCTACAAAATATTCTAAGCCGGCTACAAATTATTCTAAGTAGGCTACAAATTATTCTAAGCCGGCTACAAAACATTCTAAGCCGGCTACAAAATATTCTAAGCCGGCTACAAAATATTCTAAGCCGGCTACAAAACATTCTAAGCCGGCTACAAAATATTCTAAGTAGGCTACAAATTATTCTAAGCCGGCTACAAATTATTCTAAGCCGGCTACAAATTATTCTAAGCCGGCTACAAAACATTCTAAGCCGGCTACAAAATATTCTAAGCCGGTTACAAAATATTCTAAGCCGGCTACAAAACATTCTAAGCCGGCTACAAATTATTCTAAGTAGGCTACAAATTATTCTAAGCCGGCTTGGAAAATATAAAAGCCCATAACAATAACCTAAAAATACACCTGAGAATTTCGGGTTTTCAGTTGAATTAGATAAAACTATTACCATAATAATGTTGTGATGTAAAAGGTGGAAGAAGCAGGGATGTATAGCATACACACTTTTTTATTTTGATCTGTTTGGGATTTAATTTGTAATTTTGAAATATAAAAGAATCTTAAAAAAAACTCTCATGATTTGTTTGGTTTTTGACCAAATCAAATCACAAATCACTAATCACCAATTGCAACTCATAATTTGTAACTCGTAACTTTGAACTCCCCCATGAACGCCGAATACAAAAAAATGCTCCGCTCCATGCTCTTTCCCTTGGGGGTGGTAGCGGTTATGTGGGCGGTTAAAATTGCAGAAACCATTCTCAAAGCCGATTTCTCCAACTTCGGCATCCTGCCCCTCACTGCCCACGGCCTCATCGGCATCGTGACGGCTCCCTTTCTCCATGCCGATTATGGCCATCTGGTGGCCAACACCATACCCATGTTTGTTACGCTCAGCATCGTGTTCTATTTCTACCGCGACATCGCTTATAATGTATTCGGCTTGGTGTGGCTTTTCACAGGGGTATGGGTGTGGTCGTTCGCACGGGGTGCGTCCTACCATATCGGCGCCAGCGGTTTGGTGTATGGCTACGTAACCTTTTTGCTTTTCAGCGGGCTTATTCGCCGCAATGCCCGCCTGATGGCCATCTCCATGCTCATCATATTTCTGTACGGAGGCTTTTTCTGGGGCATCTTTCCCGATTTCTTTCCCCATCGCAACATCTCGTGGGAATCGCACCTCATGGGCGGACTGTCGGGTTTCATACTCGCCATTTACTATCGCAAACGCGGCACCCAGCGCGAAACCTACCACTGGGACGACGAAGACGACGACGATAACTCTTCTACCGGCATCGACTATCTCCTTCCCGACGACGAAAGCCAGAAGCCTGTTTAGAATTTATTTGGCTGTATGTGGTCTATGGTATAAGATAAGAAGTAAGAAGTAAGAAGTAAGAAGTAAGAAGTAAGAAGTACCTATTACTTATTACCTGTTACCTGTTACCTAAAAGACTAAACGCCTAAAAAGCTAAACCTCTAAACCCCTAAACCCCTATTTGAGATGCTTTTCCCCGCCAGATGTCCGGTAGAAAAAGCAGCCTGCAGATTATAGCCTCCCGTGTCGCCGTCTATATCCAGCACCTCGCCCGCAAAATACAATCCCGACACAAGTTTCGATTCCATCGTTCGCGACGAAACCTCGCTCAGATGCACCCCGCCTGCCGTAACCATTGCTACATCGAAGCCTCCCATACGCGTAACAGCCACTTCGAACTCGCAAAAGTCGTTTGTAATGGTGATGCGTTCCGCTTTGGTAATTTCAGCAAGGTTATCGGTGGGGTCTATTTTATATTTACCCAGAACTGTTTGTATCAGGCTCTTTGGAATATCAAAACGTTTGAGGAATGATTGCACAGTTGATTTACCATCCATTTCAACTGCCGCGATAAAATAATGGCGGAAATCGTCGCTATGCAAACCTGTGAAATTAAGTTTAAGCAGGTCGCCCGCTTCGAACTGCCTCGAAAAATCCAAAATGCCGGGCCCCGAAAGTCCCTTATGCGTAAAAACCACATCGCCCTTGTGTTCGGCTATCTTCTTATTTTTACGGTACAGACATATCAACAGATTTTGCAGCGTAACGCCTGCCAGTTGAACCAAATTCAGAGAATTGCTGTAAACGGGAGTGAGGGCAGGTTTAGGCGTAACGATAGTATGCCCGAACGACCGGGCAATTTCATACCCGTCTCCGGTCGAACCCGTGTTGACATAAGATTTTCCACCTGTGGCAACGATAATATTTTTGCATAAGTAAGATTCGGTGGGTGTGCGAACCGCAAATTGACCGTTTTTATGCTTTACGCTAATAACATTTTGCTTATAAACCACCTCCACTTCGTTTTCTTTGCAGCATTTTAGCAAGACACTGAGTACATTTGCCGAACTATCCGATTCGGGAAACACTTTTCCGTTCTTATCGATATAAATATCCAGCCCTTTTTCTTTAAAAAAGTCTATCAATTGTCGGTTCGAGTAGTTAAGCAACGCGGTCTTCAAAAAACGGGCATTTAAACCGTAATGATCAAAAAAATCTTTAATATCGCTGTCATGCGTTAAATTACATCTTCCGGAACCTGCAATCAGTAGTTTTTTTCCTGCCGATGTATTCTTTTCCAAAACCAACACAGGCTTCTGCTTACAGCTAATGGCAGCCGACAAACCCGCGGGTCCGCTGCCTATAACAATAGTTTCTGCAGATTTCATTGTAAGCTGTTCGTTATGTGTTTTTCAGTGTAAAAATACTAAATGTTTAAATACAGAAGTACTAATGAATATTTTTAAACAAATAAATTCCATCGCGGGCAAAAGCTAGCATAGTATCTTTTTTATAACTATTGATCAGCTGATCCTTCGCGCTATAACCCACAATGTTAAGCGGACGATCGTAAAACAAATAAAAATCCACTTTGGTATTAAGACTTTCCCGGTCGTCGCTAATCTTCGATATGCTCACATGACCGAATTCGTTATTGTCTATATAATAGTGCGCCCCGCTTTCGAATGGCCATGCAAAATCTATCATCTCAGTTTTGTTTTGTCTTTGTCCTTCTTTATCGATAAGGGATAATATGTCTTTTGTGTGCGAATCGAATTCCCAGCTAATGGTTTTATGGAAGTTGGCATTGCAGAATAAATTTACTGATGCAAAAATAGTGAGCAAAATAAATATTGGAATTAGCATTACTTTTGCCTTCGATGGTTCAGGATCATTAACAAGAGCAGCAAATGCAATAACGAACAGCGGAATATAGAACAATGCTGTCCGGTCGATCAAATACAGCGTCCCGAACAAATAATGCTCAAACAGGTTTGCAGAAATTGGTATGATCAAGAGCAGAATAAGTATTAGTTTTTTTTCGTTCATCAAAATCATAAATTTTCTTTTGGCCCCTTTAAAACTGATGAAAACAGCAATTGCAAATAATAGTATCATAGTGATGGTGACCAATATCGCCATCACTGAATTATAAGGATGATACATGCTAAAGGCGGTCAGGCTCACGAACGAATCCTGAAACACTCCATTATTGCCTCCGTAATATAGACTGTGATTCTGCAGAAGCTTATATAAAGGTGTTATACATAGCAAGCCTATGCCCAACGAAAAAACAATGTTCCATAAAAGGACTTTCCTGAAATTGGCATGAAATCCCGTTTTTGCATTAGTGATGAACAGTATTAAGAATATCACTGCCAGCAAATAATTCAAAAGGGTAAAATTGCTCAAAACTGCCAAACACCCGAATAAAAGCGAATAATTGCATGATCTTATATTCAAAGTTCTGATAAATCCCGTCAAATAATAAACCGAAGCCATCATAAATGCCAATGCCAAACCATAACCGCGTGCAATACTAAAAAAATCGAGCAGAAAAGGATTTGCCAACAGCAAAACGAAAAGGCATATTCCGGTCAAACGCTTGAAATTCCGTATGGAGATCTTGGCAGCAAACAGTGTGTATATCACAAACGCCAATACATTCGGCAAGCGGGCAATGAATAATGATCTCGTTCCGTTCAACATGAATAGCTTAATCAATAGCGTGTTTAATAGCTGGTTGTTGGCATCGCAAGGGTTGCAAAACAAAATATCTTTCAGGTTCAGCGGAACAAAACTGCCGATGGTCCATGCTTCGTCGTATGTAATACTTAAACTAAAAGCACGATAGAGAACATACGCCAAAAATAAACTACCGATAACAACAAATAAAAGGTGTTTTTTCATACCAAAGATTCAAAAGAGGTATTTGTCAATCGCTTTCTTTCCGGCTTATTTCGCGTTTCATATCCTTTTCCTTCAACGATTCGCGCTTATCGTACGAGTGTTTTCCTTTGGCAAGTGCAATGTTGAGTTTTGCCAGTCCGTTTTCGTTTATGAACAAAGCAACCGGCACTATAGTGAAGCCTTTTTCCTTCACTTTGTTCTTAAGTTTTTTAAGCTCGCGTGCATTCAGCAGCAGTTTACGGTCGCGTTTGGGGTTGTGATTATTGTATGTGCCGTAGGTGTATTCTGCAATATGCATGTTTAGCACGAATAGCTCGTCATCTTTAAAGGTACAATAGGCATCGTTAATATTGGCTTTGGCCTCGCGTATCGATTTTATCTCCGTTCCGGTTAACAGCAATCCTGCTGTAAATTGCTCGAGTAAATAGTATTCGAAACTGGCGCGGCGATTCTTTATATTGATAACGTTTGGCATCTATTTATAGTCAAAACAGAAACATGTGTTTCTCTGGAACTTATATTATGATAAAACAGTGCTCAAAATTACTCAAAAAACAATTCAGCAACTTAAAAAATGTTAAAGGATGTTAAACTGCAAGGTCATTAAAACCAAAATTCTTATTTAATGTTATCTTTGCACCCTTAATTTAAAAAATGATAAACAAATTGGATTTTATGATGGAAAACAACAATTATCTTAAAGGTGGCGAATTTTTGACCAAATCAAGTAATGACATTTTTATTCCGGAAGAATTTAACGAAGAACAAAAAATGATTGCAGAAACCTGCGAAGATTTTTTGGATAAAGAAGTTTTTCCGATACTCGACAGAATTGATGAGAAAGAACCCGGATTGATGCGGGGACTTATATCGAAAATAGGTGAAATGGGATTATTAGGCGTTTCTGTTCCTGAAGAATACATGGGATTTGGGCAGTCGTTCACCACATCGATGTTAACCAGCGATCGTTTGGGCTCCGGATTTGCATTTTCAGTTGCGTATTCTGCTCATACAGGAATTGGTACCTTACCTATATTATATTATGGTAATAATGAACAAAAACAAAAATATTTACCCAAACTAGCCACTGGCGAATTAGCTGCTGCCTATTGTTTGACCGAACCTAATGCCGGCTCTGATGCTAATTCTGGTAAAACCAAAGCTGTTCTTTCTGCCGACGGAAAACATTATGTTTTAAACGGTCAGAAAATGTGGATCACCAACGGCGGATTTGCCGATGTGCTGACAGTTTTTGCCAAAATTGACGACGATAAAATTTTAAGCGCTTTCATCGTTGAACGTGATTTTCCGGGTGTTACTTTTGGAGCTGAAGAAAAGAAAATGGGGATAAAAGGTTCATCTACAGTTCAGATCTTTTTCAACGATTGTATGGTGCCTGTTGAAAATTTATTGGGAAAAAGAGGTGAAGGATTTCGTATAGCATTAAATATTTTGCACATTGGCCGTATCAAACTGGGTGCAAATGTTATTGGTGCCTGCAAACGCGCAATAATGCATGGAGTAAATTATGCCAACGAACGCAAACAATTCGGTTCATTTATTTCATCTTTTGGTGCCATTAAATATAAACTTGGCGAAATGGTTGTTAAGACTTGGGGTATAGAATCTGCTGTATACCGTACTGCCAAATATGTTGATGAAACCATCGACAAACATGTGGCAGAAGGAATGGAAAGACCGCAGGCATATTTACAGGCTATCGGAGAATACGGTATGGAAGCTGCCATTTTGAAAGTGCTGGGTTCTGAATCGCAGGATTATATTGTGGATGAAGCTGTTCAAATTCATGGTGGTATGGGTTTCTCCGGCGAAATGCCGGTAGACAGGTGTTACCGCGACTCGCGTATCAACCGTATATTTGAAGGAACCAACGAGATCAATCGTTTGGTTTGTGCTGATATGCTTTTAAAACATGCCAAAAAGGCAGATTCTACAATTTTTGCTGAAGCAAAAAGTATTTATGACAACATTGAATCATTTAAAAATGAAGCCATAACAACCGGTGATTATTTTGACTATTACATAAAACTCTCAGCCTATTACAAAAAAGCCATATTGCTTGTTATGAGCAGAGCTTATGAAACTCTGGGAAAACAATATTCAACCGAACAGGAAGTTATGATGTCGATTTCCGACATGGCAATGCAGGCTTATGCTGCTGAATCGCTCACTTTTCGTGTAAAGAAAATTGTGACTATGTTGGGTGAAGAAAAAGCCGCAATCTATAAAAAGATACTTGATGTTTTTATGTACGAAGCTGCTGCCAGAATAAGCAAGGCTGCTAATGATGCCATAAATTCATTTGCCGAAGGCGATGAATTCGTGAAACTGAAAAAGGCAATTACAATGTTTACAACACTTAAACCTGTTAATGTTAAGGAAGCTCGCAGAGCTATTGCCAACAAACTTATCGAAGATAATAAGTATAATTTTTAATAAACATTATTGATTCGTAAAAAGCTGCTTTTTTCAAAGCAGCTTTTTTTTTAGTAAATAACAGCCATAAGTTAATAAATAAAGTAATTGTAGTACCTTTATAATCTCTACGTTTGTATTTTTAGAGTATAATTCTGCCACATGATAAAATTAAAAACGATACTGTTTCTTTTACTACCAATTTTTTCATTGTTTCTTCCAAGGATTCAGACACTAAATCACACTCCTATTGATGATCCTTCAAAAGCGACGCATTGGGTTGATTCAGTTATGCATAAACTAACACCCGACGAACGTATTGGCCAACTTTTTATGGTGTCAGCTCATTCAAACAAAACTCTTGAAGAAAATAACAAAGTAACCGAACAGATCACAAAATATAATATTGGTGGAATTGCATTTTTTCAGGGTGGTCCTGTTAATCAGGCCAGATATACCAACTATTGGCAGTCTCTGGCAAAAACGCCTCTACTTATTGCCATAGATGGAGAGTGGGGATTGGGAATGCGCTTGAAAGACAGTACGGTTTCTTTCCCAAGACAAATGACATTAGGAGCAATTCAGGATAATAACCTGATATATAGAATGGGGGGAAAAATAGCGCTTCAATGTAAGCGCATGGGAATTCAAATAAACTTTGCCCCGGTAGCTGATATTAACTCTAATCCTAATAACCCTGTTATTAATTACAGATCGTTCGGCGAAGACAGAAATAATGTAGCTTCCAAAGCCATATTATATATGAAGGGGCTGCAGGATATGGGGATCATTGCCACAGCAAAGCATTTTCCGGGTCATGGCGATACTGATAAAGATTCGCATAAAACATTACCAACCATAACTCATTCAAAACAGATCATTGATAGTATCGATCTTTTTCCGTTTAAAGAGTTAATTCGTAACGGAATTTCTTCTGTTATGGTGGCACATCTTTTCATTCCTACATTGGATACTACTACCGGTCAACCATCCTCGTTGTCGGTGAAAGTTGTGCACGATCTGTTAATCGAAAAATTAGGTTATAAAGGTTTGATATTTACGGATGCTCTAGGTATGAAAGGTATTAGCGAAAAGGCTAAGCCTGGTGAGCTGGAATTAAAGGCCTTGTTGGCAGGAAGTGATATTTTACTCATGTCCGATAATGTTCCGGTAGCAATTGATACAATTAAAAGTGCAATATCAAAAGGGCTCATCACTCAGGAATTCATAGATAGTCGTTGTCGTAAGGTATTGCTGTATAAATATAAAGCCGGGCTGTCGAGATTGAAACCTATAGCATTGAAAAATTTATATAATGATTTGAACGACCATAAATCAGATATGCTGAATCTTCAGCTACATGAAGCTTCCATTACCATTGTGAAAAACAATCTTGGTATATTACCGATAAAAAATCTCGAAAATCAAAAAATTGCTTCAATTACATTTAATTCTTCAGATAGCATTTCATTTGACGAGATGCTTGATAATTATGCCCAAATGCAACATTTCAAATTCGGTAAAGATTTTGCTGCAGATAAAATTCCGGATTTAAAACAGCAATTATTACAAACGAACCTTCTGATAATTACAATTAATCAATCCTCGTTTTCGGGAATCGGAAATTATGGATTATCTGATGATATACTGAAGTTTATTAATGAAATGAAACTTACCAAGAGGATCATAATTAATCTTCTGGCTAACCCATATTCTTTATCAAAACTCACAGATACAAGTAAAATAAGTGCGGTTTTAGTCGGTTATCAAAGTAATATTTTTTCACAAAAGGCCAGTGCAGAAGCAATTTTTGGGGGAATTTCAGTAAACGGAAAACTTCCCGTAACAGCTTCGCAATTTTTTCCAGTTAATACAGGCATTGAAACAAAAAAGATCCGTTTTGGCTACACCTATCCCGAATTTGCCGGAATTGAAAGCCGCAGTTTAATTAAAATTGACTCCATTGCCAACCAAGGTATTAAGGACTCTATTTATCCGGGATGTCAAATATTGATAGCAAAAGACGGCCTTGTTGTTTATCAAAAATCATTTGGTTACCACACCTATGATAAGCTAATTCCAGTTAAGAATACGGATCTTTACGATTTAGCCTCTGTTACCAAGGTTTGTGCAACGACAATTTCTATCATGAAACTTTATGAACAAGGTAAAATATCCCTTGATTCGAGTCTTGTAAGGTATTTGCCCGAATTGGACAGTTCCAACAAAGCAGGTCTGATTATTAAGGATGTTATGACGCATCAGGCCCGGTTAAAAGCCTGGATTCCATTCTATGACCGTACCTTGAAAAAAGGGATACCCGATACTAATATTTATCACACACAAAAATCGGATGAGTTTCCATATAGGGTAGCCGAAAAACTCTATATCAAAAAGAACTATAAGGATACTATTTTCCGGGCAATTAAAACCTCTGAATTGCGGATTTTAAAGAGCTATACATACAGTGATCTGGGTTTTATTATGCTAAGATACATTGTTGAAAGGTTGGTAAACGAAGGTATTGATAAATATGTAAAAGAGAACTTTTATGAACCACTAGGCTTAACAACTCTATGTTATCAGCCCCGAAATTATTTCGATCTGTCGCGAATTGTGCCCTCAGAAATTGATACTGTTTTCAGAAAACAGACATTGCAAGGTGATGTGAACGATCCCGGGGCGGCAATGCTGGGTGGAATAAGCGGACATGCAGGTCTTTTTTCAAATTCCAATGATCTGGCGATTCTTTTACAAATGCTTTTACAGGAAGGCGAATATGGCGGTACTCGTTTTTTTAAACCTGAAACTGTTAAGAAATTCACCTCATACCAGTTTTTAGACAACAGGAGAGGCCTGGGCTTTGATAAACCTGCGAGAGATAAAAGTAGTGGCCCAACTTGTAAAGAAGCCTCGCCTGAAAGCTATGGTCATTCAGGGTTTACTGGTACCTATATTTGGGTAGACCCAAAATATCATTTGGTTTATGTGTTTTTATCAAATCGGACTTATCCTTCTTCAGTAAACAATAAATTACTTTCATCAGGAATTCGTACTGAAATTCAAAAAATCATTTATCAGACCATAGAGAAAAAATAAATCTATAGTTCCCCCTTTCTGAATTTATTCATCTTTCTCTCTGAAATGCGCTCAAAAATTCATTTCGCATAGAGAATCATGCTAAAAAATGGACTTCATTTAAGCGTTTTTAAGACACTTTCTGTAATTTTTAGTCATACGATACTATGATTAGGTCTGGATTAATTATAGTTTATTTAATAAAGCCTTTTGGAAAAAGTAATATTATTCAATCTCACTAATTAAAAGGGGAGAAGGTCAAACTTTAAATTGGAGAGAGACCTTATAAATGAAATCAGCTTCATAATGCTATTAATAATTGATCCCATAAATCACTTTATGTATTTGGTTAGGTATAAAATTACAAAATTAATTCAGGTAAATGAAAAATTACAAATGTATACTAATATAAAAGTAATACTGATATTTAGTATTTTACAATTAAGGTTACAAATGTAATCTTTATTGGTAAAGTTATTTATGTAAACTTAGTGATGTTATGATTGTAATAATTGTATTTTGTACATTAATGAATATTATTATTTGTTTATACAACTTTAAATCAGTAATTAAGAATAATCTTATGAAGTATTACATTAATAATATTAGCTACTTTATGACTAATATTATTGCCAGATAGTTAAATTGTTTAATTCATTGATAAAAAGGTTTGTAATGATCTGACGTCAGGTAATAGTTTAAATAAATCGTCATTTTAAAAAGTTTACAAAGGTAATATTAACAAAATAACTGTTGTGAATTCAAAAAAGATTATCTTTGTAACTTATTATTTAACTTTGTAATTATGGTTGACCGAATACTTTTAGTTCTAAAAATTAAAAATCTGAGTCCGTCAAAATTTGCAGATGAAATAGGGATTCAGCGATCGAGCATGTCGCATATTATGTCTGGTAGAAATTTACCTAGTTTAGACCTTATACTTAAAATGCTACAACAATTCAAGGATATTAATCCTGAATGGCTGATGCAAGGTAACGGACCTATGTTAAAAACTTCTCAGATTGATCTGTTTGAAACTGCTGAGCAAATTAAAGAAGATAAAATTATTCCAGAGGTGAAAATAGAAAGCAATCCTATTATAGAAGGAATAAATGAAGTGAAGGTTCTTATAGAAGACAAAAAAGAGCCGGAAAAAGAGGTTCAGGTATCTATAGAACCCGTGGAGAAAGTTGAAAATAAACAAATTGCTGATGAAAAACAGCAAAATATACCTGCATCAAATTCCTCCGAGATTGAAAAGATCGTGGTTCTTTATAAAAATAATACTTTCAAGGAGTATCATCCCGGTCTGTAAAATCTTTCGCTTTTCGAGAAAAAGAAATCACATTCGATAATGGCATTTTCGTCGCTGTCGGAACCGTGAACTGCATTTGCCTGCAAATTTGTACCAAAGTCATGACGTATTGTGCCGTCGGCAGCTTCAGCAGGGTTGGTCTTTCCGATAAGAAGGCGATAGTCTTCAACTGCGTTTTCTTTTTCAAGCATTGCAACCAATATTGGTCCCGATGACATGAATTCAACCAGATCGTTAAAAAAAGGCCTGTCCTTGTGTACTGCATAAAATTTCTTTGCCTGAACTAAACTCAGTTGCATTGTGCGTGCTGCCACAAGCCAGAAACCAGCTTCGGTGATACGTGCTAATATTTTTCCCGATGTATTTTTGCTGTATGCCACGGGCTTTACCATTGTTAATGTGATGTTTCCTGCCATAATTCTATTATTTATACGAAGTGTAAAAATAAATAAAATGAAGTACGAAAAACAATTTTTGATAAATTTGTAAAAAAAATATTTGGAAACTGCTTTTATCTCTCAGGTTAAAGGACTATTGGCTTCTGCCAAATCAATAGTTATCATCACTCATCATAATCCCGACGGTGATGCAATTGGGGCTTCACTGGCATTGTGGCATTATCTTAAGAAATGTGATCATAAGCCTGAAATAGTGGTTTCGAGCGATTTTCCGGATTTTTATAAATGGATGAAAGGGGCTGATTCCATTAAAATTGCAACTAAGGAAAGAGCACTTTGTGAGAAGCTGATCGCTGAAGCCGACCTGATATTTTGCCTTGATTTTAATATGCCCGACCGCATTGAATCGCTTACAGACTCTTTGATCAAGGCAAAAGCTAAGATAGTACTGATCGATCATCATCAGGCACCAACCGACTTTGCAACACTAACACATTCGCAGACCAATACATCATCCACATCGGAACTGATCTTTGATTTTATTTCGGGCATGGGCGACGAATCGAAGGTTGATGTTGATATCGCTACGGCTATTTATGTTGGTATTATTACCGATACAGGCTCGTTCAGTTATAATTGCGATTACCCAAATACCTATGCTGTTACTTCGAAGTTATTTGCTCAAAATATCAACGGGGAGGAGATCCATCACCGGGTTTACAATACATTTTCTGAAAGCCGTTTGCGCCTGCTGGGCTATTGCCTGAGCCAAAAGCTTACTATAGTTCCGGAACTTGCTACAGCCTATATCTCCATTACAAAAGAGGAAATGAAACGCTTTGATTTTTCGAACGGCGACAGCGAAGGAATTGTGAACTACGGGCTCACCATAAAAGGCGTGAAGCTGGCTGCACTGTTTTCAGAGCGTACAGGCCATATTAAACTCTCGCTGCGCTCGTATGGCAACCTGAACGTAGGAGTGATAGCCCGCAAGCATTTTGACGGTGGAGGGCATAAGAATGCTTCGGGAGCCAATATCTATAAATCGCTCGACGAAGCTATAGCTGAATTTTTGAAAATATTACCTTTATATAAAGAATATCTCGCCTAGGCTTTTTTTTATGAAAAAACTCTTATTTCTCTGCTTGCTCGTGAAGGTCGTATTTCTGGTGTCGTGCGGCAATGACAAAAAAACAAACCCAAACGACAACCCCGATAAATATAAAGAACCTTTTGTGAAGGTGAATAAAACCCTTGTAGAAAAAGAGGATCAAGATATACAGAACTACATCGAACGGCACGAATGGAAAATGAAGCAAACCGGCACAGGCTTGCGCTATCAGATATATTTCAACGGAAAAGGAGAGAGGCCCAAAGGCAACGAAAAGGTGGTGATACGCTTTGCTGCAAGCCTGATTAATGGGGTGGAATGCTACAATTCGAAAAACGACGGGATGAAATTGTTTGAACTGGGCAAAGCCGAAGTGGAAAACGGACTGGAAGAAGGCATTATGCTGATGCGCGTGGGCGACAAGGCCAAGCTGATCATTCCGTCGCATCTGGCCTACGGTTTGCTTGGCGACGAAAACAAGATACCCAAACGCGCCACGCTGATATACGATGTTGAACTGATGGAAATAAAGAAGTAATGAAATCTTATAAAAGTATCCCATTCGTAGTTTTAGCGTTCCTGATCATAGCAACAGTTGTTTCGTGCAAACATTCGAAATTCCCGGGTTTTAAACAAAGCGAGTCGGGCCTGTACTATAAATTCTATCTGCAGGACACAGAAGGCAAAAAAGCTTCGAAAGACGATATATTGACGGTTCACATGATATACCGCATCCACGATTCGGTTATTTTCGACAGTCGCACGCTTGATGCGCCATTCAAGTTCCCGCTGCAGGAACCATCATTCAAAGGCGATGTTTTTGAAGGGCTTGCCATGATGGCTGTGGGCGACAGCGCTACCTTCATCATCAACTCCGATTCGCTGAAACGTTTTGGAACCATACCCAACCTGCCCGAATCGGCTATGCTTTATTTCGATGTGAAAATGATCGGCATACAATCAAAAGCCGACTTCGACCGCGAAACGGAACTGCAGAAACAAAAAGATGCTCTGGCATTGCAAAAACTGAAAGACGTTGAACAGCAGGACATCCTTGCGTATGTTGAAGCCAACCACATTCGTGTGAAACCTACCGAAAACGGTTTGTATATCATCCCCGTTCGCACCGGAGGCGGAGCCAATACCATGGCAGGCAATGTGGTGGAAATAAACTATTCGGCAAGCCAGTTCGACGGCAGCAAATTGGTTTCTACAACAGACGGTGAAGCAGGCCCTGTTTATTTCGAACTGGGCAAACAATTCGAGATACCGGGCATTGAACAAGCTCTGATGACCATGAGAGTCGGGGGGAAGGTGAAAGTTGTGGTGCCTTCCGATCTGGCATATGGCGACAACGGCATACAGGATTTTGTTCCGCCATGCACCCCAGTGGTGTTCGATGTGGAACTGTTGAAAGTGATCAAAAAAGAAGTGTACGTGAAAATGATGGAGGATAAAGAAAAGACCACCATCGAGGCTTACCTTGCTGCACAAAGCTGGAATGTTGAGCCCGATGAATACGGTTTGTATTATCTGGAAACGCAAAGCGGCAAAGGCGCCAAAGCTGCTGTTGGGAGTACTGTCAGCATCAATTATAGCGGAAAACTAATGGACGGAACTGTTTTTGATGCTTCGGCAAAAAACAACCCTCTCACCTTCCAACTGGGCAAAGGCGAGGTGATACCCGGCCTCGATATCGGCATTACTCACATGAGCCCTGGAGCTAAAGCCACGCTCATTATTCCTTCGAAACTCGCCTACGGCGATAAATATGCCGGCATTATTCCGCCCTACACGCCTATTGTTTATGACATAGAGCTTATACAGGCAAAATAAAAACAGCTTTTTGCAGGGCTGTTCAATTTATCAAAAGGATTATTGCGTTTAGTTCAGTTTTACTTTCACCTGATAGCTGCCGGTGTTGGCCACGTTATAAACCGTTTCGTAGATCGATAGGTATAAGAAACCGCTGGTACTAACAGTGCCTTTGAACGAAGCGCCTGCCCTGAGCATGGAGCCTGCGTCGCCAATTTTAAACACCACGTTGCCATAAGTGGGATAGGTGGTGGTTGTGGCAGCCGAGGTGTAATCGCTTTCGTAGTCGGTAGTGGTTCCTGATCCGGTGGCATATTTTCCGTCGGGTTTGTATTTGTAGCCCGAAAGGCTTGCCAGGGTTATTTCGCCCGAAGCAGTTATGCTTATCTTTTGGCCTGCTTTTACGTAAATATTGGTCTTGAGCCAGCCGCCCGTGGTGTTGCCGCTAATGTATTTGTTGGCAAGCAGCGTGTACGACGATTCCGACACATCGTTGCTTTTGTAGAACACGTCGATGCTCTTTATTTTGTCGCGGTCGACGGTGAGGCTGCCATAGGCTGTTTTGAGCGATATGCTTTTTATGGTGCAGGTGCCGCCAAAACGATAGGCATTGTCGGTGATCACTATATCGTCGGTTTCGGTGTTATCTTCGTAGTTGTTGGTTGATTTCAGTTCGCCCAGCGCCAGTTCGGCATTGTAGTCGTCGTTCACCGAAGCCACATAATCGCTTGAGTTGATAATGTCTTCCAACACGGGTATGCAATTGATGGGCAACGAAATGAGAGTTTCGTATGCTTTTTTGCGTATGTCGACGGTCAGGTTGTTGAGGTCGGTAACCAGGGCTTTGATTTTTTCTTTCGAGCCGTTGTCGGGGGTTATGCCGAAAATTATCTGGCTCAGGTTTTTGGCGGGGATATCGAGTTTGCCCCAGGGGGTGGTGAGGTTCACGCTGCTGATGTCGGCGGTACCATTCACGATGCTGCCATCGCGCAGGCTGAGTTTGAATTCGGTGCCCGATTTTTGTGCAAACGATTGCAGTGAAAGCATTGTAATGATGATAACGGATAGGAATACTGTTCTTTTCATACGGTATGGGGTTTAATTGTTAAAAATTTGAAAGGACAAAGTTAATAAAAAAAGTGCCTAAAGTGAACTAAAGTACTTAAAGCCCGCCTGACCGGACGGGCAGGTGCCTAAAGTTAGTTACCTATTACCTATTACTTGTTACCTATTACCTATTTCCCGTTCGGGATAATGTTTCCGTCTTTGTCGTGGGTGACGGCATCCACAACGATGATGCGGGCAGGGAGTTTGCCTGCTTTCAGTATAGAGGCAAGGTCTTTGGCTTCGGTTTCGGTGAAATTGCCCGTAATGCTGGAGCGGCCGTTGGGTATTTCTGCCTGAACCGTGGGATAGGAGTATACATAAGCATCGAGCACTATGGCTAACGATTTGCCGATGTTATTGGCTGTAAGATCTTTCCAGATGCCGGCTCCTTCAGAGTTCATTGCTATGCTAACCTCAATTTGTTTGCTGCTGTTATATTCCTGACGGGCATCGGTTATCATACCGGCAACATCCATGGCGGGTTTGCCATTGCGATCGGCTTTCAGCGCTATCAAAGCCAGGGTGTTTTTGTCTTTTTCGGCGGGCTGTTTGCCCCAGGCAAAATGCAGTTCGGTTGGAAACACACGCGCAATTTGCGGAAGGCGCAGCAGATGGTTTAGTTTGGCAGTGTCGGCAATGTGACAATAGCCCACGCAAGGACCGCGCTGGGGATAGTAGTTCCCTTTTTCGTCCTGAACCAGAGTCGGAACCAACAAGGCAAACAGCGGATTTTCGGCTGCAGTTACTTCGGTGGTGTTGGGTCGGCTGTTGTTGGGCAAAACATCTCTCATGTTGGTTTTCGCGGCTTTTCCGGGATCTTTGGGCGCGTTGCTGTCGGCCAGTTCCAAAAGGGCTTTTGCCTTAGCGTCGGCTTCAACCATCAGGCTGTAGATGTCATGATATTCGTAGGTTTCCCAAAACTGCAGGTTGCCCGCGTATTGTATAAGGTTGAGCACCTGACGCGGGTTGGCAACCTCTTCGAGTTCGATGTTGATATGTGCGCGTTGTTTGGCTTTGTGAATGCCAACCACTTTGCAGCCCAGACTCTCGAGGCGGGTTTGGGTTACAAAAATGCTGCGATCGATAATAACGTCGACGGCTTTGTTCAGTTGCTGTATCACTTCCTGATCGGATGCATTGAGCGCTATATTCGTGTTGCCGGCCCGGGCGAACAGCGTTACCATGCGTATGTTGTTTGCGGTTTTGTTCCAGGCTTTTTCGAACAGTTTCATGAAATCTGCAGAGTCGTTTTTCTGCATGAGCTGTGCCATATCGAGGGCTTTGTTGAGGGTGGAGTCGGAGGGACGGGCCGATAGGCTGCGCACTATGTCGGGCATCGATATTACGGCCGCGATGCTCATCTTTTTGTCGCCGCCACCGCTTTTGAACCATTTGCACGACAACATGCTGACGGGCATTAATAAGCATAGCATCACAAGCGTAAGGCTGAATATTTTTCTGTTATTCATGTTTGCAGGTTTTTAGTTTTACAACACAAATATAGGGAAAGTTTTTGAGGTGAATGCACGAAGACGGAAGACGGAAGTCAGAAGTCAGAACTCAGAATACGGAAGTTATGGCAAAATGGGAGCTATAGAGCAATATAAAGTCAGGGTTTTGTTTTTTTATATCACTCTGTTGTTACATTAATATAAATTCTATCCCAAAAATTCGGAGCATATACTATTATATCATCGCTAGTGTAGGGCACGTTATCTGCTCCCGCATAAATCTGGATCAGGTTCTCATTGTCGAAACCTATTGTCGAAGTAATTGTTATGGTTTCTTTATTTGCAGGGCTCTTTAGCGTCCATTCAGTAAATTTATTGCTCCACACAAAAGGGTATGGCATATCCAGATTTGGAGTTTCGTTTAGTGAGGTCGGAAACTGCATTGAAGGTCCAGAATAATAAAGAGTGGTATTATCAGTCATTCCAAAATAAAAAGTCAAAGGGTGGCCATAAAATTGTGAAGTGTCGCTAATTTTTCCAATTAGAGGGTACATATCAACCGTTAGAATATTCCCGATCTTTACCGAATCGCTGGAGTATAGGCCCTGTCCATATTGACCATTAAACTGAGATAAATTAACGCCGTTATATTGAACTGGCAAATTTATTACCTGACTAATATTATGCAAACAAACCTGTAGTAATTTAAAAGTAGCATCATCCTTAAAACACCCACCCGTTCCATCATCATTGCAATTTACGAATGGACCACATAAAGTAGGGGTCACGGTAATTTCAGCATTGTTTGAAAAATCAGCATAACGAATATTTCCATCGGTAGAGTTGGGTTGGATTAATGTCATGAATACAGGATGGTTGTCGGAAGAAGTGGTAGTTCCGTATATGCGTACCATGTCAAAATTACCAATAAAACTACCTGGTGTTATGCTTGTAATATAATCTCCAAATTGAGTATAATAGAGCTCTGCAATACCTTTTCCTTTGTTTTTAGCTTTAGATTCTTTTGCAGAAGTGTATTTAATTTTATGCACTAGGTTTCCATACTTATCCTTTTTACATCCTGCGAAAAGTAAGAATATCAAAGAAATAATTGCTATTTTTCTCATTTTAGTTAGTTTTTAGAGTCTAGTGTAAATTACAACTTCTCATTTTTATAATTAAACCAAAGGTTTGTGCTGTACCACTGGTGTTATTTATACCTAAATAATAGCTGTGATGTTATCCTTTTTTTTATCACTCAAAGATATATTTTATTTTAATACAAATTATCAAATAATATTTTTAATCTTAGCAAACCGATAGCCACGAGTCATTAGTCTTTAATTTGCCTTATATCCCGCTCCCCATTCTGAATTCTGCCTCCTGAATTCTGGCTTCTAATTTCTTACCCAAAAACCAATCTTTTTCCACAAATAACGTTATATATAAAGTACACGATGGTTTCTTTTGTTTCACAAAATCTCATTCATTATGGGACAGAAAAAGAAAAAAGGCCCCCCGGCCGTCGAATCGCTCGAATTCCGTTATCCGCCAAGTGATATTGAAAAGCTGTTGCGCGCTGCACCCCCGCTGATGTATGTGAGCGAAGTGTGCGACGACGGCAGTGAGCGGGCGCTAAGCAACAAAACTGCCATCACAATAGTGTTGCACGGCATACACATCACCGAAACCTTTCTGAAACGCTGCGGCAACACCCAACTCAATTTCACCGAGTCGGAGGGTAAAGTGATGATAAGCGTGGGCTCGGCCGACGAGTTGCGCGAACTGATGCTAAACCCGGGGTTCACCAAACTGTTCAGGCAATACCAATCGGATGAGCACTATTATTACGAAAAGGCGCGCTACGTTATTATGGAACACAAGCCCGGCTGCGTGGCCGATACACAGGTGTGCGAGGGCTCGTATCTGTATAAAGAAATGTGTACCGAAACCGAAATTGCACAGCTCAAAGCCGAAGTAAAACAATTGAAAACCAAATTATTGCTTGCAGGTTTAACAGTGCGGCAAAGAAAGATATTTGGTTTAATAGCCGAGGGGCTCAGTGTGGCCGTAATCGCCGAGCGTTTAGCAATAAGCCGCAGCGATGTGTATGGCATCCGAAGCAGCATTAAGAATAGACTTAAATTAAATGCCACCGACGAATTAATAAAATTCGCTACAGAGCTTGATACAAAAAGACTGTAGAAGAATTGCCACAAAAAACCGTAATTTTCACCCCATCTTTGCCAAGCATCGTGGCAATGTTTCATTATACTTTTGTATTTACAAGTTGCGAAACAGAAATTGTTCTTTGAAAGAATTTAAATAGATGATGATGGGCAGAGGATGCATTTTGGGTGTCCGAAGATCGACCCCCGCGTATAGAAGATTGACCTTCGGCATCCGAAGATCGACCCCCGCGTATAGAAGATTGACCTTCGGCATCCGAAGATCGACCCCCGCGTATAGAAGATTGACCTTCGATGTCCGAAGATCGACTTTCGCTGATAGAAGATTGACCTTCGGTATCCGAAGATCGACTTTCGCTGATAGAAGATTGACCTTCGCAAAAATGCAGTTCATACCCGTTATTTAAAATTCAAATGCAAATAACATTTTTAAAGTAATATAAATCAATAATTTAAAATATTTATTATTTTCACTAAAAACCATAAAGCTATGTCAAAAAAAGATTTCATTCCACGTAAAAATGCCGATTTTCATCCCTGGCAAGAAAATTTTGTAACCAAAGTAAATTTGTATATAACAGGCTGGGGTTTGTCGACCGATGCCACCGATGAATGGTCAACGCTCACATCCGACCCCGGCAACAAGAAAAAACGCTACGAGGCTGCATGGGCCGTTGTGAGCACGGGAATCTATACCGTTAAAGACAGCACTGAATTGAGAGATGCACGCACATCTTACGAAAGCGGCATAAAAAGAGATATAAACGACACCAGCATCCGTATGTTTATATCGCGCTATATACGCAATAACCCAAAAGTAACCCACGACGAAAAGGTGGATATGGGCATAGTGCTGCGCGATAGTTTGGTTGAGGCATCGCCTACGGCTGTAAGGACAAAGTTCGGAAATGATTTGGCAGGGCACGTCCGGTCGGCCGACTATCTTGTGCATATTCTGCAGGTTGACATCAAAGGCCAAACAAGCAGGGCAAGGCCGGCCGGAGTTAAGTTTATTCAGATATTTATGCACATCGCCGAAGCTTCGGTAACGGTAGCTCCCGATCCAACCATATTTGCTTCAATAGGTTTTGCAAAACGCGGTTTACTGAAACACGATTTCACCGAAGTTGACGAAGGCAAAAAAGCCTGGTATTATGCCTGCTACCTCTACGACGGCAAACAAGCTTCCTACGGTCCCCGCAGCCCGATATGGAACGCGCTTATTATGTAGGTAAATGGTAACTGGTATAGGATATCTGGTACAGGATATCTGGTATAAGGTAAAAAAGAAGGGGCGCAGGGATGCGCCCTTTTTTTATTATTCTTTTGCATTTAATTTGTAATTTTGGGGGGAAAGGAATTTGCCTGACCCAAGCAAGTTGATACAGTATTTTATTATGAAGCGACTCGTTTTTATTTCCATTTTAGTTTTTATCAGCGTACGGGCATTCTCCCAATTCTGTGAATCCGATAAGTATCTTACTTTATATCAAAATTTTCACTATAACTTACCTTGGATCATATACGATGATTCATTGTTCCGGCATAAAGAAAACGATTCGCTGATGATCCCCAGTAAATATATTAGCCTGGGTTATATGGAAAGCAGCTATCCCGATACGTTGATAGTGCCGCTGAAAGATTCGGTGGTTTATTACTACCCGGATACAAAAATTCCGTACTATGTAATAAGCAATAAAGGAACTAAAACTCAGATAATTTTTCATGACCTGTTTAGCAGCGACACAAGGTCGTTAGTGCTGAACAACGAGGATTTCTATTTTGAAAAACTTATGGTCACTGGTTCTTCGCCGCCTTATAAGGTATATCCACTGCAGGAAATAGCTAAAACCAGGCCCTATTTTTTAACAAAAAAACATTGTTTTTCGGAAGAAGCAAAAGATACCTGTGTTACAGCGAAGATTGCAGATATTCAATTGAAGGGAAAACGTAATCCAGGACCAGGGTTGAATTTTTCGTATTATTACGTGTCGATAGCACTTACAAATAAATGCGAGGTAGATCAGGATAACTATTGTTTGAACATTGCAGAATTTCATCTAAATTCATGTACTTGAGAAGATTTTTTTATTACAAATAATATCGGATTTGAATTAAAAACATGTTGGGATTGCCCCTTTAATCCGGGGTTATATATGAAGATCAAACCCGGAGAGACAATAAGGATCGATAGTCTTTTTATGAGGGTTGATGATGCAGAATGTTTAAAGAATAATAAATGCAAAATTGGGTTGGTGTATATGAATTGGGATGAATGGATGCAATATCAGGGTGATATTAAGGCGGCTTTAATTGATAAAAAAAAGAAAAATACGGGTATAATCTGGACAGATGAATTTAGTATTAAATAAAAGTATATAGTAAAAAGGAGGGGCGTAGAATACGCCCTTTTTTATTTCCGGGAGTCATCAGCTATTGCGATACCAACAATGCTGTGTTAAAAACTTTTAGCCAATACTATAAAGCCTGCACTTCCTTTTGCCTACTTTTATATTTAATTATATAAATATCTTCTGTTATGAAAAGAGCATTATTCTTATTCTGCTTATTAATAATAGGCTTCCGTTCTCTTTATGCTCAAAACATAGAATTCAAAGCAAGCAATTTTCCGGGCAAAAAGGCCGAACTTGAGCAAGCTAAAGAAAACCTGAAGCAGGGACAAAATTGCTATAGCAACGAATTGTTCAGAAAAGCCAACGAGTTTTTTTTGAAAGCTTATAGTTTTAACACCAACAATGCCGAGCTCAACTACCAGATAGGCATGTGCTATTATTTCACGGGTATGAAAAGCCGGTCGCTTCCGTATTTCGAAAAATCGCAAAGCTTGCTGACCGATAAAACAGGCGAAATAAAATATTATCTGGCCATTGCCTATCAGTATAATCTTGAATTCGACAAAGCAATAAACGAATATAATGATTATAAGAAAACGCTGTCGAAAAAAGCATTGGCAGCCGAAAGCGCTGATATCGACAAAAAGATAACGGAATGTACTATTGCAAAAGAATTCGTGAATACACCCCGCAAAAATATCGTAATAACTAATTTGGGAAACGAAATAAACAGCGAATACTCGGAATATACACCCCTTGTGAGCGACGACGGGACCAAAATGTTTTTAACCCTGCAGGGCGATGACACGGTGGCCAAGGACCCCACCAAACCTCAGGTCGATGAATTTATCTATACTTCGGGAAAAACCGACGGGCATTGGTCGAAGCCGGTATTGGCCAAAAGCCCTTTCAACAAGAATTTGTTTTGTTCGATAGTAGCGATGGAGCAAAAAAAGAATGCATTAGTTGTATACAAAGGTGAAAAAGGCGGCGATTTGTACGAAACTCAGTACGATGGCAAAAAATACTCGCCCTTTGTGAGCCTTGGACCCAAAATAAACACCAAATATCAGGAATCGTCGGCCTCCATAACTGCCGACGGACAAACCATGTATTTCGCCAGCGACAGGCCCGGAGGCAATGGCGGAAGCGATATTTATGTGAGCCAACTGGATAACAAAGGAAAGTGGGGAACACCCAAAAACATAGGAACGGCTATCAACACACCCTTTGACGAAGACGGTGTTTGCATCAGCGCCGATGGAAAAACCCTCTATTTTAGTTCTAAAGGCCATAAGAACATGGGCGAATTTGATGTATTCAAGTCGGTGAACGTTGATGGCAACTGGTGTCAGGCCGAAAACATGGGCTACCCCATAAATACCCCCGGCAATGATATCTATTTCCAGATAAGTCCCGACGAAAAATCGGCCTATTACGCATCCGAACGTCCCGAAGGATATGGAGGCGAAGATATATATCTGGTCAAATTTGTTGAAGAAAAACCTGTATTGGCCGATACCTTTGCCAAGGTCGACACCAACCGCTATGCGGTTATGAAACAAAAACTCGACAGCGCAGGTTTTAAAGATTTTTACGCACGGGTACAAATCGGTGCTTTTTATAAAAAAAACATTGCCGATTTTAAAAATGCATACCCCTCGCTAAAATCGCAGGCAATATATATGGAAAGCGTCAGGACAGGCAAAAAGAAAATACTCCGCAAATTTATGCTCAACCAAAAATTCAGCACCATCAAAGAAGCCGAAACAGCCCAGATGGAGATGTGGAACGTGCATAAAATTGCCGATGCTTTCGTGGCCATCTATAACAAAAAGAACGAAAGGGTAGCCATTTACAACACCAAAAAGAAAGAATTCGTAATACTGAAGGGCGACAAAAAACTGATCTATTTCTAAACTTTGGTATTAAAACCAAAATAGGTAAATGGTCTGTGATATCTGGTATCTGGTATCTGGTACGTGAGGGCGTGGGGGATACGCCCTTTTTTATTATTCTTTGTGGTTCTTAGTGTCTTCGTGCCTTTGTGGCAGAAAAATTCAGAATCGAACATTATTTATCTGCGTAGATCTGCGAAATCTGCGGGAAATACTTTTTGAGTAGGATTTAATTTGTAATTTTGGAGGGAGAAAAAACTAAAATGACCAAAAGAAATACACTGATAAAGATCTTTCAGACATCACTTCTGACCATCCTGACAATACAACTGTATAGTCAAACAGCCGCAGTAATGCCGGATCAAATGAATGTTTTTTATAAAGGATGTTTTAATCCGATAACCGTCGTTCTTGAAAATTGTTCGTGTAAAGACATAGTTGTTAAGACAAGTGTTGGTGAAATTTCAGGTAAAGGATGCCATTATAATATTTGGGGTTTTGACAGTGCATCCCACATTGATAAAGTGTATGTTGGAATATTGAAAAACGACGTAGTATATTGGATAGATTCTTTATATTTTCGATTAAAAATAGTACCAGACCCAATACCTTATCTCTATGGTTTAAATTATGGTTTAAAAGGAGGCATGATAGATAAAGAACTTTTATGCGATGCAGATGGTATTCTTCCAAAGATAGATGGTTTTGAAACCTCTTTTATGATAACATCTTATTCGGTTGAAATTTCCAGGAAAGATTCAGTTATGTTTAAATCTGATATTATTGGGGGTAGATTTACTCCTCTTTTAATTGAATTCATAATGGGATACTGTTCTTCAAATGATGATGTAAAGTTTTATAATATAATGGCGCGGGGAAAAGATGGTCTTCACAGGAAATTGAATGAAATGAGGTTTAAGCTAAAATAAGAACCAAAAGTATACCGTGTCCGTTCGCCTGCCTCACCTAAACCCCTAAACGTCTAAACAGCTAAATAGCTAAACCCCTAACATGGCAATCCAATCGCTAATCGCCAATCGCTAATCACCAATAACAAAAAAAATCCCCACAGTTTTCAGAAATTTACTATTTTTGAACGCATATAGCAAAACCATGAGCATATTAGTCGACAAAAACTCAAAGATAGTAGTGCAGGGCTTCACCGGAAGCGAAGGCACCTTTCATGCCTCTCAAATGGTAGAATACGGAACCTGCGTGGTGGGCGGCGTAACGCCCGGCAAAGGCGGCCAGATGCATATAGGCCTGCCGGTTTTCAACACCGTTGCCGAAGCGGTTATAAAAGCAGGGGCAAACGTATCCATCATATTTGTGCCCCCCGTTTTTGCTGCCGACGCCATTATGGAAGCTGCCGATGCAGGCATAAAAGTAATTATCTGCATCACCGAAGGCATACCCGTTCAGGATATGGTAAAAGTGAAACACTACCTGTCGGATAAAACCTGCAGGCTGATAGGGCCCAACTGCCCCGGCATCATCACACCCGGCGAAGCCAAAGTAGGCATCATGCCCGGCTTTATCCACAAACCCGGCTCCATTGGCATTGTTTCGCGTTCGGGAACCTTAACCTACGAAGCTGTCGACCAGCTCACCAAATGCGGCTTGGGCCAGTCGACAGGTATCGGCATAGGCGGCGACCCCATTATAGGCACCACCACGCTCGACGCCGTAAAGCTCTTTATGGACGACCCAGCCACCAAAGGCATCGTAATGATAGGCGAAATAGGCGGCAACATGGAAGCCGATGCAGCCGAATGGATAAAACTACACGCCACCAAACCCGTGGTGAGTTTTATTGCCGGAGCCACAGCGCCCAAAGGTCGCACCATGGGTCATGCCGGAGCTATAGTTGGCGGCAAGGCCGACACGGCCGAAGCAAAAAAAGCCATCTTGCGCGAAGCAGGGGTATATGTGGTTGATTCGCCCGCCGAAATAGGAGCGAAGATGCTGGAAGTGCTGAAGTAATAGGGTTTATTTGGTTTTTTGCCTTATGGCAACGAACTTCTCAACAATTTTAATGCAATAAACTATTCCGAGCATGGGTATCAGCCAAACAATGCGCGATTGATAACGGTCGTCAATCACTGCCAGTGTTGACGTGATAAAAGCATTAAAGAGTATACCCATCATTATTATTGCTGTTGAAACGTAAAGCACAAAATCCGGTTTTACATACAGCATCCCGCAAACTATCACGATCAATGAAATAATCACAGCAATTCTGTTGACCATTTCCCACACCTCAAAGTGCAGTTTGTTATTATTTTGCAGACTGTTGGTAAAACTCTCCAGTTCGTTGCTGAATTTATCCCTGTAGGCATAATAAGGAGCAGAGTTTTTACGGAAAGCAACCTCCCATGTTTTCATCCTGAGGCTCACCAGCTCAATAAGGGTTCCGTAAATAGCATCTTTTATCAATTTGGGATAATACTTGGGAGTGTGGAGAATATCGCTCACAATGGGCGCATAAAGCGCATCAGCTTTGCTCCACGAGCTGTCAATATTATTGGGCTCTTTATAACTGTATAACGGGCTACGGCTACCCCACAAAAAAGCGTCGGAGCTGGTCGGAAGGCTGTCTTTATACTTGCACAGCACACATTCCGTATTGGTATGGCAATTATCGTCCAGATACATCTTTAACAAGCCAGTATTATCGAATTTTGCTACCAGAAAGATATTGGTTGAGGTAGATGTTCTGAAACCCCGCGTATGAGTGTAATTATACGTCATGATGAAAAGTACGGAGAAAACTCCCAGCAGCAGCAACATGTATGACCGGCGCTTAATCCTGGCGTATATTTCTTTCGGCTTTCTTTTGATAAGGCAAAAAATGATGATGCTTCCCAAAAGGAAGAAAATTAAAATAACATTGCTTAAATGTGATATGATAAAAACAAACAAAAGAAACAGGTACACTAAAAAAGTAACTTTATGGATGTGCTCCGAAACCAAAAACACAATAAGGGTCAGAACCAATGCAGGGGTGAAAATATCGGGCATGATCTGGCACGAGAACCAGCATAGGGTCGACGACAGCGCTAAAACAACAATAGAAATAAAATGAAATACGAAAAGTTGCTTGCTCTTGAAAAAGAGTTTCAGAAACATGAAGATGATAAAGCTGATGATAAGATTTTGAAACAGCACTATGGTCCATGTTGTGGCTTGCCAGGTAACCCAACGGATGAAAAAGCTATAGCCTATCACTCTGTCGACAGGCGGAAACAAACTTGTTGAGGCACTGAGATAGGTTCCGGAATCGGAGTATAACAAAGGAAACTTGTTGTAAAAAGCAACCCACGATAAAATGAGAACTGTTACAATAAAATACAAACCGCCTGCAACAATGCGCCCGTAGGTATTTTTTGAAACGAAGTTGTAAAAACTCATCTTTTGCTCTTGTTGAACAAAAATACACTTTTATTCAATAAAGCAAATGTATTAAGTAGGTCAGGGTCTGTAATCATAAGCTCCCAGATCGGGCGGAGGGTTAACCGTGCGGTTATTGCCCAAAATGTCATTAATCAGATTCAGATACAATGAGGAGCCATAAAGAATGTTGATATCGCCAACATCAATAGCTCCCGAGCCCGGCATAAGCCTGTAATCGTTCATCGAAGTGTTTTTGAAATTCGGATCGGAACCATAGTTGCAACTAACAAAATTCACCGAATAATGCCCTGCATCGCTTTTTATAAGGCAGTGGTCGAATTTGTAGTTATAGGTAGCATCCACGGTGCTGTCGAGCGATAATTCTTCGGCATTGCTACCGTAAATGATACAATTGCCAAAATAGCACGAATCGAGATTGCCGCTATAGATAACATCGTTGACCATATCCTTATAATAGTTGGTAACCACCAGCGCCGGAGTTTGGCGCGTAGAGTAACTCCAGTAATTGCCCAGCGTGCAGTGCCTGAAATCGTAGGTGCCGCCTGTGGTAATGCCCACGGCATAGCCGCCGCAGTTGGCAAACACGCTGTTGGCTGCTATGATCTTATAAAAACGGCTGAGCAGGCCAATGCCTGTCATGTTTTTGATAATGGTATTATTAATGATAAGGCGGTTGCCCATGGCAGCAGCTTCGGTTTCTGCCTGTATACCGATAAAGCCGTTCTTGATCACCGCGTAGTTGAACACGTTGTCGAGCGAACCTTCGTCTATCAAAATCCTGTCCCATTGTCCGGGAACATCGCTGTAGGCCGATTCGAGCCTGCTTCCCTGAAATGTCACGGGTTCGGCCATGCTGCCGTTCACCTTCAGCGAACCGCCCTTATACACCCACATACCCGAATTGGTATAGAAATGTATGCGGCAGCCCGGATCGATGTTCAGTTGCCCGGTTGAATCAATAACCGCGTATCCGTATACCAGATAGGGCTTATCATTCGGCCATGTCACATTTTGGTTTTCGGCCGCAACGATCTTATATTTCAAACTTCCCTGAAACACTTTGTCGGCAACAATATAATGCGCATCCTGTCCCCAGGCGGTAAGTTTCACATTTTGTTCATTGCCGTTCAGGTCGAACAATATCGAGTCTTTAATCACCATGGGCGTATTGCTGTTCTGCGGATCGACCGTTACTTTTACAAAAATAAAAATGCTGTCGTTGGGCAGTATCTCGACGTTATCAACTTTCACGCCCGCTGTGCCGTCAACGTTCATGCTGAAATTGGATGACGATCCTTCGGCCAAACGCACCGACGATATCATGATCTTATCGCTGGTAGGGTTTTTTACATAAAACATTTTGGTAGTGGAACCCACCGTGGTGAAAACAGTATCGAAAAGTATACTTTCCGACGAGAGAATGAGCTTAACCGACGGATCAGAATTGAACGACTTATCTTTTCTGCACGAAAAGAAAACCGACACGCTGATAAAAAGAGCTGTAAAAAGTAAAATATATGTTCGTATTCTCATGCGGTGCACTAAAAATGTTTTGCAAATATACAGGTTCTCATCAAATATGCAAAAATCGCAAAAAACCTCCTAAAGCAATGAAATAAAGCGATTTATCGAAAAATCAATACTGCTTCTAAATTAAGATAACATTAAATTTACTCATATTAACGTACAAGTCTCTGATTAATTATATATTTGTAGAAATAAAAAAATGCGTACATTGCAATAATAATGTTTTAGTTATTAAAAATGAGTTATATTAAATTTGATAAAGAACAGCTTGTGAATCTTGAGTTTTCATTAAGCAGAGAGTTCATCAGATCGAACAGGGCAGGAGCTTTTGCAACCACCACCATTATTGGCTGCAACACCCGCAAATATCATGGTTTGCTGATAGCCCCGCAGCCGCATGTCGACGAGGGCAACCACGTGTTGTTATCTACCCTCGACGAAACCATTATACAGCACGAAGCCGAATTCAATCTGGGGATACATCAATATAAACCGGGTGTTTTCAATCCCAAAGGCCATAAATACGTCCGCGAAATCATCACCGACCCCATACCCAAGATCCGTTACAGAGTCGGAGGCGTTATTCTGGCCAAAGAAATGCTGTTCTCTATCGAAAGCGACAGGGTGTTGATAAAATACACTCTGGAAGAAGCCAATTCGCCCACCAAACTGAAGTTTAAACCTTTTCTGGCATTCCGCAACATGCACAGCCTCACCAAAGCAAATATCGACAACGATACCCGTTATAAAGATGCCCCAAACGGTATTATCTGCAAAATGTACGAAGGCTATTCAAATGTTTATATGCAATTCTCGAAAGAGACTGAATACACCCATGTTCCGCATTGGTATTACAACATAGAATATAAAGAAGAGAAAGAGCGCGGCTACGATTATCTGGAAGATTTGTATGTGCCGGGCTTTTTCGAAATACCGATCGAAAAAGGTGAAAGCATTATTTTCTCGGCCGGCTTGGAAGAAGTCGACCCGATGTTGCTCGAAACGATATATGCCAATGAAGTTAAACGGAGGTTGCCCCGCGATAGCTACAAGAACTGCTTGGTCAATTCGGCACAACAGTTCTTTGTGCATAAAAACAATAAAACAGAAGTTATAGCCGGTTTCCCCTGGTTTGGTCGTTGGGGACGCGACACCTTTATTTCCTTGCCGGGTTTAACCTTAACTCTTGGTGACGATAAAACCTGTAAGTCGGTTATCGACACGATGATATCGGAATTGAAAGGACCCTTGTTTCCTAATTTGGGCAACGGCGATAACACAGCCTATAATTCAGTCGATGCTCCTCTTTGGTTCTTTTGGGCTCTACAAAAATATGCTGCTCATACCCAAACCCAAGCGCAGATATGGAATGAATACGGCGAAAAGATGAAACTGATATTATACGGCTACCGTAATGGTTGCCAATACAATATCAAAATGCAGGAAAACGGGTTGATCTATGCCGGAGAACCCGGTAAAGCTCTTACCTGGATGGATGCAGTTGTTTTTGATAAAGCCGTAACGCCCCGCATAGGGCTGGATGTTGAAATAAATGCGTTGTGGTATAATGCAGTGATGTTCTCCATAGAAGTTGCTAAATTGGCCGGAGACGAAGAATTCCTGAACGATTGGAATGAAATATCATGCACAATTCCGGCAGCGTTTAAAGAAACCTTTTGGAACAAAGATAAAGGCTATTTGTGTGATTATGTGTTTGAAGACTATAAAGATTGGTCGGTAAGGCCGAACCAGCTGTTTGCTGCTTCTTTGCCATACAGTCCGGTAAGCGAGCAAATACGAAAACTCATACTCGACATAACCGAACGCGAACTGCTCACCCCGAGAGGCATCCGCACCTTATCGCCCAAATCGTCAGAATATAAAGGTGTTTATGAAGGCGATATGATGACCCGCGATTCGGCCTACCATCAGGGCACAGTGTGGCCCTGGCTGCTCGGACATTATGTGGAAGGTTATTTGAAGATACACGGCAAAGGCGGCATTGCTCATGTGCAGCGCCTGTATAACAATTTCGAACCGGTGATGTTCGAACACGGCATTGGTTCCGTTTCCGAAGTTTACGACGGCGATCCGCCTCATAAACCCGGCGGAGCTCCTTCGCAGGCATGGAGCGTGGCCGAATTGCTGCGCATCGATTATCTGATAGATTATTATAAAAATAATTCATTATAAAATGAAAGTTACTGTATGAAAGTACTGATGTTTGGTTGGGAATTTCCGCCACATATAACCGGAGGACTAGGTACTGCCTGTTTCGGGCTTACCAAAGGACTTTTGAAACATGGGGTAGAAGTGCTTTTTGTAGTGCCAAAGGCCTATGGCGACGAAAGTCAGGAAGCTGTGAGGCTCATCAACGCCAGCGATGTGAATATCGATTTTTCAAATTCCATTTATCAGGAATATTGGAAACAGCTTACCTATATAGAGATCGGCTCAAACCTTGTTCCCTATATGGGCGAAGAAGAGTTCGAAAATTTTGTATCTAAAAAAGAATATGATAAAACGGATTCAGAGACCATAGTCTTTTCAAAATCGTATACCTTTTCGGGCAAATATGGCAAAAATCTGATGGAAGAAGTTACCCGTTATGCTTTGGTGGCATCGGCCATCGCTAATTCGCAGCAGTTCGATGTAATCCATGCCCACGACTGGCTAACGTATCCTGCAGGTATTGCAGCCAAAAAAGTAAGCGGTAAGCCCTTGGTAGTGCATATGCATGCAACAGAATTCGACCGTTCGGGCGAAAATGTGAATCAAAATGTATACGATATAGAACGTAAAGGAATGGAAGCTGCCGATGCAGTCATCACCGTGAGCAACTACACCCGCGATATTGTGATCAACCGCTATGGCATCGATCCCGATAAGGTTTTTACGGTTCATAATGCCGTTGAACCTACCGAAAGCGGCGAAGCTATGGAAGTTGCGAAAAATGTAAAAGAAAAGGTAGTTACATTTCTAGGGCGTATCACGTTTCAGAAAGGCCCCGATTATTTTGTTGAAGCTGCAAATAAAGTTATTGAAAGAGATAAGAATGTTCGTTTTGTGATGGCCGGTTCGGGCGATATGATGTTTAAAATGATACGAAGGGTGGCGCAGTTGCGCATTTCGCCCTATTTCCATTTCACGGGCTTTCTGCAGGGCGAAGAAGTAGATAAAATGTTTGCCCTGAGCGATGTGTATGTAATGCCTTCGGTTTCGGAGCCATTTGGCATATCGCCTCTGGAAGCCATGCGCTCAAATGTGCCGGTAGTTATTTCAAAACAGTCCGGAGTATCGGAAGTGCTGAAATACGCTCTTAAAATTGATTTCTGGGACATTGACGCTATGGCCGATGCCATTTATGGATTGCTGCATTACGATGCCTTGTCAGTGATGTTCCGCAAATACGGAAAAGAAGAGGTGGATAACCTGAAATGGGATAATGCCGCCAATCATGTTAAAAATGTTTATTACAGCTTATTGAATGGGAAATAAATTTTATTTAGAATAAAGAATAAAGAATACAGAATATGGCAAATATACCTGCAAAAAGTTTTCAAGATTTGATTGTCTGGCAAAAGTCTCATCAGTTAGTTATATCAATTTATAATTTTAGTGAAGCATTTCCACGAAAAGAAATGTTTGGATTAACGTCACAATTAAGAAGAGCCATTATATCAATTCCTGCAAATATTGCTGAAGGATTTAAAAAAAGAGGAAAACCTGATAAAATACGATTTTTGAATATTGCACAGGGTTCGCTAGAAGAATGCAGGTATTATTTAATTCTAGCAAAAGATTTAGATTACGGTAATAATAACAATTTATTTGAGGATATGGAAGAAGTGAGTAAATTAATAGAAGCCTATTCAAAGGCCATTCTGACTTCTTACTCCTGAATTCTGTTTTCAAAAAATGATTTATAAAAAACTAATTATTCAGAAATAATTCATACTATGAGATCGATCTGTTTTTATTTTCAGGTACATCAACCTTTTCGGTTAAAAACCTACCGTTTTTTCGATATTGGGACCGATCATTACTATTTTGACGAGTACCGAAACCGTTATATCCTTAGGCGTATTGCCGACAAATGCTATTTACCGATGAATAAGGTTTTGCTGAACCTAATCAAAGAATTCGGACCGGCATTTAAGGTAAGCTTTTCGCTTTCGGGAACCGTTATCGACCAGTTTGAACGCTACACTCCCGATGTGCTCGACAGTTTTATTGCTTTGGCCGAAACAGGTTGTGTGGAGTTTATTGCCGAAACCTATTCCCACTCGTTATCTGCATTAAAAAGCAAGGCAGAATTTTTCCGTCAGGCAGAAGCGCAAAAAGAAAAGGTGATCAGGTATTTTAAAAAAGTGCCAACCACTTTTCGTAACACCGAGTTGATATATTCTGACGGCATAGGAGAGATGGTGGCCGAGATGGGTTTCAAAACCATATTGACCGAAGGCGCCAAGCATGTATTAGGCTGGAAAAGCCCGAATTTTATGTATTGCAACGCTATCAACCCCAAACTGAAAGTTTTATTAAAGAACTTTATGCTGAGCGATGATATCGCTTTCAGGTTTTCGCAGCAAAGCTGGGACGGATGGCCGCTGACAACCGAAAAATTTGTTGGCTGGCTGAACAATGTAGATCCTGCTCAGGAAACTGTTAACCTTTTTATGGATTACGAAACTTTCGGCGAACATCAATGGACTGAAACCGGAATATTTGAATTTATGAAAGCTTTGCCGGGGCAGGTATTTGCAAATTCAAACTATGGTTTCTACACACCGTCCGAACTATCCGAAAAACTTCAACCTGTTGCCGAAATTCATGTGCCGTACCCCATTTCGTGGGCCGACGAAGAACGCGACCTCACGGCATGGCTCGGAAATGAACTGCAGGACGATGCGTTCAATCATCTGTATGATCTCGAAAATATCGTGAAAGATACACCCGACGATCAGATACAACTCGACTGGAAATATCTTCAAACCAGCGATCATTTTTATTATATGTGTACCAAATGGTTCTCCGACGGAGATGTGCATAAATATTTCAATCCGTATAACACGCCCTACGAAGCATACATCAACTACATGAACGTGTTGAGCGATTTTATGATCCGTTTGAAAGATTTTCATCCGGTAAATTATGTCGAAAAAGCTGTTGAACCTTTAAATTCTGAAATTGCCCCCGTAAAAACCCAAAAAGCTGTTGCAACCATAAAAAAGCCTGTGCAACTAAAAGTTCCTAAAAAAAGAATTGTAAATGTCAAGATGGAACATATCCTGAAGCTCAATAAAACAGGTTTACGAAATCTGGCTAAGGATTTTGATGTACTCACGCTTTATCATGCACTTGTGGGTATCGAACCCAAAATCCGCAAAGCTTTGGTTGTGTATTTAGGCAAATTGCAACTTAAGGAATTCAACAGTCTGGTATTTTCCGAACATCCATACACGGAAGCGGATATCGAAAAAGCAAGGCAGGATATTGTGCTAAAAGTTAAAGAGTATCTGGAATCGTATTCGAAGAATTAATTATTGTTTATGCGTGCCGGCTCGTCGTATTTCTTTGAAGAAGGGCAGATATATCCGTTTTTGATAACTGGCGAAGTCGGGTTGCCTCCCGACAACGAAGCCTTTTTTATTTTGCAAAGCAAATTCAATTCAAAACATCTGATGAAAAAGCAGCCTTTTGTCAGATACAACCTCCTTGTGGGCGAAACCATCAATTGCCGCATCGACAAGATAAATTGTTCGGGGAAAATATTTTTAGAACCCGAACATCCATTCTATAAAGAAGGCCGCATATACGAGTTCCCAATAGTACGCAAAAAGAATATTGTGAACTCACTATTTAACACCGAAACACTTTTGATACTGAAAGATTGCTGGAACCGGGAAGTTTTTGTGAACAGCACTATCGATGGCGGAAAATCAACCAAAACTCATGTTGCCTGCAGGGTTGAGCGTATAAAAAAAGGGAAGCTCTATCTGACAATAGTTGATGGACAGCCCGAAACACCCGAACTCGAAGCCGGAAAAGTATATCCCTTCGTGGTGAAAGATATCGTAACACTCTCCGACAAGGACGAATATTACAGGGTTGAAGACGAGCAAGGCTTCATACATTTTCTGCGCAGGAAGTATTTTGCAGATTATGGTTTCGGTGCGGGCGACACCATTTCGTGCAGGGTTATAGGGTCGTCTTTGCGTTTTCGCCACTATCTGGAACCCCTGCATCCCAAATATACAATAGGAGAGGCCTACGACTTTTTATTATCGGGCACCGAAAACCATACCAACGAATTCGGTAAAAATATCACCCTGCTGATAGTGAACGATGGCTCCGAAAAAGAATATTTCGCCGATTGCCCCGATACGGGCAAAGCCGATATGCAGGTAGGAAGTAAAATAAAATGCACGGTTACGGATATTCGTATGAGTCGATTGAGGCTGAAATGCATTTGAAATAACTATTCACTATTACCTAACCAAACTCAAATCCCCCTTCTTCATCTCCTTCACCCCATTCGTAAAGGTAATTTTCGCCACATAAATAAACTTCCACTGCACATTTTTTTCTATCAAATGTTCCATCTCAACCATTATTAACATCGTTGCTCTCGAAAATTATATTACCCCAACGGTTTTATATTTGTATGTGCCAGTTCTCTATTTGCTCTCCTCTCACTCTATAAACATCATTAGCATCATCGCAGTTAGGCGAGAAGATATTAGGTATAAAAACCACATTCGGTTTTTCTTTTTGCGGTATTGTATCTTCACAAGGATAAAATAAAAAATTATCATAAAAATAATAACACCATTGAGTTTCTCCAAACGGAAATATATATTTTATTACATCTGTCTGTGCCTTTAAATTTCCAATTAATAAATATTTTCTCAACTATTCGCAGTATAACTTCCTCTAATTATAGTCCAGTTTAAAGTAACTTTAAATACATTTACTGTAGGGGTATTTATTGGGGAAGGATAATTTAAATCCCAACGGTATAAGCCAGTAATATTTTTTTGGGGGGGGTAAAATCATAAGGAAGTTTAATAATGGTATCGGAAAAATATATTCCAATTGCATCAATTGCAAAGGATGATTTAAATCAAATCACCAATCACAAAATTTTAACGCAACTTGATAAAACCTACCATTAACTGATTCATGAAGAAAATTCTTGCATGATCTGCAAAAACTACCTATATTTGTAGGTGCGAAGCTTGGGAGAGAATATTCTTCGAAGAAAATCACTTGCAATAAACTTAAACGAATATGAAAAGAACAATTCCTTTTTTTATAGTCCTTGCATTATTGGTAGTTAAAATTCAAGCACAAACCGTGTTTGATCACGACGGGAATTTATATCACACCATTACTATAGGCACTCAAACCTGGACTCAGGAGAACCTGAAAGTTACGCACTTTAACAATGGCGATTCCATACCTAAAGTTAGCGATGATACACCATGGATCAATGCTACTCATGGAGCCTATTGCGATTATAATAGATCTTCGGATAGCGCCTTAACCTACGGGCATTTATACAATTGGCTTGTAATAACCGACAGTCGGGGCATAGCGCCTGATGGTTGGCATGTTCCTTCCGACTCAGAGTGGCTGCAATTGATCAATTATTTGGGTGGAAACACTCTTGCAGGAGGCAAACTTAAAGATACAGGAACACTTTATTGGCAAAGTCCCAATGCGGGAGCAAATAACCAAAGCGGCTTTACAGCACTTCCGGGCGGTATGCGTGGCAACAATGCCCTCTTTAGTTTCATCAATGCCAATGACTATTTTTGGAGTTCAACGGTCAACGATACAACCAGCGGCTGGTGCAGAGCAATGACCTATAGCGACAGTAGTGTGTATAAACTCTACGCAAAAACACAAGTAGGCATATCTGTTCGTTTGATACGCGATTCAACCTGGAATGTAAATGAAAACGATCCGCAGGGCCAATTAAATATCTATCCCAATCCTGCAAGTGAAAAAGTTTCTGTCAGCTTTAAAGGGAAAAAGAATTTGCAATTGGAGATATATAACGCGGTAGGAGCGTGTGTTTTTCAAAAAAGATTAGAAGATGCAGGCAACATGGTCGACATTCGTTCCTTATCGAAAGGTGTCTATATAATTCAAATTATAGCTGCAGATATAACAATACGGCAAAAATTAATCAAAGAATAAAATAATTGTTCTAATTCCACTATTTTCTTTATTTTTGAAAGCTTATTAGCGAAATATGATCTGTAAGATTTGCGGTTCGGATGAGAATAAATTTATTGGACGTCCCAGGATCAATAATTCTATTCAGCATCTCTTAAACCACGATTATAAAATACAGGAATGCGCAAATTGCAATTTCTATTTTATCGAACCCGAAATTGATCTGACACAGCAAGCATGGCAACACTTATATGAAGATAATTATTTCGCCGATTCATTGAACAACGCCTGGCTGAGAAAACTTCGCGAAAAAGAACGCAAGCAGCGCTTAAAACTAATTGAAGGTAAATTAAAGTGCGAAAAGGCTAAGTTTCTGGATATGGGTTGTGGTGAAGGAGATGTATTGAAAGAGGCAATTGCACATGGTTTTGAAGCCTACGGGGTTGATATTGCACATAATCTTTCACAGGAAAACTCTGGTATAAACTTCTTTAAAGGAAATATTTTCGAAGCAAAATTCCCCGACGCCTTTTTTAGCGTGATATATATGGATTCGGTTTTGGAACATGTATTAAACCCGATGGAAACTCTGGCAGAATTAAGAAGAATATTAAAACCCGGTGGTGTTTTGTTGGTTATTGTGCCTAATGAAGATTCATTCGAAAACAGTTTTATCCATTTAGCGTATTCGCTGAGCTTTCGGAATGAAAAATACGGGAAGATAAAGCCTTTTGTAACCCCGTATCATGTAAACGGATTTAATGCTGTTTCGCTCAAAACAGCAATTGATAAAAGTATGTTTCACGAAACTGAAATAAAAGGCTTTGGTGGTTCGTATACTTTCTGGAAAGCAAGCAAATTCGGCTCAAAACAATATATGCAGGCATTACTGACATACCCGGTTGGTTTACTTTCTGTCATTTTTAAGAAACAAATTCAACTAATGGCGGTGGCAATTAAATAATTCTTCGAACAAGGTCGTATCATTGCCAACGGGTAATAATGTTTTGCTCCGAACAAAATAATAGAATTGAAAAGATGTCAGAATTTCAGGCAACCTTTTTAGGAAAATGTGTTTTAGAATTACAACATAACATTAATCTTAATAGAAATGAAAAAAACACTACTTACATGTCTGGCAATTGCTTTATCAATTGCACTTAATGCGCAAACGTGGACCTTGCTTACCACCAATTCCTCCAGCAATCTCAAAGGAATTCATTTTCCAACGGCTTTAATTGGCTATGCAGTTGGCGACAACGGAACCATATTAAAGACCACCGATGGCGGAACCACATGGAATAGTATTACGACGCTCTTTCCGGGCGATTGGTTTTGGGATGTGCATTTTGTGAATGCCGACACGGGTTATGTAGTAGGCGAAACCGACCCGGGTTCAAATCCTTGTGGTTTGGGAATTATTATCAAAACAACAGATGGCGGTGCCACATGGCTTACGTTGGCCTCGGGATTAGCGTCGCCGGTACGCGATCTTTTTGTACTGGATAAAGATACCGTTTTTGTATGCGGTGGCGCCGAACAAACAAGTGGAAGGATAGCACGGTCGTATGATGGAGGAGTTACCTGGACACCCATTGGTTTAACTTATTACGATGCGATGCTTGGCGGTTTGTATTTTTTAAATTCACAGCATGGTTACTGTGGTGTTTACGAATCTGTTTTCGGAACTTATAATCCCGGTTTGGCAACCTGGCTCAGCACTATAGATGGCGGCACAACCTTCGCCACAAATGTGATCCCGTCGAGCATAAGTTATTGGAATTTTGCTTCCGATTTTCCCGATCCGTCTCACGGCTACATCACACGTTCCACTTATGTGGGCAGCGATTCTGTTTATTTAAGAAAAACCACCGACGGTGGAACCATCTGGAACGAAAAAGCCATACCATCGTTTGTAGGGAGTATATATGGTTTGGATTTTGTTACGGCTTCTGTCGGATATATCGTGGGCGCTTCGGGAGTTATCAGAACAACGGTTGATGGAGGTTCGAGTTGGAGCACACAAACATCACCATCAGCAGAAGATCTGCGTTCGGTTTATTTTGTAAATTCCGATTTGGGGTTTGCAGCAGGTGCAAATGGAGTTATACTAAAGTTTACGAAACCAACTTCCGTTGCCGAAGCTAATGCTTCCAAAGCTTCAGTTCGGGTTTATCCTAATCCGTCTAGCGATCTGATAACAATTCAGCTTAACTCTAAAAATTCGGTAACTTCATTCAACATCACCGACATGATGGGTAGGGTTGCTATCCAGGGACAAATCAACTCTGAAACAACGGATGTGAACATTTTAAAATTAGCTGACGGAATATATACCTTAAACCTCGACGGGCAAGATCATCAGTCGCTCAAATTGATTAAGAACTAAATTTAGCTAAACAGGTAATTTACAACAAAATATTATTACATATAAAACGGTCAGTAAGAGTTGTTTCTTACTGACCGTTTCTTTTTGCTTACTTATATAAGTAATCAACTTTTTTTGTTCTGCTAATCAGTTTTTTTTTATGTACTTTGCAAAAGTATTGAGTGATGTGATGCAAAGATCAAAAACAAAACCCACAACAACAGGTCCAAAAAAAGCCAATGTGTTTCGTATGTTGAAACCCTATGGAGGTATGGTGGCATTTCTGGTTGTTATGGCCTTGTTGGGCAATGGAATAAATTTGTTGATACCAAAGATCATCGGTCGTGCCATTGATGCATTTTCAGCAGGGCATTTTATCATGAAAGTGGTGTTGCTCGAGTTCTTTATTGCAGCCGTTGCCATATTTATCATCACGTACTTCCAAAATATTATTCAAACCTATGCTTCCGAACGTGTAGCAAAAAACCTGCGTTCACAGGTGTCGGCAAAAATATCGAGGCAATCCTACACCTATATCCTGCGTTCCAACCCATCGAAATTATTAACCAACCTCACCTCCGATATCGATTCGGTTAAGATGTTTGTTGCACAAGCCTTTGTAATTCTTATTTCATCTGTCTTTGTTATTCTGGGCACCTGTACCTTGCTCATCCTCATCAACTGGAAACTGGCTTTGGCAGTCATTTCAATTGTCCCCATCATAGGCAGTACATTTTTCCTTATTTTTCGCAAACTAAGGGTGTTGTTCAGGCGCGGCCGCGAAATAATCGATTCGCTCAATAAAGTAATTAACGAAAGCATCATGGGCTCGGCACTCATAAGGGTATTGAATTCTCAACAGCCCGAAAGCATGAAGTTTATGGAAACCAACACCAGGTCGCGTGATAATGGCTTGGCTATACTGCGGCTGTTTGCCACACTCATACCCATCATTATGTTTGTTTCAAATTTAGCTGTGGTAACCATACTGGCGTTGGGCGGACATTATGTGGTTGCAGGCACCATGTCGCTGGGCGATTTTGCCGCGTTCAACAGTTACCTGATGATGTTGATATTTCCGATCCTGATGATCGGTTTTATGAGCAATATCATAGCTCAGGCATCGGCTTCCTACCAAAGGATAAGCGATGTGCTGGAAGCTCCCGAAACTTCAGAAACAGGAACCATAATCACACAGATAAAAGGCGATATACTGCTGAAAAATGTATCGCTGTTATACGACGATAAGCCAATACTGAAAGATATATCTTTTTCAATAAAGGCAGGAAGCCGCACCGCAATTATTGGCCCCACGGCAGCAGGCAAAAGCCAGTTGTTATATTTGCTAACCAAACTGATCTCTCCCAATTCAGGTTCCATTGAATTTGATGGCATCAACATAGCCGAATATACCAATGAATTATTCCACAGCCAGATCGGTTTTGTGTTTCAGGACAGTGTTATATTCAATATGAGCCTGCGCGAGAATATCGCTTTCAATGATAAAGTTACTAACGAATCGTTGGAAAAAGCCATAGCTACAGCCGAACTAACCGATTTCATCGAATCCTTGCCCGATAAGTTGGATACTATTGTTTCCGAACGGGGCACAAGTCTTTCGGGCGGACAAAAACAACGCATCATGCTGGCGCGTGCATTGGCAATTAACCCTAAGATACTGCTCCTCGACGATTTCACTTCGCGCGTTGACCAGAAAACAGAGAGCAAGATACTTTGCAATCTCGATAAAAACTATCCCGATTTAACCTTGCTGTCGGTTACTCAAAAAATTGCTCCCATCCGGCATTTCGAACAAATCATACTCCTGATGGAAGGCGAAGTGATAGCCACCGGAACCCATAAAGAACTCAAAGAAAGTTCGCCCGAATACGCCCAGATATATAATTCACAACGAAGCACGCACTATTATGAATTATAATCTGAATAAACCATCGGATAAGCAGGAGCAAAAGGTATCTACCTTTGCTTTAATGCGAAAGTTGTTGGGACTTATAGGTGAAGAACGCCGTAATCTTATATTGGCTCTTGGTGCCATTCTTGTCAATGCAACATTAAGTTTGCTGGGAACTTATTTGGTGGGGCATACTATTGATACCTATATTCAAACCAAACAATATCATGGCGTGTTGGTATTTGCAGGAATCTTGCTCACACTTTATATTGTTGCTTTTTTTGTGAATTTCATTCAGATGCGATTGATGGGTGGAGTTGGACAGAGGATGTTGTTCAGCTTACGCAATGCGTTATTCAACAAACTTCAAGAATTGCCTGTCGATTTTTTCAACCAGAATAAAGTAGGGGATCTGATTTCGCGCATCAACAACGACACCGATAAAGTAAATCAGTTCTTCTCACAATCGCTGATGCAGTTTTTAGGAAGTATTTTCACCATGCTGGGTGCAGGCATATTTCTGTTGAGTATAAACTTTCAGTTAGGGTTGGCCGCATTATCGCCTGCACTGATCGTGTATGTATTCACTAAAATTGTCTCGCCCTGGGTCAAACACCGCAACGCAGCCAGTTTGAAAAGCACGGGTTATCTAAGTGCAGAGATACAGGAAAGCCTTGCAAACTTCAAGGTAATAATTGCCTTCGATCGCCGCGATTATTTCCGCAAACGTTTCGAAGCGGCTAATAAACAAAACTACACAAAATCGGTTCAGGCAGGTATTGCCAATAACATATTTATGCCGGTCTACACGCTGGCTGCTAATATTGGTCAATTGATAGTGCTCTCGCTGGGTATTTATCTTATTCTTCAAGGCAATTTCACCCTCGGTTTGCTTATAAGTTTTATTGCTTACGTTTCAAATTTCTACAATCCTCTGCGGCAACTGGCGGCATTGTGGGCAAACTTTCAGGTTGCTATGGCAGGTTGGGACCGCATTTCGCAAATACTATCGCTCGAAACAAATTTGCATGTTGTAGAAAGTACTAAAACCATAACAAGCACATCTTTTCTTTCATTTCAAAACGTAACGTTCAAATATCCCAACGGAAAAGAAGTATTGCACAAAGTAAGCTTCGACCTTGAACGGGGAAAGACCTATGCTTTTGTCGGACCCACAGGTGGTGGAAAAACAACTACTGCTTCGCTTATCGCGCGACTTTACGATACCACAAAAGGAACCATATTAATAGATGGAAACGACATTCGCTCATATACACCCGAAGAGCGCAGCCGTATAATAGGATTTATACTTCAGGAACCTTTTTTGTTTTCGGGCACAGTGCGTGAAAATATTTTGTATGGAAATCCTGAATACTATAAGTTGAACAACGAACAATTAACTGAAGAAATTAAAAACGCAGGACTTGAAAGTTTGCTCGAACATTTCGCTCAGGGATTGGATACAAAAATACAAACCACCGGCGATGGTATCAGTTTAGGACAAAAACAACTGATAGCATTTATGCGTGCTGTGCTTCGCAAACCGGAATTATTGATATTGGATGAAGCTACTGCAAACATCGATACCATGACCGAACAACTGCTTGATGAAATATTGAAAAAACTCCCCGAATCAACTACGCTGGTCATCATAGCACATCGTTTAAACACTATTGAAAATGCGGATGATATTTTCTTCGTGAATACCGGCAAAGTTATTCATGCAGGCTCGCTCAGCGATGCTGTTAATATGCTGCTGCACGAAAAGAACGAAAGCTGAGATTATATGACCATAAAAAAAACCTTGAATACTAAAATTCAAGGTTTTTTGCATTTGAAGCGGTCCGGACGGGACCGTAAATAGGGGTTTTTCTATCTTTTCTTAATTTTATAAATATGAATTTTAAACACTGAATATTAGACTTATACAACAGTATTAAAAAAAAGACTAATTCGAAAAAGTTAATAAAAATAAAGATAATCTGTCCCCCCTTTGTCCCCCCTTTTTATTATCTTTGTAAAAAAAACAGTTTATGACAAAGGTAAATTTTTATCTCAGAAATAAAAGTGTAAAGAAAAGGACAATGATTAATCTGATTTTTATTTATGAGAATCAAAAGATAAAAATACCAACGGGTATTAGTGTTTATCCTAAATATTGGAATGGCAAAATTCAGCGAGTTAGAGAACTAATTGAATTTCCTGAACATTCTGAAATCAATGATAGAATAGAGACCTATAGAATGATAATGACGGAGGTATATAAAGAATTTTGGAATGCTGGAATAATACCGGATGAAGAAACTCTTAAAAAGAATTTTATTGCAGCAAAAGATAATCCAATAAAAATAATTAAGCCAAATTCCTTTTGGGAGTATTTTGAGGAATTTATTGTTTATAAAAAAAACCAGTTAGGAGATATTAGAGATTATGATAATTCCCTCAGAAAACATCTTAAAAAGATTGAAAATATTTTAGGAAAACCTATCACATTTTTAATGTTGAAGGAAAAAAATGGAGGATTTATTGATCAAATGGATCACTACCTCACTTATGAGGCAATAAATGCAAAAGGCGAAAAAGGTCTCAGTGCTAATACAGTGGGGAAACAATTTAAAAACTTAAAAGTATTTTTAAATTGGTATTTTGACAAGGATATGAGTACAGCTTTTAGTTTAAAACATATGGTAACTAAAACTGAAGAAGTCGATAATATATATCTTACAGAATCTGATCTCGAAAAAATTGAAAGTATTTCTTTAGAAGACTTACAGGATTCTTTTATCAGATATTTATTTATTGTGGGTTGCGAAACAGGATTGAGATTCAGTGATTTTACTAGGATTAAAAAAGAAAATATAAAAAACGGTAATTTATATTTCAGGCCCAAAAAGACTGAGGGTAGGGTGTTAAATAATCAAGTTGTCATTCCTATTAGTTCAAGATTAAAAAAAACATTGGGTATTCTATTTGCTAGCAAGCATGAAGATCGATGTTGCGAATTGACAGAATTTAATAAAACAATCAGAAAAATTTGTGAAAAGGCGAAAATTGATGAAGACGTGTTAATATTAAAAAAAATTGCTGGAAAAACTACCGAACATATTTATAAAAAATACGAATTAGTCTCATCGCATACCTGTAGAAGAACTTTCTGCACGTTAAAATATCTTGCGGGTATGCCAGCCCAAGCCATAATGAAATTCAGTGGACACAAAACCGAACGTGCATTTATGAAATATTTAAAGTTAGATGCGGAATTAGTTGCAAGAAAGTATGTTGATTTTTTTAAATAAACTTCTACATTATTTGATTCTCTATTTTTTAGTGCATTAGAGAACATTAATTAATAATTACCCAATAATACAAAAACCTAACGACCAACGTATAGGTTGATCAAGCCAGTTTCCCATGCGATTGCGCCGGCGACCATTTTGACATCAATTCCAATACCCGAAGGGCTACCACATCGCCGCCATTTCCTATACATCGCAATATTTTCGGATGCGACAGACTACCATCAGTTTTAATTTCAAAGGTTACGAATACATTGACCTGCTTTCCTTTTCTATTGCTTGAAGTGGATAAACCAAGTTGTTTTTGATAAAGGCATGAATGGTATTGCTGCCTTCAGGGTAGAGAGAATATAGATAGACAATGTAGTAAAACGATGAATCATCAACTTTAAAAGCTTTATCTTTAAAAAACAGTTTCATGTCGTAAAGAACAATTCGGGTATCGTTATGGTCGGTTCAAGTGCCGTTATAAACAATTCAAGTGTCAGAACAGTCTCTCGTTCACCCCTCACAAAGCAAACTGAACGTACCGCGAAGTAAAGGGAGCGCACCGCGAAACAAAAGGAGCGCACCGCGAAGCAAAAAGAGCACACCGCGAAGCAAAGGGAGCACACCGCGAAACAAAAGGAGCGCGTCGCGAAACAAAGGGAACGCACCGCGAAGTAAAGGGAGCGCACCGCAAAACAAAGGGAGCACACCGCGAAACAAAAGGAGCGCACCGCGAAGCAAAGGGAGCATACCGCGAAACAAAAGGAGCGCACCGCGAAACAAAGGGAGCACACCGCGAAACAAAGGGAGTGCAGCGCGAAACAAAGGGAGTGCAGCGCGAAACAAAGGGAGCACACCGAAATGTTATGGGAACGCATTGCGAAACAACTTGACCACGCCGCGAAACAACTTGACCATCACTGAAATGACATTGACAAGTATGGAAACACCATTGACAAAATCGAAAAGAATTCTGACTTCGATTAAATGAACAATGACATGAACGAAACGTATATTTTATGAAGCAGAAAGAATAATTGCAGTTTGGGATTGAGTTAATACTTGTACGCGAAGAACAATTCAAGTATCGTTATGGTCGGTTCAGGTGTTGTTATAAACAATTCGGGTATCGTAATGGTCGGTTCAAGTTATGTATTGAACAATTCAAGTATCGTAATGGTCGGTTCAAGTTATGTATTGAACAATTCAAGTATCGTAATGGTCGGTTCAAGTGTTGTTATAAACAATTCGGGTATCGTAATGGTCGGTTCAAGTTATGTATTGAACAATTCAAGTATCGTAATGGTCGGTTCAAGTGTTGTTATAAACAATTCGGGTATCGTAATGGTCGGTTCAAGTTATGTATTGAACAATTCGGGTGTTGTATTGGTCGGTTCAAGTTATGTATTGAACAATTCAAGTATCGTAATGGTCGGTTCAAGTGTCGTTATATACAATTCGGGTATCGTTATGGTCGGTTCAAGTTATGTATTGAACAATTCGGGTGTTGTATTGGTCGGTTCAAGTGTTGTTATAGGGAGTGTTCAGGGAGTGTTCAGAAAAGTGTGTCATTCTGCTAATATCGTTCACCCCTCACAAAGCAAACTGAACGCACCGCGAAACAAAAGGAGCATACCGCGAAACAAAGGGAGTGCAGCGCGAAACAAAGGGAGCATACCGCGAAACAAAAGGAGCATACCGCGAAACAAAGGGAGTGCAGCGCGAAACAAAGGGAGCACACCGCGAAGTAAAGGGAGCACACCGCGAAACTGCCGGAACGGGATGCCAAACAGCCCTCATCTCCCGCGGAACCTCCTTTCAGTCAGGATGAACAGCCGAACAGGTTGTTTTTGAAAAACACTCAAGACCTTCTTATCAAAATTTAAATTTAAACTGTTCTTAAAAAATAAAAACAAACTCAAATGTATTGTTTTGAAAAAATAGATACATTTGAAGTGTGAAAATGATTAATATCTGATCAGGAAAGAACTAATATCTGAACAGGCAATTCATAAATCGAATATTATTAAAACAAAATGGCGAAAGAAGTTAAAGCGAAAGCGATTGAAGTGAACCTTTGGGAAGCGGCGAATAAACTGAGGGGTAGTGTAGAACCTGCCGAGTATAAACATGTGGTGTTGGGTTTGATTTTTTTGAAGTTTGCCAGCGATAAATTTGAAGAACACAGGGCAAAGTTGATTGTCGATGGCAAAGAGAAATACATTGAAATGGCTGATTTCTATAATATGAGCAATGTGTTTTACCTGGAAGAAATTTCGCGCTGGAGCTATATTGTGAAAAAAGCCAAACAAAGCGACCTGGCTTTGATCATTGACACGGCATTGCATACTATTGAAAAGAACAACAAATCGCTGAAAGGCGCCCTGCCTGATAACTATTTCTCCCGTCTGGGACTGGATGCCTCGAAACTGGCCTCACTGATTGATGAGATCAGCAATATTGATACCCTGAAAGACAAACAGCAGGATATAGTGGGCAAGGTGTACGAATATTTCCTGAGCAAATTTGCTTTGGCCGAAGGCAAGGGTAAAGGAGAATTCTATACCCCAAAAAGCATAGTTAACCTGATAGCCGAAATGATAGAGCCTTATAAAGGCATTATTTATGACCCCTGCTGCGGTTCGGGGGGTATGTTTGTGCAATCCATAAAGTTTATAGAGAGCCACCACGGCAACAAACAGGAAGTTTCTATTTACGGACAGGAATATACCAACACCACTTACAAACTGGCCAAGATGAACCTGGCCATACGCGGAATATCGGCCAACCTGGGCGAAAAGGCTGCCAACACCTTTGCCGACGACCAGCACAAGGACCTGAAAGCCGATTATATTATGGCCAATCCGCCTTTTAACCAAAAACAATGGAGGGCAGATAATGAATTGGTGGACGACCCACGCTGGCGTGGTTATGATGTGCCGCCTACAGGCAATGCCAACTATGCATGGATATTGAACATGGTGAGCAAATTATCAGATGATGGGATGGCCGGTTTTGTATTGGCCAATGGTGCTCTGAGCGGTGGAGGTGAGGAATATAAGATCAGAAGGAAAATTATTGAGAACAATCTGGTAGAAGCTATTATGGTGATGCCCCGCAATTTGTTTTATACCACCGATATCAGTGTTACCATCTGGATTTTGAATAAAAACAAAAAAGCCAGAATCGTGGAACACGATGGAACGGTAAAGAATTACAGGGATCGCGAACGTGAAATTCTGTTTATGGACCTGAGGCAAATGGGTATTCCCTTTGAAAAGAAATACGTGCAGTTTTCGGAAGAAGACATTAGGAAGGTTACGGAAACCTTTCATAATTGGCAAACTTTGGGGGTACAACATGAAGTGTCCAATGCCTTTAATATTCCTGAATTTTGTCACAGTGCTTCTTTTGACGAAGTGCTAAAAAAGGATTTTTCGTTGGTGCCCAGCAAATACATAGAGTTTATCAACCGTGATGAGAGTATAGATTTTGATGAAAAGATGCAGGTATTGCAAAGCGAGTTTGCCGAACTGCTGAAAGCCGAAGAACAATCGAAAAATGATTTGCTGAAAGTTTTTATAGAACTAGGGTATGAGATCAAATTATAAGCGGCTGGAAGATTATATCAATTTGGTTGACAAACGGAACCGAAACCTTCAAATTGATAATTTGATCGGGTTGAGTATACAGAAAAAATTTATTCCATCCATTTCAAACACTATAGGAACGGATATGTCGACCTATAGAATTCTCAATAAAAATCAGTTTGCTTATTGCTCTGTTACATCACGTAATGGCGAGAAGATTACTATTGCGTTATATCAGGAAGACAAAACAGCTATGGTTTCACAAGCCTATGATGTGTTCGAAATAAAAGATGAAAAAGAATTGCTGCCTGAATACTTGATGATGTGGTTTCGCAGACCAGAGTTTGACCGTTATGCAAGATTTATGTCGCATGGTAGTGTTCGTGAAATGTTCTCATGGGAAGAAATGTGTAATACTGAACTACCTATTCCAAGCCCTGAAAAACAAAAAGAAATCGTAAAAGAATACAACGCCATTGTTGACCGCATTAATCTGAATAACCAACTTATACAAAAACTGGAAGAAACGGCACAGGCCATTTATAAGCAGTGGTTTGTTGATTTTGAATTTCCGGATGCAGCAGGAAAACCTTATAAAACGAATGGTGGGGAGTTGGTGGAAAGTGAATTGGGGGACGTGCCGAAGGGATGGGAATTGAAAGAAATTTCTTCAATTTGTGAAATAACTTCAAGCAAAAGGATTTTTGAGAGTGAATATCAAAAATACGGAATACCTTTCTATAGAGGGAAAGAAATTACGCAAAAAAAAGCAGGTGCAGTTATTTCAGACCTTATCTATATTTCTTATAAACGATATGATGAACTTATCAAGAACTATGGTAAACCAAGCAAAGGAGACATTCTAATGACCGCCGTTGGCACAATAGGTTCTACCTATATGGTTGATGAGGAAGAGTTCTACTTCAAAGACGGGAATGTAATTTGGTTTAAGAATTTTAAGTATGAAAATTCAAATTATTTATTGTATGATTTTATGCAAACTGAACAATTTACCAACTTAATCAATGAAATAACTATTGGATCTACTCAGAGTGCAATCACTATTAAAACTTTTGGCCAACAAAAAATTGTATTTCCATCAAAATACATTTTACAAAAGTACATGATCAGTAGTATGAATTTGAACAACTGTTTAAAAATGAAAAAGAAACAGCAAATTGCTTTAAGTACATTGAAAGATTTACTACTTTCAAAACTTGCGACAATAGAAAATTAGAAGTATGGCTATTTATAACGATATATTAATTTGGGCTAACAATAAGCCATCGTTTTTAAAAGATGCATTGCGGAGAATAATATCAAGTTCTACTATTACTCATACTGACATTGCAGAGCTTGTTTCGCTGTTAAAAAAAGAAAATGGCGACACAACAGTTACATTAAACGCAATTCCAATTGACAATACACATATTCCTACAACTGTGGCTACTGGCACAGTCTATCCAAAATTAATCAGTATTCAAGACCCGATAAATGTTTGTGCTTTGCACAATCAAGGGCATTTACAATTTCCAAACAGCGGTTTGACCGTTGTTTATGGGAATAATGGTTCTGGTAAATCAAGCTATTCAAGAATTTTAAAAAAATTATGTTGGAGCCGAAACTCAAATGTGGAATTAAAGAAAAACGTTTTCTCTCCTTCTGCCACTCAACAGAAAGTTGATTTTATTATTGAAGTCAATGGGATAAATACTCCTTTTCAATGGCTGGAAAATTCACCGACACACTCTGCAATGAGTTCAATTTTTGTTTATGATAATGATTGTGGAAATGTGTATGTCAATAATGAGAATCCTACACAATACAAACCAATAGGAATTGATGTTTTAGAGAGATTAATTCCAGTTTTAAATGACATTTCTCAAAAGCTAAATTCAGAGATTATTACCTACAATACTCAAAAACCATCATTAGACCCAATTTTAAATATTACATCAACTGGTCAATGGTATGCCGCTATTGAATCAAAAACAAGAACAGAGATTGACACTTATATTCAATTTAGTCAAACAAATACAGAAAGAAAACAGGAATTATTTACTTTAATCAATTCTCAAAATCCGCAACAGAATATTCAAAATCTGACTTCTCTTAAAGGGAGAATTGAAAATTATATACAACAGTTTAAAAGAATAGAGGAACGATTCAATGATACTTCAATTCATGAAATAAGGAATCTAAGAAACAAATATGAAAGTGTAAAACAGGCTTATGACATAGCTACCAATGAACTTAATGGATTGAATACCATTGCTGGTTTTGGAACAAATCCTTGGAGAACACTATGGGATGCGGCCAAAAATTTCGCAGGAAGTAACGGAATGACGGATGGTCAAAATTTTCCGTCTGCGGCATCAATGGAGAAGTGTGTATTCTGTCAACAAGATTTGAATGAAGCAGCAAAGCAAAGATTGCTTGGTTTTAGCAAATTCATTTTGAATGATGTTTCAACCCAATTGAGTGCAATTCAAAGAGAAATTGAACAGAAAACTTCTGACTATAATAATTTAGTTGTTGCACCATTTGAAAATTTCACAGAGTTGGAACAATATATTACTGACTTTCAAATTCAACATGAAGCATTTAATCAATCAGTAAATTCCGCAAAAACTGTCTTAATAAATCATTTACAGAATGGAGGTGAAATAAATGTAACTGTAAATTCAATCTCCACTCTTATTGGAAATTTGTTGCCAAATATTGTTGTTCAACTAGAGCAAAATACTCAACTACTAAATAATAGAAATACCTTAGTAATTGAGTACAATGAATTATTTGCTAAAGAATTTTTATTCAATCACAAATCCACAATTTTACAGTATTTTGATGAGTATAAATACAAAGCATGGATTAACACTTGCAAGTCAAAACTGAATATAAATGTTTCGAGAAAAATCGGTGAATTTATGGAAGAACAAGCTGTTGCTTTGCAGCATCAGGAGTTTATAAATCACCTTAGTTTTTTTAATCAAGATTTATCATCAAAAGTTCTTATTTCAAAAACAAGAACAACTGATGGCAGTACTTTTCAGAAATGTGGTTTAAATGGTATTGCACATTCAATAGATTCTGTTTTGAGTGAAGGAGAGAAAAAAGTCGTTGCACTTTCAAATTTCTTGGCTGACTGCACAATTGATAATCGGAAAAACAGTATTGTATTTGATGACCCTGTAAATTCATTAGATATGGATTATCGGGAATTAATTGCAACAAAAATTGTTGAATTATCAAACGACAGACAGATTATTGTTTTAACCCACGACTTGTACTTTGTTCGGCTTCTGCTTGACATTCATAAAAAGAAATTGGGTCAAGAATGTTTTATCGTTGGTTTAGAAAAAAATAGAGGCGTAGCAGGTATTGTAAGTGATGAAATACCATACTTGGCTAAGAATATTCAGGAAAGAATAAACTCTATTCGCAGAGACCTTGACTTAATTGATTCTCTTTCATTAAATCAGACACAACGGATAGAAGAAATCACAGAGAAACTAAAAAAACAATTCAGAAAACTGTTAGAAAAATCGGTTGAGGATATACTGGCCAATGAGTCTATTAAAAGGTTTTCCAAAAATATCAATCTAAAAGCGGGTTATTTATCAGGTTATGTAATTGTAGAACACTCTGACATTAGGTTATTGTTAGATTTATTTGGCAAATACTCTACAACTGAACATGATGGAGGTATTGAGGTGCAAAGCAACCAATTAAACCCAACTGATATCCGTGTTGACTTGCGACAATATGAAGATTGGAAAAATGATTTTTCGGCAAGATTAAATGCCTTCAAAACAATACATAATTACAGATGAAATTAATCGAAAAATAATTAGAAAATGAACAACCAAATCCTCCTATACCAAAACGCTGACGGCAACATAAAGATAGATGTTCGCCTGGAAGAAGAAACGGTATGGCTGACACAGGCACAGCTATGCGAATTGTTTCAAAAATCCAAAGCCACCATCAGCGAGCATATCAAAAATGTGTTTGAGGAGGGCGAATTGGATGCAGGGTCAACTGTTCGGAAATTCCGAACAGTTCAAACCGAAGGTGGGCGCAAAGTGGAAAGAGAAGTGGATTACTATAATTTAGATGTAATTATTTCGGTAGGTTACAGAGTGAAATCACTACAAGGCACGCAGTTCAGGATTTGGGCCACACAGCGGTTAAAAGAATACATCGTCAAAGGATTCGCCCTTAACGATGAGCGTTTTTCATCGGGCAGTTCTATGAATTATTTTAATGAGTTGCAGGAACGCATTCGCGAAATACGGATTTCGGAAAGGTTTTTCTACCAAAAAATTAAAGACATTTACACCACCAGCATCGACTACGACCCAAAAGATGAAAAAACCACATCGTTTTTTAAGGTGGTACAAAACAAATTGCTTTGGGCTATCAGCGAACAGACAGCTGCCGAGTTGGTGTACAGAAGGGTTGATGCCTCCCTGCCTTTGATAGGTATGCAATCGTTTGACAAAAAAGCAGTCACACCCATAAAAAAAACTGATGTAAGCATTGCCAAAAACTATTTGAATGAAGATGAAATAAAATTGCTTGGTCTGTTGGTGGAACAATACCTGGCATTTGCAGAAACCATGGCGCAACAACAGACGCCCATGTATATGAAAGACTGGATTGAAAGATTGGATGCAATCCTGCAACTTAATGGCAGGGAACTGTTGACCCATGCAGGTAAAATTAGTCACGAAATGGCATTGGAAAGATCGGGTGAGGAATTTGAAAAATACAAAAGAGCACAACAGACTTTAGAAAAAGAACAAAGTCTGAAAGAAATTGAAGAAGACATAAAAAAATTGAAACTGCCAGAAAAATGAAATTCACAGAAGAAAAATTAGAAAAGGCATTTATTGAATTGTTGGGTCAGGAAGGATTTCAACATCGATTGGGTTATACCATACCGCGTACCGTTGATGATGTTCTGATTGAGGAAGACCTGAAGAATTTCCTGTTAAAACAATATCAACAGCAGGGGTTAACAATCACCGAGGCCAAATCTATTATTCTTCAGTTACGAACGCTGTCGTCGTCCGATTTGTACGAATCGAACAAGACCTTTGTGAAAATGCTTTCGGATGGTTTTATACTGAAACGTGAAGACCGCAGCCAAAAGGATATTTACATTCAATTGATCGACTACGCGGGATTGAACAAACACCGTCAACCCGAGGAAGAACATCTTATAAGTCTTGTTGCCGAGGGTGAAGAGCATTACAAGGAGGATAATAATATCTACAGTTTCGTGAATCAACTGGAGATTTATGGTTACGAAAAGCGCATTCCTGATGGCATAGTTTATATTAATGGTTTGCCGTTGGTGGTATTTGAGTTTAAAAGTGCCATACGTGAAGAAGCTACCATTTATGATGCCTACAAACAATTGACGGTTCGCTATCGCAGAGATATACCCGAATTGTTTAAATACAATGCCTTTTGTGTGATCAGCGATGGCATTAACAATAAAGCGGGTTCGTTTTTTGCTCCTTACGAGTTTTATTACGGATGGCGCCGGGTGGCAGGTTTGGCAAAAGAGGTGGACGGCATTGATAGTATGTACACATTGGTGCAGGGCATGTTCCACAAAAACCGTTTGAGGGATATCATCCGCAACTTTATTTATATACCCGACACTTCGAAGAAAAACGAAAAGATCGTTTGCCGCTATCCGCAATATTATGCGGCAAGGGCGTTGTTCGAAAACATAAAGAAAGCACAAAAGCCGGGCGGCAATGGAAAAGGCGGTACCTATTTTGGCGCCACGGGTTCGGGCAAAAGTTTCACCATGCTATATCTGACAAGACTTTTGATGAAGAGCGAGCATTTCGAAAGTCCGACCATAGTTTTGATCACCGACCGCACCGATTTGGACGACCAGCTTTCGGGTCAATTCACCAATGCCAAACAATTTATTGACAACTTTGAATGTTTCATCCGATACTGCGCTTAAGTATTTTTACTGTGGTATTAATAGCATAAACACCTTGGATGTTACAGCCAATACTGCTCTTCTGGAATTCTACTGTAATAATAATCAATTGACGGCCTTGAATGTGACAGGACTTACTTCTCTTTCAGATTTTGAACTCCAGAACAATCTACTCACGAGTCTGAATGTTTCCGAACTTACGCCACTTTCTTATTTTGATTGTTCAGACAATCAGTTAGCGTCACTCGATGTTTCATCCAATATGGCTCTTAATACATTGTTTTGCAACAATAATTCATTAATGAGTTTGAATGTAAAAAATGGGCACAATACTACCATTAATCAATTTGATGCAGAACATAATCCGAGTTTAACCTGTATTCAGGTGGATAATGCTGTGTGGTCAATAGCCAACTGGACCTATAAAGACCCCGGTGCAAGTTATAGTAATAATTGCGCAACAGGTATAAATGAAATAAGCGGCAATTCATTATCCATTTATCCGAATCCTGTAATTAAAGATATAACAATTGAATCCTTTGAGAATGGGACGATAGAGATACTAAACAGTGAAGGGCAAACTATAAAAGTATTTGAAGTAGCCAACAATAAACTGACCATTGATCTATTTGATCTTACAAGTGGAATTTATTTATTAAAAGCAACATATGACAAGGAAATAATAACAAAGAAATTCATTAAAGAATAAGAGTTTGCATTTGTAGCAATGAAAACCAACTAAATAAATTGGTATCTTTATTCGGCGAAATCAAGATGGTAAATTTAATCTATTCCCCAATCAAAGGAGAAGTAACAAGATCAACATTAGATGGTGTCGACCGGTTGCCCGGTAAGACAAGCAGTGAAAAGGAAGTTGATTTTGTTGATAGTTATAGCGCTAATAATAACGATACATACTATCACTGACCCAAGACAATAATTAAAGGAGAAGTTTGCATTTGGAAGTTTTGGATTGAATATGGGGTTAGAGTTTTATTAAATTGATTTTACAAAAAACCTTATTTTTGTTTAAGTATAGATGATTTAAAAAATGATAGCAAAATATTTTAAACTTGCAGAGAACAATACAATAATTCGTACAGAAATCATTGCTGGTATAACCACTTTTGTGGCTGCAATGTATATCATTATTGTTAATCCTGCAATTCTCAGCCAGACAGGATTACCGTATAATTCAGTATTGACAGCCACTGTGGTATTGAGTGCTTTTTGTACAATCATGATGGGTGTTTATGCAAATAACCCAATTCTTGTTGCTCCGGGCATGGGGTTAAATGCCTTTTTTACTTATACTGTGGTTATTGGTATGAAAGTTCCGGTAGAAACAGCTTTGGGAGCAGTATTTTGGGCAGGAGTTTTTTTCTTTTTTCTGTCAATATTCAATGTCCGGACTTATATTGTGAAGGCAATTCCTAAGCAAATCAGGTTTGCAGTTTCTGCTGGTATTGGTCTTTTTATTTCTTTCATTGGTTTTGCCAATTCAAAGTTCATTGTTTCTAAAGGAAATCCTTTGCTTGGAATGGCGCATCCTGATGCAATTATAATTACCTTTATTATTGGTCTTATTATTACTTCAATTCTTTTAGCCAAAAACATCAAAGGTTCATTAATTATTGGTATCATTATTACCACTATTCTTTGCATCCCTATTGGGCGTTACTATGGAGATGCAACATCTTTTAACCTAGGAGCACCAACCCTGGTTTCATGGAAAGGATTTATTGCAGCACCAGACTTCAGCCTTATAGGCAAACTTGACTTGCTAGGGTCGCTTAAATTTGCAATTTGGCCAATAACATTTTCAATCCTTTTCACCGATATGTTCGACAGCCTTTCAACCTTTGTGGGTGTTGCAGAAGCAGCCAATCTGGTTGATGAAAAAGGAGAGCCACGCAATATTAAGCAGTCGCTGGTTGTTGATGCCATAGCTACCGGCTTTGCCGGAGTTCTGGGCACTTCGTCAGGAACCGCATATATTGAATCTGCTGCCGGCGTTCAGCAAGGAGGAAGAACAGGGCTCACTGCTATTGTTGCAGGATTATTGTTTATTCCCTTCATGTTCTTTTCCCCTTTACTATCAATTATTCCATCAGTTGCAACTGCGCCTGCATTGGTGCTGATAGGTGTATTTATGTTAAAACCCATTCTAAAAATTAACTGGCTTGTGCTTGATGATGCAATCCCTGCATTTATAGCAATGGTTATGATTCCTTTCACATATAGCATAACGCAGGGGATTATCTGGGGCTTACTTAGCTGGACACTTATCAAATTATTTATGGGGAAATTCAAAGAAATATCAATAGGCATAATAATCATTGATGTATTTTCTGTCTTGCTTTTGATTAATGAATAAGTAAAATCTATGCCAGTAAATCTTCAAGTATTTCAAACAGTTTTTGCATTTATAATTGTAGTATCAATTTGTTTGTTGCTTCGTAAGTTTTCAATTATTAAGGAAGAAGATGGGACTGTTTTTTCAAAATTAATGACCCAGGCAGTGCTACCGGCTGTTATTTTCTTTCAATTATCGGCAATTCCGATAAAAGGCGATCAGTTTATAATGGTATTTGCAATGATACTTACAGGAGTCATATCCATGTCATTAGCATTTCTTGCAGGTCGTTTATTGAAATTGTCAAAAGCAAAAACAGGGGCGTTGATGCTTTGTTCATCCTTTGGTTCTTCAGCAATTCTTGGTTATCCGTTTATAATATTTGCATTTCCGAATAATCCTGAAGCCATATCGGATGCAGTGCTTTTAAGCGAATTGGGAGTTGGCTTACCCATGTTTATTTTTGGTCCGGCCGTTGCAATTTATTTTGGCGATAAACCGGAGGGTTATAGTATGAAAAAAGCATTCACCCTGTCGTATTTCCGCTCTCCAATTTTCATTGCAGTTATACTGGGGATAGTAGTTTCATTAATTCCTATTGACAGAACCAACAGTTTTGTTGCACCTTTTGTTGTAGCGCTTAAAATGATAAATGGAGCCATGGCAATATTGGCATGTCTTATTTTATCATTGCAAATAAAATTCAAGTCATTAAAAGGCATTTTCCAATTGTTTATTATTTCAGCAATACTGCAAATGTGGTTTCAGCCATTCCTATCCCACACCCAGGCATCAATATATCATTTATCAACCTTGCAAAGCCAAATATTGGTATTAATCAGCTCAATGCCTTCGGCTATACTCGGACCTATTTTTGCAACCCGATACAACTGCGCCCCCGACACAGCTTCGGCGCTGGTTTTGACACATATAATTGCTTGTATAGTGATGATTCCGGTGGTTTTTTATTTTTTGGGATAATTTTAGCTGACATATAATTTTACTATAAAAAGAAATATGAATATGAAAAAAACAATCTTCTCTCTCGCATTCATCCTGATGCTTCAATGCAGCTTAAATATTGAGCAATGTTTTTGCCAGCCTGTTCATTTGCCAAAAAGCGGACTTGTAATTTCAAATTTGACTTACGACAGTATAAAACAAAATAGTATTACTGTTTTTTGGACAACTGATTTGCCATCGGATTCAAAAATAAAATGGATGGCACCAGATTCTAATTATCAACCGCTGATCTTTACTGATTCAATATACAATCCGGCTTTAACAACTAATCATGTTCAAATCATAACCAACCTGCAACCTGCAACTATATATAAATATAATGTTATATCGCAAAACACGGGAGGTTCAACTCTTGATTCAGGATACTTTGTAACCCAATCATTATCTTCCGGTTCGGTCGATATTTACTTCAACCATAGTGTTGACCTAACTGTCAGCACAGGAGAATTTGCCAATGGCAACCAGAACTTCGAAAGCCTGTATATCAAACAGATCGATAGCGCCAAACACAGCATTGACATAACTTTATGGGAATTTGCATATTATAATTCAATTTCTACAGCCTTGATAAATGCAAAAAAACGCGGGGTTAAGATCAGATTCGTATATAATCACACGGCCTTCACACCACAGATCGATTCAATGATAGCACATGGCATACCTGTAATACAAAGAAAATATGATACCATATTTTCAATGCATAACAAATTCTGGATATTTGATTACAGATACAATAACAATCCGAACAATAAATACCTTTTAACAGGTTCGACCAACGTATCGCATGCTCAGTTTCACCAGGACAGGAACAATATTATTACAGTGCAGGACGAGTCTCTTTGTGCTGTTTATACCAGGGAGTTTGAGGAAATGTGGGGTTCGCATACTGATCAGTTCGACAAAGTAAGAGCAAAATTTGGCTCGCAAAAAGTTGATAACGTCCCCCATATTCTTAATGTTGCAGGCACAAGGATGGAAGCCTATTTCTCGCCTTCGGACAGTGTCTCTGTTTTTCTAAACAATCTTATACTTACCAAACCGACTCATAGCTTGTACTTCTGTATGTTGAAATTTGAGCTACCTGTTATCGAGAATGCTTTGCATACTGATTTTAATAATGGAATTCAAATTGAAGGCGTGTTTGATTCAACTGATTCTTTTTTGGCAAACAGCGCCTATCCGCGCATGAAGGGTTTGCCTGTTTTAAATACGTGGAACCCTGCTGCTGATGTATTTATTGACACTATTGTCGGTTTAATTCATCACAAATACATGATTACAGATGCTGATATACCCGGAGGAAATAAAGTTATTTCGACCGGTTCTTTTAATTGGGAAGTGCCTGCTGAAACAGGAAATGATGAAAACTCGCTAACCATATTTGACGATAGAATCAATAATCTTTATTATCAGGAATTTAGTCAAAGATATATAGAATCGGGAGGCGAATCAATAGTGACGGGGAATACAAAGCAGGAATCATTGCAGGAGTCTTCGTTCGTTCAAAATTATCCAAATCCTTTTGTTACTAAAACAAACATAAAATTTTATGTATCTGAAGAAAGAGATGTTAAGATAGTTGTTTATGATTTTATGGGGCGAGAGGTAGAAACACTTGTAAACAAAACACTGACTCCCGGAATATATCAATTGTCGTTCGATGGATCTTTATTAATGAGTGGAGTATATTTTTGCAAATTTTCGACAAACAATTACTCCGAAACAAGGAGAATGATGTTGGTGAAATAGCAATATTTTTTTGTAAAAAAGAATTCGGTTTTATAATCTTGAATTATTTGACATAAAAGACATGGAAAACGATATGTATTAATGAAAACATTTAAAGAATATTCGGATTCATTTATCATTACATGCAATACGGAAATGCTGGATTTCGGAACGAAAGATATAGAATACTGCATATACGAAGGTTCCAGGCCTTTGCTAACTCCCTACGGAAATGTTTTTTCACATCCTTCTGAAAACTTAATCCGGTTAATAGTTACGGACATACAACTATATAGTGGTTTGCCAATGCAAATGTTATCTTCGCTAGTGCTGTACTCATACAAGAAGGATGTATTTAATAATAATGATGACCCCTTTCTTCGCCTTTGGGAAAACCAGCTTTATACTGACCCGTTTGTACGTTTCAAAACTTCCGGGAAGGCCTCTAATCAGCTAATCGACCAGGATGATCCTCTTTTTAACTTTGCCATTACAAACCTTACAAGTTTGATGGGGAAAGTAAATGATTTCTCAGAAAAGATGATAAGTGAAATCATAATGGAAGAAAGTGATTTGCATCCATTTCCTGAACTCATAAAGTTAAGGTATACCTGTTTATCTTCTGACCAAAAAGTGGCAGTTCAGGCAATGAGCAGCATACATGATGCCTGCATCGTTTTGCCCTTAATGCTTGTATTAGGCGAAATTAGTCAGATGGAATATGTGAGAGGTCTTATATCACTTAAAATTCAGTCAAAAGAACAATATTCGGAAGTCCTTACCGGGGTGGTCTTGGTAAAAACATATCTTGATTCTATAATACAAAAATCTGCCCAGGGTAAGACGCCATCTGCACTTATCAAAAATGGTGAGAGTGAAACGGTAGAGTTTAAATCAACTCTTCGCTGGGATATCCGCGCAGGAAAAACCAACCCTGCTATTGAACGAGCATGTCTGAAAACTATATCGGCTTTCCTTAACACTTATGGTGGTAATTTACTGATTGGGGTTCGAGATGATGGCTCTATTGAAGGTATTGAAACCGATAAATTTGCCAATGACGATAAGTTTCTGCTTCACCTCTGGACTCTTATTCGAAACTATATTGGAAGTGATTTCAGCCCTTATATCCGTAGCAAGTTGGATAAAATGGAAGAAAAGACTGTTTGCATTGTTGATTGTCTTCCTTCGAGCAGACCGGCATTTCTTCGTCAGCCGGGGTATGATGAGGAGATGTACATTCGTGTGGGGCCATCAAGTAATGCACTGGATATTAGTGAAGCTTTAAAGTATATTGAACACCGTTTCAGGAAACAGTAAATTTAATTAAACAACCACAGAAAAAGATTATTTAACAATTTTATAAAACATAACATTAAAGGAGAATACATATGACAACATTGAATGAATCGGGCAAATTTCCAATAGAAAGTCTGGATTATTGGAAAAATTATCTGCAAGACTCGCCTTTGCAGAATCCGCTTTATTTTTCGGGAAAAGGAGATGGCAGCATCTACAAAACCATTCATTTAAAATTGCACCCCGAACTGCTAAAAGACATAGTGCTATTCACTTCTTCGCACAAATGCACTACTGCCAACCTTTACACAGCAATTTGGGGCGCATTGGTTTCGCGTTATACCGACCTGGAAAACATTGTGATAATTTCATCCTTCCCGTTTATCCCTTTAAAAGTTTCGATAACCAACGAAACCACCATAGCCGGACTTATGACTGGCCTGGCATTGCAAACGGAGGAAGGCAAAAAACAGCCCCTCTTAAATATTGACCCGTTGATTGAGCTTACCGGTTCAGGAACCAAAGCAAACACACAGTCAGGATATGTCGCGATTAGGGAAGCAAGCGCTCAATCTTCCATGCATCAAAAACCTTTTGACATAATCTTTGAATTTGCTTCGGAAAATCCCTTCTCTTTTGATATTATTTTTAACGACAGGTTTGAAGAGTTTTATATTCAAATAATGGGGGAACATTTTATTTCATTGCTCCATGGTGCCATGTCAAAACCGGAAGCAAGCCTCAGCTCAATGCCCATCATCACTGAAGATGAAAGTCAGCGAATACTTTTCGATTTCAATAAATCTGACGAAAATTTCCGAGAGGATGTTACCCTTCATCAGCTTTTTGAGGAGCAGGTTCTAAGAACCCCCGATAACATTGCCGTGGTTTATAAGAATGAAAGCATTACATATAGGGAATTAAATGAAAAGGCGAATCGTCTGGGTCATACCATCAGAGGCTTCTACCGTACATTATATAAACAGGATATACTTCCTGATACTCCCATAGGCATCTGTATGGATAGAGGTATTGGGATGATTGTGGCAATGATGGGTATTCTTAAGGCAGGCTGTGCCTATATGCCTATTGACCCTGATTATCCTGCAGACCGCCTCCGGTTTATGATGGATGATGCCCTTGCACCTTTGGTTGTAACAGAAATGGTCAATCTTGACAAACTTCTTTTTTTAAATGAAACAGATTATGGCGTAATTTCTCTTGATGGCGGTTGGGGAGTCATCTCAAAATATTCTGATAAGAATCCTGAACTCATCAACAATTCACGTAACCTGGCATATATCATTTATACTTCAGGGTCAACAGGCAAACCAAAAGGTGCAATGATTGAACATAGAAATGTTATTAACTATGCCTTTTTTGCCCGGAAAAACCGGGAACTCAATACTGATTCCCGTATACTACAGTTTTCCTCAATAAATTTTGATATGTCGGTGGGGGATATTTTCCCTGCATTATTATTCGGGTCTACATTGTACATTACCCATAATGAACTAAGAATGGATCCAGAAGCATTATTTAGTTATCTAAAGGACCAATGCATCAGTGATGTGTTTTTAACACCTGCCGTATTAAATGCCATGCCGAAAGAGGAACTGCCTTCTCTGAAATCCATTTATACCGGAGGTGAGATTTCCGACAGAGAAACATTGAATTTCTGGAGTAAAGGCAGAGCTTTATTCAACGTATACGGACCTACCGAATGTACAGTAATTTCAAATGGATGTCTTTTTAATAATCAGTGTTTAACTACTGAAATAGGTGGACCTAACGATAATATGAAAGTCTATGTCCTCGACAAATATTTGTATCCGGCACCTATAGGCGTACCAGGTGAGCTTCATATTGGCGGAACGGGTGTCTGCCGGGGATATTTGAATCGTCAGGAACTCACAGCCGAACGTTTTATTGAAAACCCCTTTGTTACCCTTGAAGAAAAAGAAGAAGGAAAAAATCTCAGGCTTTACAAGTCGGGCGATCGCGTAAGGTGGCTCAACAATGGTTCAATTGATTTCCTTGGACGAGTTGATTTCCAGGTAAAAATAAGAGGATTTCGTGTTGAACCGGGCGAAATTGAAGCCGTTCTTTCGACTCATGGAGAAATTAAAGAATGTGTTGTTGTTCCTTATGAAGAGGGTAATGAAAACCGCCTGGCTGCTTATTATGTACCCATGCCTGAAACTTCGCCTGCTATCACTGACTTAAAAGCACATTTGTCAGAGTTTTTACCTTATTTTATGATTCCGGCCGTATTTGTAGAACTTGCGGAAATGCCTTTGTCGCCAAACAATAAGATAGAACGAAGGTTATTACCAGCACCAACAATAGGACTTTTATGCACCGGCGATAAATCCCCCAGAGAATATGTGGCTCCTCAAACTCCGCATGAAGTATTGATTTCTGAAATTCTTTGTGTAGTCATGAATCTTGAAAAAATCAGTGCAGACAGGGATATCTTCGACATGGGTGTTCATTCTCTGATGGCTGCAAAGATAGCTTCTGAAATAAGAAAGAAATTTTCGAAAAAGATTGAACTAAAAGATATTTTTGAGCACCGGAATATTCAGAGTCTGGCAAAATTTATCTCTGAGATAACCGTGAATGAAAAGGCGGAACTTATTTCAATTTCGCGGGTACCTAAAAGGAAAAACATTCCACTTTCATTTCAGCAGGAACAGATATGGTTTTTGAGCAAACTTGTTCCCAACAACAGGGCTTATAACTTTCAATTTTCACTGTCGCTGAAAGGAAAACTCGACAAAAATAGTTTAGTGCAGTTTCTCAATGAAATGGTCATTCGTCATGAGATTTTGAGAACAACTTTCCATGAAGGCACACAGGGGCCGGTTCAGATTGTCCATGCACCCTGGAAGGTAAAACTTAATGAGGTTGACCTCACCGGTTTGCCCGAAGATAAAAGAGCCGGAGAAGCGGAAAAACTTATGGAAAAAGTATTATCCCACTCATTCGACTTTAGCAAACTTCCGCTTATATCGTGGAGCCTTTTTAAAATCAGTGAAGAAGAACATATTTTCCTGCACATGGAGCATCATTTTCTTCATGACGGATGGGAAGCCGGTATTTTCCTGAGAGAAATGAAAGCGTTTTATATTGCCTGCAAAGAAGGGAAGCCCTCGCCTTTGCAGGAATTGCCCATACAATATGCCGATTATACTATATGGCAGCGCAACAATCTTTCAGGCGACCGTCTTGAAGAAAAAATAAGTTATTGGATAAATAAAATCAAGGATTATCCCTCTGTTTTAAATCTTCCTACCGACCATCCGCGTCCTTCCGTTCAGAGTTTTAACGGGGATGCTATTAGGCTTAATTTAAAAAGAAGCCTGTATCATTCTCTGCGCGAATTCAGCAGAAACAATAAGGTCACTCTTTTTAATACAATGTACTCTGCCTTTGCCATATTGATTTCAAAATACAGTAGGCAGTCGCAGTTTCTCATAGGCACCGGGGTTGCCAACCGCAATTTAAAGGAAACCGAAGGACTGATGGGGATGTTTGTGAATACCGTTCTCCTTTATTCCGATTTATCAAAAAATCCGACCTTTAAAGAGCTTTTAAATAAAACAAAGGAAAGCATGATTTACGATGCTGCTCATTATGATATACCTTTCATGCATATTGTGGAGCGGATGAAAGCAGGTGTTACGCCAGGGCGAAATCCATTGTTTCAGGTCTTGTTCGCTTTTCACGACAGCGATATTCCTCTTCTCGATTTTGCCGGGCTTCATGGCGAATTGCTTGAAAGACATAATGCCACGGCCAAAGTGGATATGAATGTCATCTGTATCCCGCGGGCAGAACAGCATGTAGCCACCGAATCAGCTCAATTGGAAACGGAAGATATAACTATTGTTTGGGAATACAACAGCGATATTTTTAAAAGAGAAACAATTGAGGGAATGTTTGAGCATTACCTCACACTGCTGGAAGAAATAATTAAATCTCCCGGGAAAAATATTGAAGATGTAAACATACTGCTGCCTAAGGAGAAAGAACATATATTGTTTGGATTCAATGATAACGCCGTGAAATACGACAGGAGCCTCACAATAATTGACACGTTTGAAGAGCAGGTGAACCGGCATCCTGATAAAGTTGCAATCGTTCATAACGGCAAAAAAATTTCTTACAAAAAATTAAATGCAGAAGCCAATAAATTAGCAAACAAGCTGAATAAAATTCAACAGAAGACTTCTCCTGATACACAAAATGCCTGCATCGGTATATGTATGGACCGCTGCTCTGATATGCTGATTGGTTTGCTGGGGATTCTCAAATCGGGCTGCGCTTATGTTCCGATACCACCTAATTATCCTGAAAACCGCATCCGGTTTATTATGGAAGATTCCGCGTTAAAGATAATCCTCACTCAAAGTAATCTATTGAAGAAATTGCCTTTTCTTGCAGAAGAAGAAAGAATTGTCATCCCTCTTGATAAAGAAGCTGTAGATAACGCCGATATTTCAGATAAAAACCCGGGTAATAAAATCAGCACGGAAGATATTGCTTATATCATCTATACTTCCGGCTCAACAGGCAACCCCAAAGGCGTAACAATCCCTCAACGAGCGGTAACCAATTTCGTTACAAGCATTAAAACAGATGTAATTTCTGAAAATGATATTATTGCACAAAGTGCAAATTATGCCTTCGACGCTACAATATACGAGTTCTGGGCAACATTACTTATTGGGGCAACTATTGTCATTATTGACAGCGACAAAATTGAGAATTTTAATTTGTTAAAAAAGGAAATTTCTGATAACAAAATCACATCTGCCTGGCTTACAACTTCTCTGTTTAACGCTGTCGTGGACTGCGACACAGAGGCCCTCTTTTCGCTCAAATCCGTATTATTTGGTGGTGAAGCTGTTAATGTCGGTTGCGTTAGAAAATTACTTGAAGCGAAACCAGATACTCTGAATGTCTACAACTGTTATGGACCCACAGAATGTACTTGTTTCAGCACTTACTGTCTTATTACTGACAAATATATTGACAGCGATGTTATCCCTATTGGAAAGCCACTCCACAATTATGCCGCCTATATACTTGATACTAAATTAAATCCAACACCTGTAGGTGTACCAGGAGAACTTTATATTGGCGGAGATTCTCTTGCAATAGGTTATCTTAACAGACCTGAACTTACAAAAGAGCGGTTTGTTGATAATCCATTCGCCACTAAAGAGGATAAAGAGAAGAATAGAAATACACGTCTGTATAAGACAGGCGATTTGGTCAGATGGATGCAGGACGGCAATATCGAGTTCCTCGGACGGATAGACTTCCAGGTGAAAATACGCGGTTTCAGAATCGAACCGGAGGAGATTGAAGCTGTACTTCTGAGGCATGAGGAGGTTAAACAATGTGTGGTAATTCCCTGGAATCAATATCTTATTGCTTATTGGGTTCCCAGAGATAATGCAGTAGCGCAAGAAGATATGAAAACTTTCCTTGCCCGTCAGCTTCCCGAATTTATGATTCCAACAGCTTTTATAAAAATGGAATCATTCAAACTAAACAGTAATTTTAAAGTTGACAGAAGCAAACTCCCTACACCAAAATTAGAAGAAATTATGTCTTCTAAAAGAGAATATAACCCGCCTGTTACTCAAACAGAAATTACGTTGGCTGAAATATGGAAAGAACTTTTAAAACTTGACAAGATAAGTGTCAATGATAACTTCTTTGAAATAGGAGGTAATTCCATTTTCACCGTAAGAATGCTTTCAAGTGTTAAGAGGAAACTTGGCGCAGATGTGAATATATCTCAAATGTTCGCGCAGCCCACTATTGCATATCTGTCTGCATTTATTGACGGTACAGGAATAACTTCAGGCGCATCCGAAAACAATTTAAGTTTAGCTCTTAAAGATGCTGAAATTACTGTAAAAGTTGAGAACACTACATTAATTAATGATAAGGAACCCCAATCTGTATTTCTCACAGGTATCACAGGGTTTTTGGGCATATATCTGCTTGATGGGTTAATTAAGAAAACTAAGGCTGACATTTACTGCCTGGTAAGAGGCAAGGATAATGAAGATATTCAGCACCGTTACGAAGAAACCCTTGATTTATATAAAAAGGAATATTTAAAAAATCACCCAAGAGTATTCCTTGTAAAGGGAAATTTAGCTGAAACAAATCTTGGAATGGATGATTCCACATTAGAAATGATGAAAGAAAAGCTTGATTCCATCTTTCATTCGGGAGCTATGGTTCATCACATGTATGATTATAATACGATGCGCAAATCCAATGTTTTATCAACAGTGGAGCTTCTTAAAATTGCGGCCACAGGCAAAAAGAAAACCCTCAATTATATTTCGACATTGGGCGTGGCAAGTATCAGAGATGCTAAAGGATTCCAGGTTGAAGTTGACGCCAAAGACTCACCGATATCAACAAACGGATATACATTAAGCAAATGGGTTTCCGAGAAAATATTAAGTAATGTACAGGGCATTGACATTAACATTTTCCGCCCCGGAAACATCACCGGTGACAGCAAAGAAGGAATCTGTCCTCCCGAAAAGAACCATGCTCTCCTTGTTATGAAAGGATGTATTCAGATGGGAGCTGCACCGGATTGGCAGAGGTCGGTGGAAATGATGCCGGTTGATATCCTTGGTAATGCAATCATAGAACTGGCCAATAGCTCACGGGGGTTTAATATTTACAATATCAGCAATCCTCATGAGATTAGCTGGAGGGAATATATTGATATTATAAAAAGTTGTGGTTACAAACTGGATTTGCTTCCGGTAAATATATGGAAGGATAAACATCTTGCAATGGCAGATGAAAAAAATGCAATGTATCCTATCAGGGAATTTTATTTAAGGGAAAGAAAAGATATTATGACCAGGGAATGGAAAACATTTTCCCGCTGGAATTCGAAGGAGGTGAAGGAAAAAGGACATACGTTGGGTATTCAATATCCGGAAAAATATGCCGATTATCTCAGTCTGATTTTAAATTATCTCAAGGAAATAACATTTATTAATAATTAAAAACATGTAGTATGAATTATGATTTTATTATTGTAGGGTCAGGTGCAGGAGGCGCTACCCTATCTCTTGAACTTGCAAAGAAAGGACGAAAAGTTCTTGTAGTTGAAACCGGCAGTAATGTTTATCCTCTGCCTTTTGTACTTGAAAAATCGGCGGAAGGAACCGATATATTTACTGCTTATGGTGCCGGGGGTGCAACAGTTTTAGCCAATGCAAATGGTGTACGCAGCCTGGAAAAACCTCTTGCTGAGTTCGGTATTTTTTTGGAAAATGAATATACGGAACTTGAAAAAGCGACAGGGCTGGCACCGATTCATGATTCTCTTCTTTCCCCTGAGGGTTCACACAGATTGCTTGAAATATGTAAAAAAGCCGGAATAGGGATGCGCAAAATGCCCAAATTTATTGACCATACAAAATGTACAGGATGCGGCAATTGCAGTCTGGGTTGCCCGTCGGGTGCAAAATGGACAGCTCTGAGTTTTCTCAGGGAAGCGGAATCACTGGGTGTGGAAGTGGTCTATAACACCAAAGTAGAAAAAGTCATTGTGCAAAATGGCAAAGCCAAAGGGGTGGAATGTATTTCTCCAAACGGGCCTGTTAAATATTATAGTAATTCAACAGTCCTGGCAGCAGGAGGAATTAAATCTCCGGTTATTCTACAGAACTCCGGAATTAAAAATGCAGGGCAAAATTTATTTATTGATATTTGCGAGCTTTATTATGGCATAACTCCTGATATAGATTTATCTCATGAACCACCAATGCAACTAGTTAATACAGAGTTTTTAGAGAAAGAAGGATTTATTCACTCTACAGGTTCTTTCAAGGACAAAAGCAAACTAAAATATTATTTAAAGGACAATGTAGATGCCTATATGAACAATAATCTATTTGCTGTTATTGTTAAAATCAAAGATGAGGCGCAGGGAAAAATCTATCCTGACGGTACATTTTCCAAAGCAGCCACAACTCAGGACAGAAAACGTCTCGATAAGGGAGGTGAGGCAGCAAGAGAGCTTTTAATGGCTGCCGGAGCTAGGCCCGAAACTATTCAAAAACGGGAAGGTATATATGGTGGGCATAACGGAGCATCAGCAGCATTAGGTGTTGTGGTGGACAATAACCTGCAAACAAAAATAGACAACCTGTTTGTTTGCGATGGAAGTATTTTACCAGAATCGCCAGGATTGCCGCCTATCCTTACAATTATGGCTATTGCAAAGTGGTTTGGAAAAAAATGTTGATAGTATAACTGTTGAGATCCCAATAGAATTTTATGGTGGAGATTTATGCTGTACAGGCAACGAAAGAGTATAAAACATTTTACTTCGACAGAATGTATCCTTATATAAATTCTGAGCGAAGAAAGCATATAAATTCATTCTTGCACATTGAAGATGCATTGAGGTCTCTTGCCGGGGAATGGCTCACAAGGTCTGTGTTATCTGAAAAACTTCATTTGGATTTATATGAGATTATGATTGATTATGGCAAAAACGGAAAACCATTTTACAACTCTACTTTTGGACCGCATTTTAACATATCACATTCCGGGAATTGGTCCGTTTGTGCTGTATCAGCATTACCTGTAGGGGTTGATATAGAAATAATACAGCCAATAGACTTAAGTATTGCGAAGAATTGTTTTACAGAAAAAGAATTTAAAACAATGACCTGTATTGCAGATAAAGCTGAACAACTTGATTATTTCTACACAATTTGGACAATTAAAGAAAGTTACCTGAAGGCAATAGGTGCTGGATTTTCTATAGCCCCTGATTCTTTTGGAGCAAGTATGAATAACCATCAAATCCTCCTGACCGGTGATGTTGAAAGGGGATACAGTTTGAAACAATATGATTTTGATAATGGCTACAAACTTTGCGCATGTAGTTTAGACACACAATTTAGTAATGATATAAAAATCCGCATTCCGGAATAAAAGCTACTCATGATAAATACAGATTCAAATCAGATAATTGTTACTGACCCTGCAAAACAACGTTGGATAATATATAGTATCGCTTTTGCTGCCTTCATGTGTATGCTCGATAACTATATTGTGAATATCTCACTGCCTGCAATTTCTAAATCATTGAATGTTGGTATTGATGGAGTTTCATGGATTGTTATTGTATATCTGCTTATTTTGACGAGCGCCATTCCATTTTTTGGAAAATTAGGAGATAGAGTAGGATTGATAAAACTCTTTATTGTCGGCTATTTAGTATTTGTCTTAGGTTCAATTCTGTGTAGTATTTCATCTTCATTATATGTGCTGATATTCTCCCGGTCTTTGCAAGCCCTGGGTGGCGCTATTCTTTACACTGTACCTTCAGCTATCATTACAAGGTTTCTTCCACCGGAAAAACGGGGATATTCTTTTGGCATACTGGCTACCGCTGCAGCTGTTGGGTTTGCCATGGGAGCGCCACTCGGAGGACTTATTACGGCTAATTTTGGTTGGCAAGGGGTGTTTCTAATAAACATTCCTATCGGTATTATTGCGATAATCATTGTTCTAAGAAAATTTCCCCGTGAAAAAGAAATTAGTTTGATTCGCGAGAAATTCGATATTCCGGGAGTATTCTATTGTTTTTTCTGGCTCGTAACATTGATGTTCTCATTAAATACGGGAAGAAAGTTTGGCTGGACATCTCCTTTGATTGTTGGTTCTTTTTTAGTGTCTTTGGTTTTCCTATTTCTTTTTATCAGGCAGGAGAATAACTTCAAATTTCCACTGCTCAATTTAAAGTTATTCAGAATTAAAAGCTTTACCTATCCGAATCTTGCGAATTTCTTTGTTTTCATGGCTGCAAATGGCACAAACTTCGTTTTGCCCTTTTATTTGATATATGCGCTTGGTCTCTCACCTGAAAAAGCCGGGTTGGTTCTAATGGCTTTCCCGTTGACAAATATGATAATAGGACCCCTTGCAGGCAAGGCTTCAGATAAGATGATATCCTCGCGTTCTTTATGCATCATCGGAGCGTCAATTAGCTTAATTGCCACAATTATTTTCCCATTTTCAATGTATTTTCAGGGACTTTGGCCAGTAGTAACTTTTTTGTTCATTACAGGATTTTCCCTGGGCATCTTCCTGCCGCCTAACAATAATCAAATCATGAGCGCAGCCCCTAAAGATGCGCCTGGTGTTGCTTCGGGAATACTGCGAACATTGACAAATCTTGGGTCTGTAATTGGAGTCGCAATTTTTGAAATCATTTTCAGCTTATTCTTTGTCGAAAGAAATACAAATATCGGAATTCAATCAAAAACATTGTCAGGCTTTTCCCCTGAAAGTATTATTTCAGGATTACATTTTGTCATTATACTTGCTGCAGTTCTTTATGGATTGGCGATTATATTTTCATTTTTAACACCGAAAAAGCAAATTATAAAATAATACGTTAAGATTAAATTTTCAATAAATAACATGGCACGTCGCATTATTGGTATTCATGAAAAACTTCCTTTGTTGGAAAGTTTGCCACTTAGTTTCCAGCACTTGACAGCAATGTTTAGTGGTACAATTATAGCCCCAATTCTTTTAGGAGTTGACCCTGCTATTGCATTACTTATGAATGGCATTGGTACTTTACTTTATTCATGGGTTACCAAAGGAGGAATCCCTGCTTATTTGGGTTCAAGTTCTGCTTTTATTGCTCCCACATTATTGATTATTGGCGTTTATGGTGGATATAGTCATGCCCAGTCAGGGTTCATCTTCTTTGGGTTGTTCTTCATACTGATGTCATTTGTAGTTAAACGTTGGGGCATAGGGTGGATTGATATTGTGATGCCTCCTTGTGTTATGGGTGCGGTAGTAGCCATTATCGGGCTTGAATTGGCGCCTTTTGCTGCACAACAGGCTGGTCTAGCTCCCTGGCCCACAGCAATTGGAAAAGTTGTTCAACCATTTGTAATAGACAACAAGGTTGTTATAATTTCAATGTCAACCCTTTGTATTGGTGTTTTTGGCTCAGTGATGTTCAGGGGTTTTATACAAGTCATCATTATCCTGATTGCAGTTGTTGTCGGTTATTTGCTTGCCTTTTTTATGGGTATGGTTGATACAACTGCGATTAGCAATGCTGCTTGGTTTGCTTTGCCTAAGTTCACTGCACCAGTTTTCGATTTGAATGCCATTTTTATTATTGCTCCTGTTTGTGTTGTTATACTGGCTGAACATATCAGTCATTTAATTGTTACCGGAAGAATTACGGAATCAAACCTTATTGAAAAACCAGGTTTACATCGCTCTCTTATGGGGGATGGTATTAGCAATGTTTTGTCAGGATTGGTGGGTTCAACTCCCAATACCACTTATGGTGAAAATATCGGAGTCATGGCAATTACACGTGTATATTCCGTTTGGGTAATACGAGGGGCTGCCTTGCTTGCTATTATTTTTTCATGTATTGGAAAGGTTTCATCTGCAATTTCCACAATACCTGCTGCGGTGATTGGTGGCATAACAATGCTTTTATTTGGAATAATTGCTGTACAAGGGATTAGAATGTTTGTTGAGCAAAAGGTTGATTTCAGCAAAAACCGCAATATGGTTATAGGAGCAATTACTTTTGTTGCAGGTGTAAGTGGGGCGGGTATCAGCATGGGAACGGTAAAGCTAAGGGGAATGGACTTAGCCGCTATTGTAGGCATTGTTTTGTCTTTGACTTTTTGGTGTTTTGATAAACTCGGCCTGATGAGTAAAGAATCTTAGTGAATTGAAAGTGATTAAAGCCGTGTATTATGAAAAAAAATGTAAATTTGAGAATTTCTTTATGACAAATATTATTAATAAATCTGAATTATTTTAAATTTATTACTTAAACAAAATTATATTAATATGAAAGATTATATTGAAGAAGTAATGCAGAACGCAACTATGGCTGCGGCTGAATACAGTCAGTTTACTCAGGAACAGACTGATAAAATTGTAAAAAGTGTTTTTGAAGCAGCGTTTGACAAGAGAATAATGCTTGCGAAAATGGCACATCAGGAAACCAATATTGGTATCTGGGAACATAAAGTTCTGAAAAATGTTGTGGCATCGCAACTTGTTTATGAAGACATTAAAAACTTAAAAACTGTTGGTATAATTAATGAGGATAATGAGAGCGGGATTGTCGAGATAGCACAACCAATGGGGCCAATACTTGCAATAATTCCGGTAACAAATCCAACCTCAACAGTTATTTTTAAAATACTGATATCCTTAAAATCCCGAAACCCAGTAATTATCTGTCCTTCCAAAAAAGCGATCAATTGTTGCAGTGAAACAGCCCAAATATGCTACGAAGCTGCATTAAAAGAAGGAGCTCCGGAAGGTTGTATTCAGTGGCTTACCAGCGTCACACGCGAGCAAACGCAGGAGTTGATGTCGCATAAGAGCCTTGCACTTATTCTTGCCACAGGAGGTTCCAGTCTTGTAAAGTCTGCATATAGTTCAGGAACCCCAACAATTGGAGTAGGTGCTGGTAATGTGCCGGTTTTTATTGAAAAAACTGCTGACATACCATTTTCAGTTGAACAAATTTTTTTCTCAAAAACCTTTGACAATGGAACTATTTGTGCAAGTGAACAGGCTGTGGTTGTGGAACAAGAAATTGCAGAAGAAGTTATTGAGGAATTTAAAAAAAACAAAGCCTATTTTCTGAATGATGAAGAAATAATCCTTTTGAACAAAGTAGCTATTGACGAAACTTCTCATCTGATGAGTCCTGATATAGTTGGTCGCCCTGCATTTGAAATTGCGCAAAAAGCCGGAATTAACGCACCTATAGATGTAGCGATACTTATAGCTCCTATTAAATCTGTAGGCAATGAATACCCATTGTCATCCGAAGTACTTGCGCCTATTCTTGCTTTTTATGTGGTTGATAATTTTGAAAAAGCCATTAACATGTGTATAAACCTCAACTATCATGGTGGAATAGGTCATTCTGCTAGCATTTTCTCAAATGATGATGAAAAAATAAAATACTTTGCAATGCACATGAATGCCGGAAGAATTTGTGTGAACACACCATCCTCTCATGGTGCTGTTGGTGGAATGTTCAACAAACTTAGTCCTTCGCTCACACTTGGGTGTGGCACGGGAGGCAAGAACATTACAACCGACAATGTAAGTGCTAAACACCTAATTAATATTCAGAGAATTTCGAGGCGAAGACCAAACGAGAGGTTTTTACGCTTCGATATAGCGTTATATCTTGATGAAAATATGAAAGCAGATGAAATAAATAAAATATACAATAGAAACTTTTAAATCATTATAATATGAATAAATATGAAAGAAACGGCAAGCTGTTAACATGTATTTTAAGTGGTAAAATTGACACTTTGAACACCTCTGTGCTTGAAAATGAAATTAACGAAAACATGATAGAGGATATTACTTCTGTAGTAATTGATATGCAGGAAGTGGATTATATATCTTCTTCTTTTTTGCGGATAGTCATAAAAATTGTCAAAGCTGTAAGTAAAGAAAATTTTGTAATTAAAAATGTTAATCCCTCAGTAATGAAGGTGTTTAAAATAGCTAATTTGACAGAAATTATTAATATTGGATAACCATTTCTAGTACTCAAAAAAATAATTATAAATTCAGAAACCTTTTTGTCAAATAAGCAGTCAGATGAAACGAATAAAAAATAAGCGAGGACTTACTTTTAAACTTATTATTTTTATTTTTTTAAGTGTTGCAATAATTTTTACGCTCATTTTTCTTGACAATTACGATATTTCCAAAAAGATGGTTGAGAAAAATTTAAAGCTTAATGCCGAACTAATTACGAAGAACATAGTCTATAAAGCGGAAAAAATCCTTGGTTCTGTTCAGGAAATACCAAATAATTTTTCAAAGATAATCGAAGACAGCAGCTATTCGGAAGCAGAGATAAATAGGATTTTAAAAATGGAAGTGGAAAACAATTCTGAAATCTATGGCGCTTGTATTGCATATGAACCATTCTATTTTAATTCAACAAAGAAATATTATGCACCCTATTACTATCGGAACAAAAAAGAAATTGAATTCAAATGCTTAGGAAATGAGCAATACGATTATTTTATTATGGATTGGTATAAAATACCAAAAGAAATAAATCGTCCTATGTGGAGCGAGCCATATTATGATAAAGGTGGAGGAAATGTAATCATGTCAACTTATTCGGTTCCTCTATATAGGGAAAAGAACGGAAAAAAATATTTCATCGGAATTCTAACTGCTGATGTATCACTGAATTTGCTGCGTGAATACTTCGAATCGATTAAGGTATATAAGACAGGTTATGCTTTTATGATTTCGAAAAAGGGTACTTATATTTCACATCCAATTAAGGAGCTAATTATTAACGAAACAATCTTCAGTATTGCTGATGCACAGAAATCATCCGAGATGCGTGTAATTGGGAGAGATATGGTCAAAGGAGAATCAAGTTTTGCTGATACAGAATATTATAACATAAAATACAATAAACTTAGTAGGATTGCATATGCCCCTGTTTCATTAAATGGCTGGTCAGTCGGTGTCGTTTTTCCGGTAGATGAGTTTATGAAAGATGTAAATAATCTTTTTATACGGGTTATGTTCCTTGGGTTGGGAGGATTGTTTTTTATTTGTCTTGTGATAATTTTTATTTCCCGTTCTATCACAAGTCCGCTAAGAAAGCTTTCAATTGCTGCCAATAAATTTGCAGAAGGTGATTTTGATTTTGAAATTCCTCCTAGTTCTTCAAATGATGAGGTTGGCTCGCTAAATAAATCATTTGCTCATATGCAGTCCGCTCTAAAAAAATATATCGAGAACCTTAGACTTACCACTTCTGCCAAAGAAAAAATTGAAAGTGAATTAAAAATTGCCCGTGAAATACAGATGGGTATGATTCCCAGAAAATTTCCCGCTTTCCCTGAAAAAAAAGAATTTGATATTTATGGATTTATTGAACCTGCCAAAGAGGTTGGCGGAGATCTTTATGATTTTTTCTTTATTGACGATGTCCGTCTTTGCTTTGCAATAGGCGACGTATCCGGAAAAGGGACACCAGCAGCTTTGTTTATGGCTATTACAACTACCATCATGCGTGCTGAAAACCAGATTGCAGGGTTAAATACCAGCAGTGTTATAAATCTTATGAATAATTATCTTTGCAAGAATAATGAGGGCAATTTATTTGTAACGCTTTTCTTGGGCATTTTAAATACATCAACTGGTGAAGTGGAATATATTAATGCGGGACACAATTATCCTTTTGTTATTAAATGCAATGGGGCTGTTAGTGAATTAAATACCACGCATTGCATACCTCTTGGTATCAGCATAAATACGTGTAGTAATCCGAACACTTTCAAGCTTGAAAAGGGCGATACAATCTTTTTATACACTGATGGCGTAAGCGAAGCCTTTAACATTGATGACCAACAATATTCAATTAAAAAAATATCTGAAATACTCCATAACCAAGCAAACCATACTCCTTTTGAAATTATTCAACATATTATTGATGATGTGAAGGATTTTTCGCAAGGTACAGAACAATCAGACGATATCAGCGTACTTGCTATTAAGTATTTAGGTAAGCCACTTTCAAAAGTTCCTACACAAAATTATCAAATGGTAATAAAAAATTCCATTGGCAATCTTTCCTCATTATCAGAAAAGATAACTCAATTGTGCAATAATTGGGAAATGTCATCTGATGTTCTTAACAAAGTCAATCTTGTTGTTGAAGAATTAATTTCAAATACTATTTTTTATGGATACAGTGACACGTTTGAGCATGATATTATTCTCAATCTAATGTATGATGAAAGTACCATAAGCATCGAAATTATTGATGATGCTAAAGAATTTAATCCAATTACACAGAAAAGCGCAGATATTAATTCAGATATTAATGAACGGCAAGTTGGAGGGCTGGGAATTCACTTAGTCAAGAGCCTTTCTGATGCCTTTACCTATCAAAGAGAAGATAGTAAAAATAAAATCAAAATCATAATCCAATTTTAACAACAAAACAATGATGAAAATAACAAATGAAAAAATATCAGAATTACTGATCATTCATACCGAAGGCAGGCTTGATGCCATAACATCTGTAGAATTTGAAAAAGAAGTAATGCCGATGATTCAACAATCAGAACATCCTGTATTAATTGATTTTGGAAAGCTCGAATATATCAGTAGTGCTGGTTTACGCACTGTGCTCATTCTTGCTAAAGAGACAAAGAAAAGTAACAATTCGCTGGCGCTTTGTTCCCTGAATGAAACCATATTGGAAGTTTTTCGCATCAGTGGGTTCGACACAATCGTTTCAATTTATCCAACAATTGAGGAATGGTTTGCTTCAATGAAATGAAAAATCAATTTTTGTTTAACAAAGAAACTGCATTTATAGTTAAATCTACCTATTAAAATTGACAACTAAGTATATGAGAAATGACATCACATACTTTATAAAAACCTCCTTTTACTTCTGTATATTGGTATTACTTTCTTGCGGGAAAGTTTCAAAGACTCAAGTTGATTTGACTCAGTATCAGTTTAAGGAAACTCGTGATATGGTTAATTTTGTTAATGAAGCAGCGGAACTGTTTTCAGAAAAAGGGGAAGATGCATTTGTTGAATTTGCTAAAAAGGACAGCAAATGGTATTCAGGCACAAGATACATTTTTATTTATGACTTATCTGGAGTATGTGTTTTTCATCCTGTTTTAAAGGAGCTTGTTGGTAAAAACCAAATAGGGCTTACTGATATAAATGGAAAGCCGATAGTTCAATTTATTCAGTCGATAGCTACCAATACCAAAAAACCGTATGGATGGATTCATTACCTTTGGGCTGAGCCAGGAGAGATTTTCCCTTCCTGGAAAAATGCATATATAGTTAGAGTGAATGGACATGATGGCAAAACCTATGCTATTGGTAGTGGCACATATAATATACGCACAGAGGTAACATTTGTTTCAGACATTGTTGATTCTGCTGCAAAACTTATCCAAAGTTCAGGAAAGGAATCATATCCTCACTTTTTGGATAAAGCAAGCATTTTTTATTTTAATGATACTTATATTTTCGTACTAACTTTAGATGGAAGACTACTTGTAGATCCCTCTTATCCGACCAATATTGGCAGAAATGTAATTGATTTTAAGGATTATTCAGGTAATCTGATTATACAGGAAATGCAAAAAAAGTTGAAGGAAAAAGATAACGTGTATGTTTCATATATGTGGCCTGCTCCAGGGCAGGTTAATCCATCGAGAAAGATTATATATGCCAGAAAAGTGTTGTCAGACGCTGATACTGTTATCGTTGGTTCGAGTTTGTTTCTTATGGAATCTATCTGGAAGAAATTTTAATATTTGACTATGGCAACAAAACCTGTAAATTTAATATATGGTGTGGATGATAAGCCGCCATGGAGAATTGCATTTATTCTTGGTTTACAGCATGTCTTCACTATGTCCAGTTGTTTGTTTATCCCTGTGATTATTGCCCATGAGATAGGAGGCAGCTTTGATATCATTCAATCACTGGTCTGCTTTTCTATGATAGCTTCAGGTTTAGGTACCGTATTGCAATCTTTCAATAAAGGTCCTATTGGATCAGGTTATCTTTGCCCACACCTTAACGGGCCTTCTTATTTGTCTGTTTCAATACAGGCCGCAGCGCTTGGTGGACTCCCATTAATGCATGGTATGACAATAGTAACAGGTATATTTGAAGTTCTTTTTTCCAGAATTGTATATAAACTCAGATCTTTTTTCCCTCCTGAAATCACTGGTCTTGTTGTCCTCATGATTGCTGTTTCATTGATACCCGTTGGTGTGTCAAAGTTTGTGGGTATTGATTATTCAGGGGATTCTATTAATATGAAAGAGTTAATCATAGCAATAGTTACTCTCTTCTCAATGATAGGTTTTAATATATGGGGTAAAGGAAAATTGAAACTATTCTGTGTATTGATAGGACTTGGAATTGGATATGCGATGTCTTTTGCCACAGGTGTTATTTCACACAACGAATATACAGCATTTCTACATGCTCCTTGGTTTTCATTACCAGGTAAAGGAACACATTTGCTAAGCTATAAATTTGATTTGGGATTGGTGATCCCTTTTATAATCGTTTCACTTTGCTCAAGTCTCAAATCAATTGGCAACCTCATTACTTGCCAAAAGATCAATGATGAAAAATGGAGCAATCCTGATATGAAAAATATAGGAAAGGGTTTACTTGCTGACGGTTTGAGTGTAACAATTTCAGGTGTTTTAGGCGGAGTTGCCACCGACACTTCTGCCAGTAACGTAGGATTATCAGTAGCTACATCAGCTACGAGCCGTATTATTGGAGTCTATGCCGGATTTATTTTTGTTGGAATTGCATTCATACCAAAATTCACAGCTATATTCTCAATAATGCCCGCGGCTGTGATGGGTGCTTTAGTGATATTTGTAACCTGTTTTATGATTATTTCAGGCATTCAAATTATTCAGAACTGCAAATTAGACACAAGGAAAACGTTTGTGATTGGACTATCATTTATCTTCGGATTAAGCGCAATCATTCTTCCCGACCTGTATTCCAGACTTCCATCCTGGCTGAGTCCAATCTTTGCATCATCACTCACCTTATCAACTTTTCTTGCAATCATTTTGAATCAAATTTTCCATATTGGTTTGAAAAATAAAAACATACAACAAAATGAAAAAGTAGCAGGTGCATACAACAAAAATTCAGTGTTAAACAAATAAAAATAATCAACTTTGAAAGCGAAATAATCACCAAAACACTCATATATCATGTTATGTTACATCCATTTTAAATACCCCAATTCTCCAGATTTGATTAAGATATTGGAGGGTATTCCAAAATGTCCTGGTACTTGTTTCAATAAATGTCTATATGGAAAATGAAAAAATCGTCGATTATTTGGTAGTATTGAATAAACCTGGTCGTAAGTATACGTCAGAAAGCGATACACGCTGGGGAGGTCTTATAGAACCTAACCCGCCAGAAAACAAAAACAAAACTGAGAAAGGCTTAAAGGTTGCGCTTTTTGGTAGTTGGGACTTTGGCTACCTTGTTCTCGAAACATTGAAGAAATTTGAGAATAAATATCCGGATAAATTAAATCTTGTTGGATTAGTCACTGATGATCCGCTAAACCTCAAAGCAAAAATATCGCTAAAGAAACGCGTGTGGAACATTCTTGATCTTCCCTATAGGGTTCTTGATGAAACCCTTATTATTGAATCCGGACTTGTCCATGGAATACCTGTCTATACAGGTGATGTTAAAGTTGATTCGTTTCACAGGATTTTAAAGAAATGGAATCCTGAGGTTATCCTTGTTTGTGTTTTCGGACAATTAATTGATTCCTTCACTATTCAATTACCACCAAACGGTATTTATAATTTCCATCCATCTGATCTTACAAAAAAACAAGGTGCCGGTCCTGCTCCTTTTGAAGACCTGATCCAGCGTAAGGCATCAACAACGGTATGGTCTGTACATCATGTTTCAGAAGAAATTGACGGCGGAACGGTGGTCGGCAAATCTCCCGAGGTCAATGTGCTAGATGCGAATGGCCAACTATCTGCCGATCCTTTGGTTATTTATCATAAAATAGCCGAAGTGTTAAGCCCTATTGCATATTATCTTGTGAAAGAACTGACAGATAAATTTCAATCGGGCGGTACAGGATGGACAAACCATATAGACTTTGAAAGCATGATCCCGGAAACAATTAAAAACAAGATACTACAACCTGTTACCGAAGATAAATGGAGCGATATTTTATCATTCCCTGAAGGCTTCCTATTTAATCCGGGGTAAAATAAAACGATAGGTCAGGTATGCACTGACCCCTGATATACTTATGGATAATAATGTACCAATATAAAGCCCAGTAAGAAGATACGAATACCTGAGCGCAATTGCATATACTGCAATATTGATCATTCCTGTCACCATTAATGGCTTGGTCATCGCCCTCGAAAATTCAATGCCATGAGTCTTATACGAAATTGCCAGTATTGAAATAAACATGGCAGGGAAAGCGGCAAAAAGACCTCCTAACACATGGCCTCCGGTCTTTGTTATCAGAACGGTTATCATAACTGCAAGTCCTCCAAATAATGATCGTACGAAGAGAAATCTTTCAGGCTTACCTTTTTTATCAACAGCCACAGACTTTATCAACAGGGATTTTTCAAGAATAAGGTATGCCAACACCATTACAACTGTATAAATTATAAGATTAAGAAGAAAGTTATCCCAATGAAAAAGGACTATGATTCCTGAAGCAAGAAACCAGAAACATAAGGCCGCGATCATTGCAGGCAAAAAACCCCGGCGAATTATTGAAGCATACACCACCAGAAATAAACAGGATATTACCATAGCAATTGGAAATATAGTTGTAACAGACGAAGCTATTGCAGGTGTTTGCGTTAATCCGACAAAGAAAAACGACAATAATGCCGTTGAGGGAAGCCCTCCAATAAATCCTCCGGTCTTACTGCCTAATCGATGTCCGACTAAAACAGTAAAATAAATCCAACAACTTCCAATCAGAAATGTCAATAACAATTGAAGTAAAAATATTTGGGTTATCACAAAGGCTATTATAACATGGATTTTATAAAACAAAATTAATAATAATGTTGAAGAAAAGTTATAACCCATTTGCGAATGATGAGAAAAATGAAAATGAGCCCAAAAACCCCGCTGGATTTTATCTACCGAGGTTTCACCTTGGTCATTCATATAATTTCAACTTCGTCTGAATAGGTTGCAATTTTGTCAATAGATTCGAATATGCTGATATATTATTTTAAGATCAAGACAGTTTAATTATTCTTCAGTCTGGTGTCCCATTAATTCATTAATAATCGATGTTTTGGTGCCTTTTTCTTATGAATATTTGCCCTTGAATGTCTGGCAACATATGCTATAATATGAATATCAATTTTTGCTGTTTCAGCAATTTCTTTTAAATTTCTGTTGATGTGCGCCCGTACCATACAGATTCTATCGTATTGTTGTTGTGGGGTAATATGACTTTCATTCAAAATAGGGAATATATAATCGGAAAGTTTTTTCTGATTGTTATAAATATTCAAAATGCTTTGGATACGTTTGGCATAATGGTCAGCGAACTGCGTTATAAAAGAAAGTCAAAAACAATCATAAATTGAAAGTGTGTCATTTTTGGATAATGTAGATTTTGAATGAGAACTCCCATCGCGACGAAATAAATGTCGCGTACATCCTCATATTGGCAAATCTCAATGGAAAGGATCATTAAAATTACCGTAAAGAAATTCTGCTCTGCTAACAGATGTATTTCAAGTACCCTTAAGATGGGAGTTAATTAAAAAAATTCATAGAGGAATATTCACAACACATATGAGATACGGGTGATTTCACGATTCCTTCGAAGAATTCCGTAACCAATAATAAATGCCATCAAAAAACTTTGTAAAAAAAAACCTAAAATCCGCCAAAGTTGAAAAAAATATTGAGGGTTATCATTTTGCCAAACGTTATACATTACGTGATGAAGTTTTGGACTTTATAATAGGAGCGAAGCCCATTGTTCTTGAATTTTAAAAGTTGGCGAAAGAACCCTAAACAAGATTTTGTGTTTGTTGACACTTATATTAACGGTATGCCAGTAAATTCGAATTGATTTTGATCAACGGCAGGGCCATTTGAATTAAATTAAAAAAATCAACATTTTCTATTTAATAAGATTGCTTTAATAAATCTTGATGGCATACGGTTTTTTGATCCAAACAATACAATTATTATTAATTATTTGGTTTACATTGAACTAAGAAAGATGTTTAAATGAGTTAAAACGTATTAAAACGTTTTAAGAAGCTTTGTTTTTTTTATATTAAAGCGCTTTAAAATGTTTTTAAAACAAATTAATACGTTTTATTTTGCTTTTTGTATGGTAAATTACGTCTTTTTGCATGAACCAAATTATTTATAAACACATAAAACCTTGTTGTAAGTCCAGACCAAATCCAGCCGGCATTCGCACCAAAGTTGGTCCGTTATTCCTGAATGGCCAAAACCCAAAAAATAATAAACTAAAGCAGGTGACGATTTCAGAGTAGAGTGTGCCAGAGATTCCGGAATATATTAGGCCAGTATTTCTGGAGTAAACCCTACCAAAAAAAACAATATTATAACAAATGGATAGAAAAAATGTCAAAAAAATAGTCTGACACTACGGCACGAAGTTGGCCGCTATTTTTTAAAGGCAATATGGAAACTTAAAAGAATAATCCCTTATACATTGATGAATACTCAAACGTTTAAATCACTAATATTAATGTTAATAATTAGCTGGTGATAAAAGTTTTTGATTTTTTTATTAGAGTAGAAAAGGGGAGTAATTTGAAATTTTCATTACAAAATATAAGTATTATTAAATAGCATAATAGGCTGCATAATAAACTTTAATAATGCCTTATTTAAATTAAAAATTTACTAATAACGTTATTGTGAATTTTTTGTAATCAAAAAAATAGCATCAGAAAAAAAATCTAGATACAAATTTTATTTATTAACGAATTAAGTCAACAATTATTTAGATTTTTTTACTTCCTTTTTCTCTCCCTTGCCATCTTGAACACTTTTTACTATTATAAAAGTCGTAATGCCTAAAAAGACTATTACCGTTATAACAAGAATTGTATTGATATTTTTGTTTTTAGTTACCTCATATTGCAAATTTTGATTTTCTGTTGTCAGTTTTGCAGCAGAGTTATTTAATATATCAAAAAAATTATCCATCTTAATTTCTCCTTTTTATTTTGATTTTTTCATTTTCTTTCGTTAGCTCAAATTCATAGATTATTATTGTGGTACCATTATTTGATGTTCCGGTAAAAAAATTGTCATTAATACCCAATCTTGCTAAGTGTTCATAGCTGCATAAGAATTCATTCTTCTCTCCGAGTGCTTTGAGGAGTATTTTTCTATTATTTAATAGACCTCTCTGGACCTCTGCTATTTTATGACGTACTGCTTTTGCATTTTCATTATGAAATTTTTTCCGGTGTTCCGGTGTAAGATGAATTTGGTTAGATCTTGTTTTTTCGAAATATTCTCCGGTTAGAGGATCAATGCCTATATCTTTTTTCATTTTTTGCCTTTCATTATTTTAGGATGAATATTTAAAGCTATTAGTTTTTCTAAATTGCTTACTTTTAATACATTCTATTATATTGTCATAGTCATAAAGTACCCTTCCACCTATTTTTTTCGGAACAAGAATGCCAAGCCTCTGATATTTAGCTAGTGTAACTTTCGAAACATGAATAAAAGCAGCAGTTTCTGATCTTGTTAGGTATCTTATACTATGCTTAGGAGAATCATTATCTGATTTAGTATTTATAGCGGAGATCTCTTCACGAATAATCCTTCTAAAGTCATCATCATTAATTTGTAAAATAATTTGTGCCATACTTTTTTTATTTTGAAAAACAAAAATATAGCAAAATTTCCCTAATTTAAAAACTGCTTGTTCTCTGGGGTATTGAATTTATACCCCATTTTTTCATTCCTTATCAAGCTTTAGTTCTTCGAGCACCTTATTCAGGAAATTCAGGTTTTTTGACGTAGAAATTTTAAATTTGTTAATTGTTTTTGTTTTATTTTCATCCAATCGGGGATCATATAGTGCTAATAAAGCATGGCGGATATTTTCCTTGTCTCTGTTTAGTATATAAGATAGGAGTATAGCTTTTTTGTCAGTCGATTTAACCTTATAATCCAAAAGGTCTATTACATAGAATTCGTTCAATAACAGAATCTGTTGTAGTAACGATGTTTTACTTTTCTTTATTGTCTCTGCTTCGAATACCAATCGGTTGAATTCAAAACGTGCCGCAAACTCCAACTCTTTAAATATATCTTTATCTTTATCCATAAGAAATTTTCCTGCAAATAGCCACATCCTTTCTTCTACCAAATTATTCTCATACAAATTAAGCAACAGAGTGGCTTTATCTATGACCCTTGACTTTACATTTTCAATTTTCATTTTCTCAGGCAGATTAAACACATCAGCATGGTTTGAAAAATAAAAAGCAATAGTCCTGCAATAGTGAAAGTTAACCACCTTACACAACTCAATACACAAATCTTCCTGATATTCCCCATTTTTTGCTATTTGCTTTGCGTTTGATGCATTTAAAAGAGGAGTAAAATCAAAACTTTTGATAAATCTTCCTTTTGGAGTTTTTATGGTAATCTTCTTTGAACGAAATGTAGTAGGTGCATTAAATTGTATACCGGCTTTCAAAGGGTTTAATAAAAGTTGCTTTGGTTCCTGTTTTTCCATAGATAATAGATTTAATTCAGGCAAAATATAAATGATAGAAGGATTCTATGTAAAATTATCAATTTTTCAAGAAGAATAGATTTATTCTTTAATTTTTATTTGACACTTAAATGATAAATGATTTAAAGTAATCTGTCAAAAAAGTTGAATAATAAGTCTTGTGAAATAATAAAACAATGCTCTAAGTAATTTTAATCTGTCCCCCCTTTTGTCCCCCCTTTAAAGAAAAATGCCCTTAAAACGTTGTGTTTCAAAGGCATTATTTTTGTTGAGGCGGTCCGGACGGGACTAATATATCTTCTTTATTTTGCTTTCTATTTAGCTTTAAAATCTGTAAATCAGTAATTTAGTCTTATTGTTGATGCAAGCCAAAGCATAAAAAAGCAAGCAAATGAAAAAAATGTTGTACCATTTGTTGTACCTATTATTTTATTTCGTAACTTTGAGGAAAACCAACGCAAATGGCAACAACAAAGATAATTCTTAAAACTGAAAAAGCAAATAAAAAAGGAGAAGCTCCACTTTATTTGAGAATAATCAAAGACAGAAAAGCAAAATTCATTTCCCTTGGTCAAACTATCGATCCTAAATTCTGGAATGATGAAGACCAGGTAGTCCGGAAATCTCATCCAAATTCAAACCGGCTTAATAATTTTTTGGCTCATAAAATTGCCGAGGCCCGAGACGTCAGTCTTGAGATGGAAACAAAATCAAAATTTGTTTCGCCTAAAAGCATCAAACAGGCTGTCATGGGAAAAACTACTGAACAGTTTATTCCTTATGCTGAACGGTTCCTGGCATCAATTGAATCAAAGGGTAAGATTGGCACTCATGATAAAGCAAACGCTGTTATTTCTAAGCTAAAGACCTTCATTGGCAATCAGGATTTCACTTTCGATGATCTCACTGTATATTTCCTTAAACAATATGAAGAATACCTCCGGACCGAATTACACAACAGCCCGAATACAATTTATAGCAATTTAAAAGTAATCCGTCGTATCATTAATGATGCAATAAATGACGAGTTAATGCCAATTGAGAAAAACCCATTCCTTCGCTATAAGCTGAAGTGGGAAAATACAACAAAGGAATTCTTATCTGAGGATGAGCTTGAAATTCTCGAAAAATTACCACTGGTTGAAGGTTCAAAGAAATATCACCATAGAAATATATATGTATATGCGGCATACGTAGGGGGAATGAGAATTTCTGATATTTTTCAGTTAAAGTGGGAAAATTATGATGGGGAGAGGGTACTTCTCACAACTCAGAAAACCGGAGCCGTAATTTCAATAAAATTGCCGGCCAAGGCCATTGAAATTATGAACCTCTATAAAAATGAAAATTGCAAGCCGGCCGATTTTGTTTTTCCATTCCTAAAAAATGATATCGATTACTCAAATCCTAAAGTTTTATTCCGCGCTATTTCATCACTCACGGCATACACTAATACGGATTTAAAGGATCTTGCAAAGCTTGCAGAAATCAATCACAATTTACATTTTCATACCAGCCGTCATACATGGGCTACCCGTGCACTTCGCAAAGGAATGCGCATTGAATATGTTTCAAAGCTTATGGGCCATTCATCCATCAAAACAACTCAGGTCTATGCAAAAATCGTAAATGATGAACTTGATAAGGCAATGGATGTATTTAATTCTTAAATTTGGATTCTAATTTTTCGCTATGGCTGAAGATTACTCACTTTTTTATAACATTCTGGAAGGTGAAATGAATCCCACTATCCCCGAGAATACCTATGACCGTAATTTCGAGCAATACTTCAAAGAAGATTCGCCCCGGGAGTTAAAAGATGAATCTTTCGATAAAATAATAAACATCAGTAATATTCAGACCGAAAGCAGAATTGCAATATACTATATTGGAACTATAAAAAGGGAATGCAATCGACTTGTTAATGTATTTGATCATGTTCTCGCTTCAAGTGAAAAGCGAGAAGACTTCTCATTCTATATTACAAAACAGTACGATAGACTGTTGTTGTTAATGAATAAAGTCAATCTAAAAAAACGGGACTTTGGTGAGGAATTTGAAGCTCGCTATGTTAGAATGATTAACCTGGATAATAAGTACAAGAAAAAATGTGCCATTAGAGATATTTTGTACTATTTCAACGAATATTTGATTGAATTATCCTTGCATGTTCAAAAGACTTATGCTGCTTATATTTCCTCAAAACGATTAGAAAATATTAATGATATTTATAGTCAACATTTTCGCGAGCCTGCTCCAATAGTAAGAAGTAAGTACGATTCAATAAAAATGTATTTTGTAGAAACAAGAAGATTTTTAAATGAGAAAAATTACGATTACAAGAAAACGTGCCATTTGTTGAATACAAATATTAAAGTCTTCAATAATTTTTCAAATTTGAAAAATTCAGTCTCCGGTGACGCGGACTTTGACCATACATTCACCCAAAATGTTATTGCCCTTGAAAATTACATATTTGTTAATACTCATGCGCTAAATTCTCAGTTAAACGACTACAATATCTTTGTTTTAGATTCTTTCAATTCTTCTATGCTTAAATTTTTCAAAGATGACAATAAAAGAAAACTCTCAGAAATTCATAACCACATTGATAGAATTGATTTCGTTGACTCCCTGCTAAGAAAAAACGAAAATTATTTGGTACATCAAAAAATGCCTGATGATATAAAAATCAATTCCCTTCCTCGGTTAGCTGAAAAGTGGCTTCATCTATTAAAGGATATCTATCTGAAAAGTAATGAATCACAAAAACAATACGAGGATTTTAGCCTTTCTACTGGTATCAATGAAATTTCTGAAAAAATGAAAGCAAGTTTTGAGCCTTCTGTTGAAAATTTTCTAAGAAAGGCAAACCCGTCTGATAAATACAAATCCGATTGGTCCTGCAGGGGCTTTTACAATTTTTTAAAAAACCTCCAGATAGAGCTTGAACCTGAATTCCAAATTTTTTATGCAAAAGTAAATCCTTCTGATAGGGATCTTATTATTAAATCGTATTTAAGCCATATTAAAGACAAATCAAGCCAATATATTGCCGGAACTCCGGACAATGCAGAATATTATCTGAAGAAACACAAACTCACATTAGAGGATGTATTTGAGAATCAAATTAAGGTGCAGGGAATTTCCCATGATACATTTCCAGGCTACTTTAATTACACATTTCCTCAGCTTAAGCAAAAAGGTGTCGATTATAAAGTCATTGACCTTCATTCTGATTTCATTTTCCTCATTTCAGGACATTATATCAATAAACTTGAAAACTTTATAAGTAATCTGCCGGTCCCGGATAATAGCCAAGTTCAAAAACTGGATCCGGCATCAGTATCAAAACCAAAAAAGATAATCCCTGTTGCGTATACATACATCAAGTACAAAAGCAATCTTTCAGCAATAACAGATTTGATGACTTCTTTGATCAAAATTAAGCTCCTTCCGGAAGGTACAGATAAAAAAGAATTCCGCAAGATATTCAACAATACTGCTCCATTGAAACCCATAATCTGGTCTGGCAATTTTTCTGAACTTGCTTATTTTATTAAATTGCTTCACAACGATTTCAATCTTATAAGCAATCTAAATGCTAATATTTGGAAAATTACAGCAAATCTTTTTGTCGATATTAATGGCAACCCTTTTGACAAAAATAAATTCAGAGGGCAAAAACACCCTGCCAAAGCAGATTTAATAGAAAAAGCTGTTGATCATTTGAAATAACACTCTACTCTACACCATTTTTTTACAAATATTTTGTCCTTTGGGCTTCGATTGAAATGCCCATCTATCAGTGCTTTTAGAACACTCTACACTCTGCACTTCACTCTACGGTTCCCGATGGCGTCAATTTACAGGCTTTTTCAGTATTTTCTTTGTAATGTTTTTCGTCGACAAAAAAACATCAAATCATTTATTGTAAAATTTAAAAACATAAAGAAAATGGAAGTAATAACTATCACCTCCGAAGCTTTTCAGAAAATCACAAACGATATTTCTGAAATAAGTAAAAAGATCGACCGTGCAAACAATCAACACCCATTATCTGACAAATGGCTCGACATACAGGATGTATGTTTGTTGTTGAAGATCTCAAAACGCACCCTGCAATCATACCGCGACAATGGTACTATCCCATTCAGTCAAATAGGCGGTAAGATTTATTTTAAAGCAACTGATATTGAAGAGCACTTAAACCGCCACTATGTAAAAGCATTTAACCTTAAAAAGTAAATGTATGCTGGTGTCAGTGATTAAAAACCTTAACCAGGTTTCCGAAGACTTGGCCTTGCCTGTCGTCCTTGGTCAGATCAGGGATGGCAGGTATAAAAGCCAGGTCGAAGATCTTCGCTCATTAAAAATGCAAGGTAAAATTGATGAATACAAACTGAGAAAAAAGTTATTGCCAGCTTTCACACCTTCGGCAACGTTCAACGACCGGAGAATCCTTGCAAATCTAAATCAATATTCTTCGTGTATTATTTTAGATATTGATGATTTAACTCCCGAACAGCTTGCAAAAGCTAAATCCACAGCAATTGATATTCCTTTCACCTATTCCTGTTTTATAAGCCCTGGTAAAAATGGTCTGAAAATACTGGTTAAGGTCGATAGCAAACCCCAGCATCACAAACAGGCTTTCAATCAGGTAAAGGAATATTACAAAACCTTGTTAAACGTTCCTATCGATGTTTCAGGCAGCGACATTACCCGCCTCTGCTTTTACTCATTCGATGAGGATCTGTTTTTAAACTCTTATTCTGAAATTTTCAAAACATCTTTAAATATGCTTGAACAAGACATTGAAAATGTACTACAACAAATAGAGACCAATCATATTGACATTACCTCAGATTATAAAGACTGGCTGCACATAGGTTTTGCCCTTTCTGATGCATTGGGTGAGGGTGGCCGCGACTATTTCCACCGCGTAAGTAAGTTCTATTCGGCTTACAATGCGCAAAAATGTGATGATCAGTACGACAAGTGCCTGAGATCAAATAACTCAGGAATAACCATCCGCACATTCTTTGGTTTTGCCAAAGACTACGGAATAAGGATTTCAAATAACCCTGCCTATTATCCTGACAAACTTAATAGTAAAGATAGGAGTGAGGCCACCTCCAACAACGATCAGCAATCTTCAAATGAAATTCCTGTTAAACTTCCAAAGAGAAAAACAAATAAATTTCATTTGGTCCGTGATTACCTCAGCGAAAATTTCGACATCCGTTACAACACCGTTTCAACTCAATTTGAATACCGGGAAAAAGACCAGGACGAATATACAGTTTTGAACGAGAACAATATTTTTGTCAAAATGTCTCTCGACGGCTTAATGTTCACACTCAACAACCTCATGGCAATCCTCAAATCCGATTTAATTCCTCATTACAACCCTTTCATTCAATATTTCGAATCGCTTCCGCCATGGGATGGTTACACCGATCATATCAGCGAGCTGGCAGCTTATGTAAAACTCAAACCCGAAGTTCGCAACAGGTTCGACAACCATTTTAAGAAATGGCTCGTTAGGGCTGTCAAATGCGCCATAGTCGATAGATTTTTCAACAAACAGGCATTTATTCTGGTACACGACAAACAGAATTCCGGCAAATCTACATTCTGCCGTTTTCTTTGCCCTCCACGGCTTTCAAATTACATTGCCGAGAATTTATCAATAGATAAAGACAGCCGCATCCTGTTAACCACCAACCTTCTGATAAATCTCGACGAACTTTCAACCCTTTCAAAAGTGGAAATAAGCTCATTGAAATCGCTTTTCTCAAAAGATAAGATTAATGACCGCCTGCCCTACGATCGTAAAAATTCCATCATTCCGCGCCGGGCTTCTTTTATCGGTTCCACAAATCAGGTCGAATTTCTTAACGACGAATCCGGCTCTGTCCGTTGGCTTTGTTTTGCGATTGAAGGTATTGATTGGGCTTATAGCAAAGAGATAAATATTGATAACGTTTGGGCACAGGCATATCATCTTTTCAAAGCCAACTTCCCTTGCGAACTCACTCCCGAAGACATCAAAGAAAACGAGGAATACAACCACCAGTTTCAGTTGACCACTTCCGAACGGGAACTGATCGATAAATATCTGGAGCCTGGCACTACGGATAACAATGATAAATTTATGACAGCAACTGATATCTTGATTTATCTAAACGAAGCTACGGAGAATCATGTCCACATGAACGTAAATAACATTGGTAAAGGATTGAAATCATTAGGATTTACTCGTGAAAAGGTCGGGACCGACCGCAAATATGGATATTACATTCGATATAAAAATTCTTAGAAACAGAAAAAAACATTACCCTCCTTACCCGTTGGCTTTACTCCCTTCATTGGATGGGCATTTCATTGCGGGTAATGTTTTTTTAACCTTGCCCAAGAATTCATCCTTACCCATCTTGAAATTATTGTCAGGTCTGCCATACATCAATTATGGGTAGGGTGGGTAACCTTAAAATCAAATTTAGAAAAATTATAAGAACACTTTTTTTTTGCAGTTTGAATTTTTATCCTGTTTCTTTTTTCTCATCACCATTCTCAAATAATTTCTATTTTTATACTTCCTAATTTTTCTTGCATCCGGAAACAGTAAAATCATCTATGTCATTCTTCCAAAACGCTGTCCTAAACAAGTATCTTAAAACTCTGAATCCAGCAATGGTTCAGCAATCCTATAAAAAGTTTACAACCTATTTCCACAACCCCGAAATTCAGAACAACATCCGCGATGCCAAAGAAGAACAGTTTCAGGAAGGCTTCCTGCGCGAACTATTCGTAAATATCCTTGGTTATGTCATCAATCCCGAACCGGCCTTTAACCTCACAACAGAATTTAAAAACCTCACCGGGGCAAAAAAAGCAGATGGGGCCATACTTCAGGACAGAAAAGCCCTGGCTGTTGTCGAACTGAAAGGAACCGAAACAAGGGATCTGGACAAGATCAGTGGCCAGGCTTTCAATTACAAGAACAACCAGCCCGACTGCGTTTATGTTGTCACATCAAATTTCGAAAAACTTCGCTTTTTCATTCATAACTCTGTCGATCATCTTGAATTCAACCTGTTCACCCTGACCGAAAACGAATTTCAACTGCTGTGGCTTTGCCTTGCTGCCGAATCACTGTTAAAAGGCATTCCGGCAAAGATCAAGGAAGAAAGCTCAATTGAGGAAGAAAACATTACCAAATACCTTTACAGGGATTACGCCAGTTTCCGCACGGACCTTTGGCAAAACATGGTTCTGAATAACCCACAGGTCGACCAGTTAATACTTTTTCGCAAAACTCAAAAACTGCTCGACCGTTTCCTCTTCGTATTCTTTGCCGAAGACAGCGGTTTGCTGCCTCCCAATTCCATTTCCCGCATGGTCGAACGCTGGCAGGTGCTAAAGGATGAAGATGCCTACAAACCGCTCTACGACATTTTCAGACAGTTTTTCGGATATATCAACACCGGCCGTAAAGGCAAAACAACAAACGATGATATCTTTGAATTCAACGGTGGTTTGTTTCTCCCTGACGAAATTCTCGACACCATTCGCATTGATGATCTGGTATTGCAAACGCATACCATGAAGCTATCCGCTTACGATTTCCAAAGCGAGGTCGATGTTAATATTTTGGGCCACATTTTCGAGAACAGTCTTAGTGAGATTGAAAACGTAAAAGCGCAGATCGAAGGTCAGGAAACAGATAAAAGTAAAAGCAAACGTAAGAAAGACGGTATTTTCTATACCCCTCGCTATATCACCAAATACATTGTCGAAAACACCCTCGGCAAATTATGCGAAGAAAAAAAGGCAGAACATGGCATCATCGACGAAGAATATGCCAAAGGCCGTAAGAACCGCAAAAAGGAAACCCTGCTAAAGCTTGATGAACAATTACAGGCCTACCGCCAATGGTTGCTGAACATAACCATTTGCGATCCGGCATGTGGCAGTGGTGCTTTTCTCAATCAGGCCCTGGAGTTTTTAATTGAAGAACATCAATATCTTGATGAACTGCAGGCGCAATTGCTGGGCAGTTCTTTCATTTTTCCGGATGTTGAAAACCACATCCTCGAAAAGAATATTTTCGGTGTCGATATCAACGACGAAAGCGTCGAAATTGCCCGTCTTTCTTTGTGGTTGCGAACTGCCCAGCGTGGCCGTAAACTCACCTCTCTCAACAACAACATCAAATGCGGCAACTCCCTCATCGACGATCCTGCCATTGCTGGCGATAAGGCTTTTAATTGGCCCAACGAATTCCCGGAAGTTTTCGCTCGGGGTGGTTTTGATATCATTATTGGTAATCCACCTTATGGTGCAAAAATCAGTAATTCAGAAAAATCGTTTTATAATAATTTTTATAAAACCAGGTTTCCTAATTATGATAGCTATGGATTGTTTTTTGAAAAGTCTTACCAAATATTGAAAGCTTCGGGCTACTTGGGTTTTATAACTCCTAATACTTATTTAGTAATTGAGAATGGGGTTGAACTTAGAAAATTATTATTCAGAAACTGTAGAATTGTATCATTTCTGGAAACATTTAATGTCTTTCAAGATGCAGTTGTTGAACCAATAACCACAGTACTTTCAAAAGAATTCCCAAAATCAGATGACTCTGTTTTGTGTTTTTTGCAACAAAGAGGTATTGTGCTATCTCAAATTGATGTAAATAACTGCAATGTATTAAATTTCCCTTATTCTGAATTATTTGAGAGAGATGATCTGATTTTTAACTATCGTGCATCAGAGCAGAATATCAAGTTATCAAAGAAAATTTGTAAAAATGCACAGAAATTCGGGGATATTACAAAAGTAACTGCTGGTGTGAAACCTTATGAAAAGAATAAGGGAAATCCATTACAAACTGATGAAATAGTTGAAAAAAAACCATACACTTCATTCGAAAAAAGAGGTGATGATTGGTTAAAATTAATTAGGGGCACACAGGTTAATAGGTATTTGTTAGTATGGGATGGCGAATACATAAAATATGGTGATTGCTTAGCAGCCCCAAGAAACCCTGACTCTTTTTACAAGCCCAAAATATTTATCCGCAGAACTGATGATAAAATATTGTCAGTTTATGATGATACAAAAATTATTGGTTTAAATTCAATCCACTGTTTACGATCTATAAATGATGCTATTTCATTAAAATTTTTGCTATCTATACTTAATTCCAAACTAATAAATTGGTTTTTTCAGTTTCAAAATTTTCACATGATTGGAAAACCGCTTGCAGAAGTAAAAGTTGTATTTATTGAAAGATTACCTATTAAAATTCCTATTAATCAATCTGCTTTCATCGAAAAAGCAGATATCATGCTTTCCTTAAATAAAGAATTGCAAGCTCTGTCAAATAAGTTCTCATCATTCTTTTCTGGTCAATACAAACTAACTATTCTCTCCGGCAAATTAGAAAATTGGTACGATCTGGAATTCCCGGCCTTTATATCCGAACTCAACAAAGCCATCAAAACAGCCAAAGGCAATGCCCTCTCCAAAAAAGACGAATTCGAATGGATCGACCTGTTCAACGAAAACAAACAAAAAGCCCTGGCCCTGAAATCCGAAATCGATAAAACCGACAAAAAGATTGATAACATGGTTTATGAGCTTTATGGATTAACAGACCAAGAAGTAAAAATTGTGGAAGGAACATAATGACTATTTTAAATTTACATAACAATTCAATTTATGAAAAAATCATTTTTAATTCTGACATTCTTGTGTAGTTTATTTTCACTCAGCATTTACGCACAATGTGGTGGCTCTGCGACAACCGCCTACAAACCCACCAGTGTCGGAATCGTTATCTATTCCAACGATGTAGAAACCGTTTGGAATGCCATGCGTTTTGCAAATTACTCCAAAACCCAGGGCGATACTGTTAGCATATTTCTTCTTGGCAAAGGTGTTGAAGTTGATTTTCTCGTGAAATCCGACGAAAACATAAAAGAACAAACCGAGTCATTTCTCGAAGGTGGCACCACTTCAATACTAGGTTGCGGCACTTGTTTGCAAAGCCGCAAGATAGATCAGCCTCAGGTTTGTAAATTCTCATCCATGGCCGACCTGTATAATATGATTAGGAAAAGCAAGATCGTACTTACCTTTTAAAACCTGATGGTTTATAGGTTGTACTTGCAGACTTAGGAAGAAATTAAGGTCATGAAAGGTAATTGATTATTATTTTTTGAACATTTGCACTTTATCTGATAATTAATTTTTATTTTTGTTATATTATTAGTTATTCAAGCGACCAATTAAAGAAAGAAATAAATAGCTTTATAACAGAATCCAGTTTTTTTTGAAAATTATTAAAATAAATACCGTTTTTTATAAAAATTTTTTTCTGTATACTTTTTTGATATACAGTGTCTTATTTATTTTTTAATAAAATTTATAAAAAATTATTTGGTTTCAATTAACCTATAGCTTAATTTTGCCGTGAAAAGAAAATGTAGAGAATATGGTTTGGACAATTTTAAAAAGGAATTTCCTGAGCTTTCGAACTCTACAGTCAGAGTTTTTTATGACATTGAGGACGAAAAGCAATGTAAAATGCTGGTGCATGATATTATTTCTCCTTTTAACGATAAGTTCAAACGTATTTTGTACATCATATTAAAAAATGAGTACCACGAAAATCTTTACAAAATAGAAGACACACACGTCACAGCTATGAAATTTCTTGGCAGAAAATCTAATAATGCCCGCATTTATTGTAAAGAGATTTTTATTGACGGCAAAAAGATTGTTATGGTATCTCCATATTTCAAAAAAGTTGAAAAAAACCAGGATGATCCCGGTATAATATCTATAATCGAAAAAATTAAAGCTTACGAATATGAATTCTAAACAAGTTGCACCCAAAATTGATGAATTGGATTCTATTTTGCAATCTGTCCTTAAATTCAATTCTGATGAGGAGAAGCTTCAATTTGAAGCCGAAATGCTCCATTTAAATACCATGAAAATGGTTGAAAAATTAATGCAGGAGAAAAAAATGAATAAAAAGGAATTAGCTGTGGAACTTCAGACTTCTCCCAGTTTTATTACCCAGCTTTTCACTGCTGATAAACTTATTAACTATAAGATTCTTGCAAAATTACAGCGTATATTTAATGTTAATTTTTCTGTCGATTTTAGTTATTGGCCTGATATGGAATTTGAGGAAATCAAGGAATATAAATTGCCTGAAGCTAAAATCATACAATTATATGATTTCAGTAAAAAAGAAAAAGGTGATAAAGATTACAAGCTATCTTCAGTTGCTGATTATTCCTCCGTTAATGGTCTTTAAAATCATTTATTATGCAAATTAAAAGGTCAGAATTGACAATCGATAAGTTATTGATCGTTGCCAGTAACATTGTGATTGTACCAACTACTCCTGAAACAAAATTTGTTTCTTTAGATAATATCGACTTAGATGCTGATTTTAATATACGGACCAATTCTAAAGATAAATCAACTTTTAAAGTTTTTCTTTCAATATCCGGGAATATTTCTAAAGTATTGAAACCTGGCTATTCATTTTCTGTAGCATCCGAAGGCATTTTTCACATTGTCGGATTAGAGAGCATGCAAAAAGAGCACATTGATGGTTTGCTGGTTCGTGCTGCTTTACCTATTCTTATCAGTCATGTCAGATCCTATTTAATCAATACTACTGCTTATTATCCTTTTGGGAAATATGTTCTTCCTGCAGTTGATCTTAATGCATTTATAAAAGATAAAAACGTATTACTTCATAAAAAGTAATTCCTAAAATAATATTTTCATTTTCTTTTAATTTATCGGTTGTGAACAAATTAGATACTCCCGTCAATTCCATGGGGGCTTTTCAGTTGACTTATAAAAAATTAATCATCGGAATACTTCGTTTTGAGCAGGGCAATTGGTATTTTGAGTATTCTACAGAATTCAAATCACAAAAACCGATTACTCCTATTATTGATTTCCCTGATGTCGAAAAGAAATATCAGAGTGATCAGTTATGGCCTTTCTTCGCCGCACGTATTCCTAATCTTAATCAGCCATTTCACGAAAAAAAGATCACTACAGCTAATATCAATCGTAAAGATGCTGTTTCTTTGTTAAAGGTTTTCGGAAGGGATACAATTACCAACCCTTTCCAACTTCTATCCTTATAGCTGTAATCTGTTAAACACTATTTTTGAGCCACTTTATGCCAATACATCGCTTTTGTGGGGCAATGTTCTATGCATATGCCGCAACTATCGCAAACCTCATAGTTAAAAACAAATTGGTCGGGGGAGCAGGGCACTTCCATAGTGATACAATATTTTACACATTTGCCGCAAGTGAAACTCACGGGATCTGAAATAACAACGCTGGGGCATACCTCAATGCAAATTTTGCATTGCGTGCAAAGCGAATAATCGATAACCGGAAGCTGGATAGGTATTATCTTAGTTTTTTCTTCAATCATTATCTTAAATGATCTATTGTATTAACCCGGTCGTAAAAACATCAAAACCATTATCCTTTGCCATTTGCATAGCCGGTTGGTTTTGCATAATTCCGCTACCCCAATAATTATGGTCGTACACATAAGGTGTCTTAAACCAGCTATCGATGTTCATTATAATTTCAATCTGGCGGGTCTTGTCTTTTTCGATGGTGAAAGTTGAATTGGGCAATTCGACATTAAAATAATTCTGCACAAAGGCATAGATAGAATCAGTATTGATCACATTACTATGATATAATTGTCCTATACCTAGGTGGAAAGCAAAATTCTGAATCACGTTGGCCGTATCCTTCCATTTCCCGTTCATCATCATATAATGATATCCCCCTCCGAGTATGCTGGGCCACATCATATTTACCTCTGGCGGATTCACATACATCATGGTGATGTTCTTCGCTTCGGATATACCAAAGGTGAATGATATCGAATTGTATGTCCCCACTGGAATATCATCATAAACGCTCCAGCTAAGTTTTGCGGGTAAATCAATATCAACATAATTAATGTCTTTCCAACCGTCAATCAGTTTTGTGCTTCCATCCGAATTGTGCAGCGTGACATCCGAAATAAAATACATCAGTTGATCCACTTCATAATTATTTCCGGCGGCATTGGTGTATATCATGGTATCTTTGTCAAGAGGCAAACCATCCACCAAATGCGTGAAGTTGAATTTAACTTTTCCATATTCTTTTGCAGGTTCGGGTTCGATTTGCTTGTCCTTGCATCCATATAATCCGTATAAAGCAAAGAAAGCTGAAAGCAATAAGAATTTACTTTTCATCTGGTTTATATTTTTACGTTTACATTAATATAAAATACTCTTCCTGGTTCATACAATTTGCCTGTGGTTCCAATGATCTTTCGGTTCAGATGCTCGTAATAGGCACGGTCAAACATATTATTTACTCCGGCTGCCACCGAAACATACTTTACGATATTATATTTTACGGAAAAGTTTAACAAGGCAAATCCTGGCGTATAGGGTTCGTAAGATGCTTCTGATACATGACGCTGGTCCGCAACAATACGGGCTGAAATCTTTGGAACCAGTTTCCCTTTCAAAAATTTGTAAAAGAAGCTGACAGTAGTTTCCAAAGGCGGTATTTCAGATAAGGCATCATTCTTCAAAACTGTATCGCCTGTGACACTTCCGCCTGTCACAATATATTTGGTCACAGTAGGAATATACCCATAGGTATATGCTGCCACAATACTTCCGCCCCATTTATATTTTTCCGCTGTGGTATACCCAAATTCAACTCCGGTAAAACCAACTGATTTCACATTAATGAATTGCTTTACTCCCAACACCCCTGCGGTTTGTGGCATTATCACTGACGATGGCAGCATAACTGCACCAATATAATCCTGCACATAAGAGTAGAAACCATTGAGATAAAAACTCCCTATCTTATCGTTTACATATTTGAGAGTAAGATCGGCTTCATTATTTTTTTCAGGTTTCAATTGTGGGTTACCGAGGTAATCGAAATTATCGTATCCCACGCTCATCAGTTTAATAAAGCGTTCTAGCATATTGGGCGAACAGGTTCCGCGTCCTAAAGCCAGAGAAACATACAATCCGCTGGCTATCTCTTTTGTGATGCCCAGCGAAAAGCTAAAATTCAAATAATTTGAAGGTAGGTCATTGAAATATTCCACTTCATTTTTGATCAGTTTCAGAGTGTCTTCCGAGTTGGCAGTATTATAATCGAGCCTGAGAGCTGCATCCAATTCCCAGGACGAAAATAAAGTTTTGTATTCGGCAAACAGGCCAATATTCTGAGTTTTTGCTTCTTTCCAAAGGTTGGCTTTCTTTACCGTTGTAGTTCCCATCATTAACATAGTCATGGTTCGGGCACCGTCTTTATAAATATTTTCGTAATCAAGCCCTACAAATATTTTGTGTTTTTTTATCTGCATGCCCATTTCTGCCCTTCCTCCTATATTCGAAGCATCTACCACCGACACCATTTGTTTACTGTCCCATCCCGCACGGTGGCTATTATCCATCACGTGGTCGACATCCGAATAATAGATCTTCACATCCAGCGATTTTATTATGGAGGATAGATCAACTACATTATAATCCAATGCTATCATCCGGGTATCATCGCTTTTCTCATCCATAGGTAAAGCCGGATATAACACATCTCTGCCATGAATTTCGTTATAGGATAACATGATGCTATGGTTCTTTTTCGGTGAATAGCCAAGTTTGGCACCATAATTATACTTTCGAAAAGATGAGTTAAAGGTTGTATCATGGCCGTCGGAATTTCCGCTTTGATAGTTACCATAGTCTCTGTAACCGCCTGTCAGCAGGAAATATATTTTTTTATTGCCCCCGTAGACAGATATATGTTCTCTCTGTCCGTTCCAGTTAGTTTCAAAACCATACAGGGCATCCGCATGAATCTCAAACTTTTCATATGGATGTGGCTTTTTCGACACCAGGTTTATCACACCTCCCAATGCCGGACCATATTTCAGCATGAAAGGGCCTTTAACCACTTCAATGTTTTCAATATCCTCGGCTTCTACATGAGATGATACCGGGTCCATTCGGTTTGGACAACCGTTTTCCACTCTCACCCCTCCATCCAATATTACATTCAACTGGCTGAACTTAAAGCCCCTTATTACAGGATCAACAGATACCCCGCCTTTTCTTACACCCGAAACATTGGGTATTGTTCTAAGATAATCGCCCACATCCCTTATGTCTTCTCCATCAAGTTGCTCCTTCAGTATTTTACACTCCAGATATGGTACTTTTTTCAGAATACTGTCTCTTACCTCAAAAGGTGTAAGTTTAATTGTGTCCTGGGTGATCTGAGCCTTTAACACAAACGAAAAGCCTAATAACCCGACTAAAATGAATAATGATTTTTTCATATAATAAGATTTTTAGAGGACGTCTTTATTTTTTTTATTCTCTAGTGATTACACACATGATCTTGCCCATCGGCATGATGATGCTCGTGTTGTTGACAACTGCTTCCGCTATCTAAAACACTTCCTTCAACAAAAAGCTTTACCACCTCTGCTGCATCTCCCGAGCAACCGCGAACCACTTCAATGCCCGAATAATTCAACACATTAATAGCACCTCCGCCTATTCCGCCAGCCAGCATAATACTTACTCCCTTTGCTGCCAGGACACCTGCAATGTTTGATTTGCATCCGCAACCCTGTGGTGACGGTACATTTTCCACTCCGCTTATCTCTCCGTTTTCGATTATGTTATAAATATTATAGGATTCGCAATGACCAAAATGGTCATCAATTTGGTTATTATTAGTAACCGGTACGGCAATTTTCATGTTCTTTATCATAGTTTTATTTAGTAAAATTTATTATTTGGGAAACTTTTCCCCGATTAATAATCATTATTGATTTCAATTTTTCCATCCGTGACGGTGTTGGCATCCATTACCATTGCATTTTCCTTTTCCGTATCCATTCCCTTTTCCACAGCAGGTTCCGCTATTGTTGCCTTGCCTGTTATCGCAAATACCATCATTGTTTTTGTCTACATAGTTTTTACCTTTAGCATTTTGAGTGTTATTGGATGTTTGCCTGTTGTCACATATGCCGTCATTATTTTTATCAACAAAATTTTTACCGGTTAAGCTTTTCGTAGCTGTTCCAGTCGTTCTGTGATCGCATATGCCATCATTATTCTTGTCCACAAAATTAGGTCCCTTGTTATTGGAAACAGTTGTGGAACTTGCATTTGTTGTGCTTTTTTGTTGTGCAGCGGCTCCCATTGCAGAAACCAGAATTACAACGAAACTGATAATCATAATTTTTGTTTTCATTTTTTGTTCTCCTTTTTTTTATTGGTTAATATTATTTATGAAACGTTTGGTTAATCTAAATTGGTTTTTCAGCGGTCATCAAAAACACAGGGTATTTCTTTATTTTCCCGTCTTCCAGAGGTCGTTCAATTTCAAAACATTTTTGATAGTTTATATTTATAAATTCCTTTTTCTTAAGGATTTCAGCCAATTGTTCAGGATCGAAACCCAAATGGCCATGAAATTCCATTTCGTGAAAACTTCCGTCTTCTTTATACAAATCAGCTATCACCAATTTACCGCTGTTTTTTAAAAGCATTGAAAACTTCGCGATCATATTTTCAATATCTTCTACATGGTGCATCACCATTTGTGTGAAAATAACATCAAAAGTTTTTGAGTTATAATCTTCTTTTTCCAGATCAAACAGCAGCGGGAACATGTGTGTCACTCCGGAGTCTTTTATCTTTTCTACAGTGGTCTTAATCATCTCAGCCGAACTGTCCATCAGCGTGATTTCAGCAAAATGATCTTTGAGAGCAAAGCTCAACAAGCCCGTGCCTGCTCCAAATTCAAGAGCAATCATTTTGTTTTTAAATTCAATTTTATCTGAAATTATCTTAGCAATCGCTTCAGTCCTTTTCACATGTATTTGGTTTTTATCCCAATCCTGGGCAGCTTTGTCAAAATGATTTGGCATAATTCTTTTCTTTAATATGTTGTCAATAATAGATTGTGATTTTTTTGTCCGTTGTGAAATTTGGTTCATGTTTTTTATAATTATACCGATTCCAACCCTTGTTTTAAGTCAGTGATAATGTCCTCAACATCTTCAATTCCCACAGAAAACCTGACTAAGTCATCTGTGATACCGGCTGACAGTTTGTTTTCTTTACTCACTGCCGCGTGTGTCATCGATGCAGGATGCTGAATAAGAGTTTCGACACCTCCTAAAGAAACTGCTAATACTGCCAGATGCACATTGTCCATTAATTTACTTCCTGCCTGATATCCTCCCTTAAGACCAAAGCTCATCATAGCTCCAAAACCTTTCATTTGGGTTTTCGCCAATTCATATTGAGGATGGGTTTCTAATCCCGGATATCTTATCCAGGCTATCTTCGGGTGAGATTGTAAGAACTTGGCAATTTTCATAGCGCTTTCCTGGGCACGTTCTATACGCAGTGACAATGTTTTTACTCCTCTTAAAACCATATAGGCCTGTGTCGGGTCCATATTGCACCCCATATACACCATGGAATGACGTAACTTTTTATATAATTCAGGGTCCTTTGTTACTATTACTCCACCGACAATATCAGCATGTCCGTTTATGAATTTGGTTACTGAGTGTAATACTACATCAGCACCTAAATCCAGTGGCTTTTGTAAATAAGGAGAAGAAAAAGTATTGTCAACCACCAAAATCAAATTGTTTTCTTTGGCAATTTTGGCACAGGCAACAATGTCAGTAATGTCCATTGTCGGATTAGCCGGTGTTTCTATATATAGTACTTTGGTATTAGGTTTAATGGCTGCTTTAATATTTTCAATATCTGAAGTATTCACAAAACTAGCTTCCACATTAAAACGCGAAAAATCCTGTTCCAGCACACCCCGTGCCGGACCATAAACTGCATCGGAACTGATGATATGACTATTGGCACCAAGCAGAGCCATATATACACAGTTTATTGCCCCCATTCCCGAACTTGTGGCTATTCCATCGAAACCATTTTCCAGGGCTGCTATATTTTGTTCAAAAGCCCGGATTGTTGGATTTGCAATACGTGTGTAAATATAGCCTTTACTTTTTCCTGAGAAACAATCTGCTCCTTCTTGTGCATTTTTGAAACGGAAAGTAGATGTTTGATAAATGGGAACGGTTGCACTTCCGTATTCATCTTCTATTGCTCCGGCGTGAATCAGTTTGGTATTAAAACCATAGTCGTTTGTGTTCATTTTTTGCGTTTTAATTAATGTTCTGTGATTTATAATCGATTTTCTATACTTCAATATCCTCTATTTGTTTTAATGGATTATGACTAAATACTCTGTCTTTTACAACCAATGTCGTAAAATCCATATTCAGATTACGTTGTAATAAGATATCATGTCCCATACAAATGCCAATAACAAGTGTTAAGTCCACCTTCTCTGTATTTAATTGATATGCTTGTCCAATAGGGTTGCAGGTAACTTTATGAATACAACTCTTTGAATTTACTTCGCTTTGTTTTAATCCTCCTACGCTACATGAGATGGCAGTCACTTCAAACCCGTTTTTTCTGAAAAGTCTTTGAAATTTTTCTGCTTGCTTTTCCATTCCATAACAATAAGCCAGCCCTATTTTTTGATAGTGCATTAAGCGTGCAAACTCCATAATTTCTTCGACTCTCGACAATTTACCGGCCCGTCCGTTATCAACTAATTGTGCAGCGGCATCCACAACCTCAATGGTCGAAAAGTTTTTGTAAAGATGAATGTTTTCATACTTTTTTAAACGTTCCATGGTACAGGAGCTGGTCTGTTTTCTGCAAATTTTATCTATACAATCTATACAATTCATTTTTTTTCTTAAATTACTTGTAAAACTTTCGGTTTTTCAGGTCTCCCGATTTCTTCATTTTCAAAACCAAGATATTTTTCATTAATATCATAGGGTATTCCAATTTTATCCATTAACGGTTCTATACTAACCTGGTGCAATTGTAGTCCCAGAGTGTAAGGTGTAAATCCTAAAACAAGCCCGGCAACTTCTTCATAAGTTAAAACCGGAATACCAAAACCATTTTCCCCATAAGTTTTATTATCCATTTCGGCAATCACATATTGCCATCTATCCATAAAGAAAGTGCAGCCAGGACAATTTGTAATTACAAAATCCGGTTTATAGGGTTCCATGCTATCGAATTTTACTTTGGTATTTGATAAGGAATATCCCCGGTTTTCTTTTATTATATAATGCCGAAACCCAAAACCACAGCAATGTCTGCGTTCAGGATAATCAATTATTTCGCCTCCCCAGCTTTCAATCATTCCCGATAATACTGATGGAAATTCAGCGCCTCCAATGCCTTTGCTTGGAAATATCTTTGCATAATGACATCCGATATGTTCCACCACCCGTAAAGGTTTTCCGGTGTTTTTATTAACCAAATGAAATTTCGCTTTTTCTTTGATTTGTTCCCGGTACTTATAAATAATATCACTTGTGTGAGCAATGATTTCCGGTGAAGTGAAATCACGCCCTGTTGCATTTTTTAAATGCTCTTTTGTCTTTTCAAGAGTTTCAGGAAAATTTTTCCATGTTTCCATAGCTTCTGAATATATCCCAAAAGAAGTAACACATGAGATCACGAAGTTTTTGAGCTGCACATTATTCATAAGCGAAAACTGACGGGCAACCACGGTCATAGTGGTGTCAAAAGAAACCAGATCGGAATGATAAGCAATCCCTGTGCAAGTAGTTTGATGAGCATCGTCGTATATATTTTTCCCTAAAACTTCCTTAATGATTTTCAGGAAAGTTTCTTCCGATGCAGGAAAAAAGTTCTGTCGTATGCAACTGCGTGCATAATAATAATTGTCGTCTGGAATTTCTTTTTGATATTCTTTCCAGATATTTTGTTTGCCATCAATCTTCATGACAGTATCTTTCTATGTTGTCAAATTTTTCCAACGCGCCTGTTTCTTTTAAAATGCTGTTTAATTCCGCTAAATCAGATTCTGAGATTTCTCTCAGTGTCCCTTCGCCGCTTCCTTTGTAATTTGCACCAAGTTTTTTCAAAATACTTGCTGCATTGTTTTTATACCATTGCCAAACGGGTCCTTGTTCAGGATGCCCGTTCAGTTCTATTTCATCAATGTAAACACAGTAGCCGTATTTAATAATATTCTCACCTACAATTCGTTTCACGGTTAACTGTTTTCTGCCTTCTGCTGATTGTGCAAAATATCCGATATCTTGCGATAATCTTCGTAAGGCTGTTATGATGAATCCCGGAACATTATTTCGTGGGCAACGGGTTTTGCAGCTTAAACATTGTCCGCAATACCAAATGATATCACTTTTTAATAGTTCAATTAACTCGTCATTATTCATGCTTTGAACTGTATCCATAAGTTGACGCGGATCGTAGTCGAAGAATTTTGCTGCCGGGCAAATAGCAGTGCAAGTCCCACAGTTTATACAGCCGTTCAATCCTTCTATAAAAAGAATATCTTTTTCTAAAACTTCTTTAATATTTTTACTTTCTGGCTTCATCTGTTATTAAATTAACTTTTTTTTGTAAAAAAGCTTCAGCTACTTCACGAACATTACCTGTATAGCCCAGGTGAACTTCAATACCATGCTTCTCGCAAACACCGTCTGCATGTGAAGGCATTTTATAGGCAACCATGAATGTAACTCCTTTCTCTTGCATAATCAGTGGTTTGTTATTTTTACAATCACAGCCCTCAGGTGTATAAAATATTTCAGAATCTAATATGTTATACGAATCATCCACTGAAAATATTGTAAAAACTTCACAAGATTCAAAGTATTCATCAAGAATACCACCAATTGTCGGAATAGCAATTTTCATAAAAGATTCCCCATGTTTAAATTTAAAAAACTATTTACTGTGTGTTTGCGATGTGTTGTTTAATATATCAATGATATCTTTTATTTTTTTGTCGGGTTCTTTAAAAATGATCATCTGAATTTTTAAACTGTCAAGCAATGACTTAATTTTAATTCCAAATTCTCCGGAGATTATTTTATTAACATTTCGGCTGGCAACTAATTGCACTGATGCGGGACCTGCGCCCTCAAGAGCCTCCTTATTTGGATTTGGGATATATTCCAATGCTTTGGTTTCTGTGTCGTAAATAACGAAAAAGTCACATCTGCCAAAGCGTTGGTCGAGGTGGCTACCCAAACTATTTCCTGTACTGGTAATTGCTACTTTCATTATAAAGCATTTTTAAATTTTCTGCTATGTGGACTGTTTTTTCGGCGCATTGGTTCATTACATTGTGGGCATATTATATTTACACAAGGATTCCCTGACTGATGTGTTTCTTCATAGCCACAGGCGAGACAAATACAACCATCATCACATTGTGGTTTTGTATCAATTGAATCATCGGGAATTTGATCACAATTTGAAATCTGGCTACTTCCGCATAAAGGACAGTTGGCAACTGTATCTTGTTTCTCAGGATGATTGAAAAAACAGCCGCAGGATGAACATACATACCACTCACTGTCAAAATAAACTTTGCCGCCTTCTATGATTATTTGTTTGCCGGTCACTATAGCATCTGCAATTTTATACCTTGCTTGGGCGTATATTCTTGTAACCGTAGGTCTTGAAACATTCATCTTTACGGAAGCCTCAAGATGATTCAGCATCTCAAAATCACATAATCGTATGGCTTCGTATTCTTCATATTGAAGAAATACAACCTCTGTTTTGCCATGTGCAGATTTATTACCATAAGGTTTCAACCCTGATATTATCGGAGGATTACTAACCTTTCTTATTCTTAATGGTCTGGGTGACATACTTTATTAGCAATAGTTCATTGCAAAGGTAATGAACTATTGTTCATAATGTGCAATAATTTTTATAAATTTGCAAAAAAATATTTTTATGAATCTTCAGGAACGAATTATGAATACCGAAACCCGTCAGTTTAAAATGATTTTTCACAATGCCGTAAATGACTATGATACATTGTTTGGTGGCACAGCTATGCAATGGATGGACGAAGTGGCTTATATCACTGCTACCCGTTTCACCCGTATGAATATGGTCACAGTTTGTTGTGGAAAAATGGAATTCCTGAAGCCCATAAAATATGGTTCCTTTGCTGAAATTATCGGAAAAGTAACCAAAGCAGGAAAAGCGAAAATTGAAATAGAAGTGGAGATATTCACCGAGGATATGGATAGCGATAACAGAAGTAAGGCAGTAGAGGCAAGTTTTACTTTTGCTGCTATTGATAAAGATCATAATCCGGTTCGGATAGAAATGGTTGAAAGTTTGATCAACTAAGGAATTTAACATTTTCCCGAATTTCAAAAAAACAAAAAATGCTTGTCAAATATGAGTAATTTCGCAACAGGAAAATTAACGTCAAACGCATTTTATAAACTTTTCTACGGTACTGATAATTAATATGGTTGCAAACTTTATACACTGGAATGTCAACCCCGTCATTTTTACTTTGTTTGGGATTCCAATCAGATATTACGGTGTAGTATTTGTCGGAGGCCTGGTACTCTGTTTTTACATTCTTAAATGGATCTTCCGGAAAGAAAATATTTCACTTACCAACTTAAATGTCTTGACAATTTATGCGATAATTGGAATTTTTGTTGGTGCCAGATTGGGTCATTGTTTGTTCTATGAACCCTCTTATTTTCTGAGTCATCCATTAGAAATATTTATACCAATTCAACTCAAAGAAGATGGTGGATATGCATTTGTAGGTTATAAGGGACTGGCAAGTCATGGTGGCACTTTCGGTTTAATACTGGCATTGATATTTTATTCAATAAAAACAAAAGAATCATTTATTAAAACAATTGATCTCATCGCGGTTGTTGCACCTTTGGGCGGATGTTTTATCAGGCTGGCCAACTTAATGAACTCTGAAATAATTGGAATTCCTTCAAATGTTCCCTGGTCTTTTATTTTTGTAAAAGTCGATAATATCCCTCGACATCCTGCACAACTTTATGAAGCCATTGCGTATTTATTTATTTTCGGTTTGATTTTCTATTTATACAAAACCAAACGGGAAAAACTCCAAAATGGATTCTTTTTTGGATTAGCAATTACACTGATTTTCGCTGCCCGGTTCATTATCGAATTTATTAAGGAAAAACAAGTTCCTTTTGAAGAGCAAATGAAACTTGATATGGGACAATTACTAAGCATTCCATTTATTATTTTAGGAATAGGTTTCATTATTTGGGGAATAGTTAAAACAAACAAACAACGCACAATTTCGAAAGATCCTCTTCAATAGACTGAGATTCCAACCTGGGTCTGAATATTCTTTTTGGCGCTTACCTGAATCAATTCAATAATCCTAATCCCAACTCACTCATTTTTCCTCAATGGTTACACCCTTTTATCTATTATCACAATAGTTTTCAAAAAATTACGTTACCTTTGTTATTAAATATCTCTTTCTGAAAATAACACTTTACATATTATTCTTATCCTTCTATTCCTTAGGAACATTAATTTTACCTGTAGGCGACTTTTCTCAATTGGCCATGCTCCCCGAAATGTATCGGCATTGCAAAGCTACCGAGGACAAAGATATGACCCCTATCGACTTCATTACCGATCACCTCATAAACATCGATTGCATGTTCGATAACCACAAAAATGGCGACGAACAAAAACCACATCAACCTTTGCAAAACCATAACCAGGGACAGCAAAACATTTCCTTCGTTACTTATTTCGTTTTTTCGGCAATATACTATGAACCGCTTGTTGAAAAAACACCTATTGGTACTTTTCATTTTCAACCTTCCGGTTACGTTAACAAAATTTTTCACCCTCCTAAATTTGTTTGATTTTATCACACGCGCGCTTAGTTTATAAGCTGCTATCTTAATCTTTTTATAAATTTTAATCAAACAATCAATGAAAAAAATAATTTTTGTTGCTTTGGTGTTTATATGCACCTATGCAACCAGTTTTGCTCAGGGCAAAATACCAACTGCTGTAACCACAGCTTTTAATCAAAAATTCTCAGGTGCTACAAACATAAAGTGGGGCAAAGAAAATCCTCACGAATACGAAGCCGACTTCCAATGGAATGGGGAGAAATATTCAGCTAATTTCACCGAATCAGGCGAATGGCTCGAAACCGAAAGCACGATAACTTTCAGCCAACTTCCCGAAAAAGTTCAGACAACATTTAATTCAACTCACAAAGGTGCAACTGTAAAGGCCATCGCTAAAATCGAAACTTCAAAAAAAACTATCAATTACGAGGTGGAATTTAAAGATGGTACTAAAACAGTTGAAATTATATACACCCAGGAGGGAACAGAATTAAAACAATAAATAGATATAGAGCAGAAAGTTATAGAACGGCGGCGGTTTCACCACCGTCGTTCTATTCTAAAAATATCTGCCTTCCTTAAAATCATTTTAATTACAATAATCGACTTAATCAGCGGTTCATACGTTTTCAACCCTTTTACGAATTTCCCAATTATTAATACCTTTGTCCTACAAAATCAAAACAAGCCTTAGTTACAAATAAATGAACAGAAAACTTATAAATATTGCCTCCTTACTATTGTTATTGGTTTTTCTGTTTCCTTCCTTTGTCAAGCTTGAACATCATCACGATCATTTTAATTGCAACGCAAAAAACGAGAAACACTATCATGAGTTTCATCATAGTTGTAGTATTTGCAGTTTCGAATTTTCAGTATTTTCATCCATCACTGAAAATTTAACCATAACTAAAGAAAGTCCTAACGATAATTATAGTAATAGTTACAATAGCCAATCTTTTTCCAACCTATCCAAATTTTCATTTTCATTACGTGCCCCGCCCGTTAAACAAATTTGAAAAACAACATCATTTTTGATGTTTAAATAAAATTCGTTTCAACTTTAACAGTAATAAAATGAAAAAATTATTTATCATTTGCGTTATGGCATTGTTCGTTCAATCCATCAACGCACAAAACAAAATTACAGGCCGCATAACCGACAAAGAAACCGGTGAGTCATTACCGGGAGTCAGCATTTATTTGCCTGATCTGAAAACAGGAGCAGTCAGCAATGCTGATGGGACATATAAAATAGATAACCTGCCTCAATCCAAAGTGCTTGTACAGGTTTCTTTTATTGGATATAAATTAATTGCCGAAATAATTGATCTTTCAATAACCAAAACCAAAGATTTTTCCCTTGAAGTAACAGCCGCCGAGCTAAACGAAGTGGTTGTTACGGGCATGTCTAAAGCAGGGGAAAAGAACCGTACGCCCACTTCAATTACATTAGTCCCGCCTATTCAGCTTTTACAAAATTCGTCCGACAACATTATTGATGCACTGGCGAAGCAACCCGGAATTTCTCAGGTAACAACGGGTTCAGGGATATCCAAACCTGTAATAAGGGGTTTGGGATATAACCGGGTAGTTACCGTATGCGATGGTATCCGTCAGGAAGGTCAGCAATGGGGCGACGAGCATGGCATTGAAGTAGACGAATATGCGGTAAACAAAGTTGAAATATTAAAAGGTCCGGCCAGTTTAACTTATGGTTCCGATGCAATGGCAGGTGTTATTAATCTAATTTCAGCACCTACCTTGCCCGATGGAAAAATAATGGGTAACATTTTGGCAGATTATCAAACCAACAATGCTTTGATAGGCTATTCGCTTAATTTTGCCGGAAATCGCAAAGGATTTATATGGGATATTCGATATAGCAATAAAATGGCCCATTCCTATCACAATAAATACGATGGCTATGTTTTTAATTCCGGCTATCGTGAAAATACTTTCAGTGGTATTCTTGGTTTAAACAAATCCTGGGGATATTCGCATCTTCATTTCAGCGCATACAATTTCAAACCCGGCATTGTCGAAGGCGAACGCGACAGCGCCACAGGGCAGTTTGTCAAACCAATTGCCATCAACAATACTACCGAAGGGTTCGCTATGGCAACCCATAAAGATTTTATGTCATACACCCCGTTTACGCCTTTTCAGAAAATTCATCATTATAAAGCCGTATTGGATAATAGTTTTATCATTGGCAACGGTAATTTAAAAACTATCATTGGCTTTCAGCAAAACCAACGACAGGAATATGCCAATATTCTCGACTTAAATCATTACGGGCTATTTTTTCTTTTGAACACCATCAATTACGATATCCGCTACATTCTTCCTGAGAAAAAGAATTTCAATGTTTCTATAGGCGTTAACGGCATGGAGCAGATATCGCAAAATAAAGGAACAGAATTCCTCATCCCCGATTATAATTTGTTTGATATCGGTGTCTTTATTATTGCAAAAAAAACAATCAACAAATTAGACATTAGCGGAGGTTTGCGTTTTGATGTGCGAAATGAAAAAGGAAAAGATTTATATCTGGATGCAGAGGGGAAGAAAGTTGAAACCATAGATTCCGGAACATTTCATCAATTCACTTCATTCAATTCAACTTTCACCGGCATATCCGGAAGCATTGGTGCAACTTACCAGTTCTCCGAAAGATTATATACCAAGCTAAATATTTCAAGAGGTTTCCGCGCACCCAACATTGCTGAGCTTTCTGCCAATGGGGTGCATGAGGGAACCATTAACTATATCATAGGTGTTCCTACGCTTAAAGCAGAAAGCAGCTTGCAATTCGACTATGCGTTGGGATATAATGCAAAATATATAACCGCCGAACTCGATTTGTTCAGCAATTTTATCAATAATTATATTTTCCTTCAGAAACTTCAAAGTACTCTGGGTGGTGATTCTCTTACTTCCGGTTATAGCACCTTTCGATATGCATCTGGTAATGCAAACCTGTCGGGTGGCGAAATATCGATTGACATACATCCCCATCCGATGGATTGGTTGCACTTCGAAAATTCATTTTCCTATGTATTGTCCACTCAGAGAAACCAACCTGATTCAACGCTATATTTGCCGTTTACCCCTGCCCCAAAAATTACTTCAGAACTAAAAGCCACCGCCAAAAAAATTGGAAAGAATTTGTCTAATGCCTATGTCATGATAGGGATCGATTATTATTTCACACAAAACAAATTCTATTCAGCATTCAAAACCGAAACGGCCACTCCCGGCTATACATTGCTTAATTTCGGCATCGGAACTGATATTTCTGTAAAAAACAAAACCCTGCTATCACTTTATATAAGTGCGAATAACATTACCGACGTTGCTTATCAGAGCCATTTGAGCCGTTTAAAATACGAACCTGTTAATAATCTAACCGGACGTACCGGAGTTTTCAACATGGGCCGGAACTTCAGTTTTAAACTAATCGTTCCTCTCGATTTTAGTAAAAAGTAAACTACCCTCTTTTACTAATCTCCATCAAAGCCTCCTTATCCAGAATAATAATATTCTTCTCTTCAAGCCTGATCAGACCGTCTTTCTCAAAACTTTTTAAAAGCTTTACGGTACTTTCGGTCGAAAGTCCTGCAAAGTCGCCAATATCCTTTCGTGATAAATGCTTAAAAATGTCCAGTCCGGCAAATTCTTCCGAAGCAAGATAAAGCAAGGCATCAGCAATACGACCATTCATTTGCTTATACATCAGGTTGCTGATAGCACTATATAATAAGGCATTGTTTTCGGAGTACCGCCGGAAAATGCTGAAAGCAAAGGTTCCGTTTTGTTTCAATACATTGGTAATTGCTTCTTTACTTATCAGGTGAACACGGGTATCCACCAGCGCTATTGTAGAATAGGCAAAGGTATCATTGTTGAACACCGACGAAAGTCCAATAAAATCACCATTGGGTATGATACTCAAATTATAGTTATGTGTCCCTCCGCCTTCAACATATTGTTTCACGAAACCATCCATCAAAAACAGCACATACGATGCAAAAGTTCCCTGTTTGGTTAAATTCTCTCCCTTTCGAAACAAAACCTGAGTTTTACTGGCTCGTATCAGTTCAACTTCCGGTGCTGATAAAAGTTGAAAACATGGCGCTTTTATTTCGCAAACAAAATCCTTGTCAATTTCTAAAATGGTTTTCATGCAGTTACTTCGTAAAATGTCAAAAATGTATTGAGAACAAACCTTTCACTATTATACTATTTGTTCTTATTTTCTTACAAATTTACACGAAATTATTTTCATGGATTGAATAATAAACACAGACCTTTTTGCATTCTAACTATTTAAAAGCTTTATAGGCCAAACTTCCATTAGGACATACTTCCACGCATTTAAGACATTTTGAGCATGAATAACTCTTCCCCGGATCAGTCTTGTCGGCTTTATACAAACTATATTTCGTAGGTTCGAGTGAGGAAATGTAGCACTGTTTATCACACAATCCGCAATTTTTGCATGTATCTATGTTTAGCTTAATTTTGAATAACGACCATTTGTTCAGATATCCCGATATCCAGGCTATGGGGCACCCCATCTTATGATACTGATACATGGCGCCAAACTTACTGTCTGGATTCCTGCCCATAATCATTTCCATAATAAAACCCATTGGGCACATCCAGCGGCAAAAAACCTTACCGAAAACAACCCCCGTAATGATGCCAAAAAGTAATACATACCACAGTGAAATATTGAACTGACTGATTCCTATAAACAGGAGTATTCCAATAACAGCAAGAATAATAACACGTTTTGAAATCAATAATTTGGATAGTTTTGGCATGAGCAGTTTGATTTTATAAGTGTTTCTGACTATGATTCATTGAATAGTACTGTAAATCATTTTCGCTTATTTCGATAGTATAGTGATATGATTTGCACTTTCCTGATTTTTTATTTCGGATAGTATTTGTAATCCGGCATTGTGCGCCAGATAGGGGATACCTCCCAATTCAACATATTTTTTAAAATTCCAATAATGGTCAGAACCGGCCATATATTCAATAAGGTTTGTTAATTTACCTGTGTAATTATTCGGCCTTGGCACCAGATAATCACCAATAATAATTTTATCTGCAACCCTGGCAATATTTTTCAGAAGCAAATTACGTTCCTCCTCATCCACTTCATGAATTACAAAGGTCAAAACTGCATAATCAAAATGCTGATTATTTTCTTGAATTATTTCAGAAATACTGTTGTGCCGGAAGGTAACTTTTGGGTTGGGATTATTTATGAGATTTTTATTGGCTTTGTGTATATTTCTTTTCGATAGGTCTATTCCCACAACCGAACTGCATTTTTCTGCTACCGTAAAACTAAAAAGTCCTGTTCCGCATCCAACATCAATTATTTTACCATCAGGTTCAATAAGTTCGATAATTTGCTTAAAAAGCTCTTTTTGATTGGGTGCAATAAAGGTATCATAGAACCATCCGTCATACCAATGGGTTTTATTTTCTTGGGTCATTACAATTTTATTATTCAATGTTTTAAAAGGCTTTATAGTAATGATCTCATAATATTGTTTTGGTTTTCAGTAATTTTCCATTCCTGCAATATTTCATTTAATCTACCTGAAAAGTCATTTTTATTCTCAATGCTTTCAATAAACCTTTTATAAATATCAGGTGTGATTTCAAATTGTTTCACCATTTTCTCCGAAGGATATTCGACCTTTTCTATGTGTTGTGGATCGAACATACATTTCTGTGCCATCAATGGGCAGGTTACAGAATCTCGTTTTATTCCAAATTCGAAAAACATTCCGCATTTGGCACAAAAGTATTTTCCAACTTCTCTTTCGCCTAAAATGTCTATAAAATCTATACTCAAATGGTGTTTTATACCTAGTACATTTTGTAGGTATTCAAGACTTCCTGTAAGAATATCCCGGATTTTTTCTTTTTCCCAGATTTTTGCTGCATCCATTAATACGAATGTGACAGTTTCTTCGTTCACTCTTTGTGCTGTTTCACATCCCGATAAAATGATGATAAAGCTTTTAATGGTTTGCAGAGGCTGTTGTTTTGCTATATCAAATTTCCATTCTTTGAGAAAATTGAGATAGATCTCAGCCAACTTTTTCCCGGTTTCTTTAAGATCAGTTTTAATGATGTCGCTTAATATCCTTTGGGGTATCTTTGGGTAAAATAAACCGAATTTTTCTAGAGATTCAGTACTTTCTGGGGCGAGGTTCTCAACAGCAATGGGCGTGTTTACACACATGCCTGTCATATAAGGACATTCCGGCTTATCTAACACAAAGAATTTTTTACAGGTCACACACCAATAGTGTTTCGATTTTGACAAACTCCCATCAGGTAAAGAATCAATTTTATTCTTTATCATTTGCATCCGGTTCATTTTATTGTCTTCCATTTTTGGTAATGTTTTGTTTTGAAAAGTAAAATAGTTTTAAATCTTGTATCATTCTTGCTACTTATATGCCTGGTAACCTTGGAAATTTCCCTGTTTTGGTTAATTTCGAATACGTTCCCCAGCCTTTTTTCATCCAATGTCCCACAATTGGCATAGGGATCATAAATGCTCTTTGTCCGTTCCGGAAAACAAAGGCAGCACCATCGCCTGTATCCATAACGCATAAAATATTCAAATGCTTTTGGTATCCTTCTCTGCTCATGCTGCCATTTTCTATTGCAGTGATATTATTGGCTGCATTTCTCCCCATGAGTTCAGCGATATGTCCTTGCTTGGCTATCCATTCAGGTCCTTCCAGAGCAGCAATATCACCTATTGCAAAAACATTTGCCGTCCCGTTCACCAGGCAGGTGTCATCTATTTTGATAAAACCAGCTTCATTCAGTGGAATGTCTGAATTTTGAAGTACACTGTGCCCATTGCCTGCCGGAATAAACATGATCATATCCGCATCTAATTTCGAATCATCTTGGAATATTACACCATCCTCTCCAAACTCTTTGATTTTTTTTCCAAACCTTTTACTGATATTATATTTGGAAAACATTTTTTCGAGCATGGCCAGCGATGCTTTTCCCATTCTCGCTCCGGGTTCATCCATAGGAGCAAAAAAGGTGAGATCAAATTTATCTCTGAGCTTTTTCTTTTTCAAAAAATTGTGAATATTAAACATCAGTTCAAAAGCAGGTCCTCCACGCACGGCTGATTTATCCTTCGGATTTCCGCCAAAGCCAATGGCTATCTTTCCGCTTCCTTTTTCAACCAGTTCATCAATTCTTTTGCGAATAGATAAACTCATTTCGGGTTTCCCGCAAATAGATAAAGTATTGGATATCCCTTTGTGTTGCATTTTCTCTGCACCCATGGCAATTACCAGGTAATCATAGGTAACAGTTTGTTGTTCACAAATAACTTTATTTTCTGAAACATTTATCTCTTTTACTGAATCAACAATTACTCTGAATGGGTGTTTTTTTTGAACATCCGCCAAAGCAACTTTTACATCATCAAATTCAGCCATATGAACAGGAATCCAAATGGATATCGGAAAAATGTAAAGATAGTCCCGGTCAGAAATTAAAGTGACTTCAAATTCATTTTTCTTCTGGAGTTCAATAGCGGTTTGGATACCGGCAAAACCTCCTCCCAGGATCAATACTTTTTTCATGTGCTGAATTTATTTTCGAAAATGCAACGATGTTCTGGTCTATTTATTCTTAGCAATTGTTTTTATACCAAATGGCATATAAAGCGGACAAATTCCAAACAGGCTGGTAAGTATAAATATACCTGATAATATCAGCAATACTATGGCCCATGTACCTGTCAATATACCTGTAAAATACAATATTGCTACTACGACAGCAATCAGCACCCTGATCACTCTGTCAGCGATTCCCATATTCTTTTTCATGATTTTTTAATTTAAATTGATTATTTATTTTGGTTTATTTGATTGATCAGAAACTCTTTAGTTTTAACTCCAACATATCTTTTATGTTCCTTGCCGTTTTTAAACAGTATCATAGTAGGGATGCTTCTTACATTATACTTTGCGGCCACCGCCTGATGCTGCTCAATATTTACTTTACCTATAGAGGTATTCCCGTTTACTTCCTCGGCCACTCCATTAAGAACCGGTATCATCATTTTACATGGCATGCACCATTCTGCCCAAAAATCAACTAGTGTAAGGCCTGTTTTAATTTGATTCTGAAAATTCTGATCAGTAAGCACCTTTATCTGTGCGTGGTCTTTTTCCAGTGCAGCGTTTTTCATTTTTTGGTACGAATAAAAAACATAAAATGCGATAAGGGCAACCAGCGACCCTACGATGACTAATGCTATATCCATAATTTTAATTTGCTATTAATTGTTTATTTCTTGTTTTCAACTGATGAACATAATCCGATGCAGCCAGTGCCGCAATAGTGCCATCAGCAATCGCCGTAGTTATCTGCCGGTATCTTTTGGCAACCGAATCGCCTGCAGCATAAACACCTCTCAGATCGGTGTTCATATCAGGGTTAACAACAATCTCATTCCATTCATTCAGAACAATCTTTCCTTTTAAGAATTCGGTATTAGGTACATAACCTATGAAAATGAAAACCCCGTCGGTTTTAAAATTCGTGATAGTATCGTTTTTCAGATCTCTGATGTCAACACTTTCCAGTTTCTCTTTGCCATAGAATGCGGTTATTGACGAATTCATTATAAAATTAATTTTCGGATGCTGCCTTGCTTCCTCAATTGCATGATCAAAAGCTTGAAAATGATCAAATTGATGAATAATTGTGACTTTACTGGCATATTTGGTCAGCGATACCGCTTCTTCCAGCGCTGAGTTTCCCCCGCCTACCACCATGATTTCTTTATCGGTAAAAAAATCGCCGTCGCAGGTAGCACAATAAGAAATACCGCGCCCCTTAAATTTACTTTCTCCAAAAACATGAAGCGTACGGGAACGTCCGCCGGGTGATAAAATAATGGCATTTGAGGTATAGCTCATCCCATCATCCAATGTTATTGATTTTGTGTCGCCCTGCAATTTGAGTTTGGTAATAGAAGTGTTTGCTTTAATATCGCAACCAAACGTTGTGGCCTGTTTTTTCATGATACTGGACAACTGATAGCCGCTTATGCTCTCTACCCCTGGATAGTTGGCAATTTCGTGTGTTAATATCATTTGTCCGCCCACTGTGCCTTCATTAACTATCAGCGTCTTCAATCTTGCACGCGACAGGTAAATGCCGGCGGTTAAACCGGCAGGCCCTGCGCCTATTACTATTACATCATAATGATTGTTCGTGTTCATAATTTCAGGCGTTAACACTTACGGTAAGATATTCGTCTAGTATGGTCTTTACCTGCTGTTTTGTCTGTATGCTCGAAGTAGCCTTCACTACTTTTCCATTCTTGTAATAAATGGTGAAAGGAATCCCCATAAAACCACGCACTTCAGGTATGTCCCGAATTACATGTGATTCCGGATTGTCAAATTCCATATCGAAAAATTTTACGTGCTCATAATCTTTTTCTAATTCTTCGGCAATTCCATATACGGGAATACACATGGGGCCCATTCGTCCGCATATTACCATTACATTTTCATTTTGGCTGATTGCTTTTGCATGATCAGCAGCATTTTCGATGTGCTTTAAATTTGTGTACAACATGACTTTACTATTTTATTAATTGTTTATAATTACTATTTCGTGTGTAAGCTCCATTATTTGTCTGTACATAAAGGATACCCCACAATATTTTTCCTGTGATAGATTTACAGCTTGTTGCAATTTTTCCAGCGGAAGATTATTCCCCTTAAATTCGTAAATCAAATGCATTTTGTCGAAATGTTTTGGATGTTCTTCTGTTTGATTGGCATCAATTTTTACCTGGAAACCTTCTGGTGTAATTTTCATTTTCTTCAAAATCGATACTACATCCATTGCTGTGCATCCTGCAAGTGCCGTAAGCATTAATTCCTTGGGCCGTGGTCCACTATCTTCTCCTCCTACTTCAGGTAGTGCATCCAATATTACATGATGTCCGCCCACCAGCGAATCGAATTTCATATTGCCCTGCCATTTTGTATTTACAGTGTTTTTCATCGCTATTGTTTTTTGTTTTATTTTGACGATACAAAGGTACTGCACCCTTAAATCCTGTGCACCAAAGTATCCCTTCCGTATCACATCTTAAATATTGAACTTGCACAGGATTTTTGTTGAGGTAAATATTAAATGAAAGATCACTATTATTCTAAATTGGCTTTGTATAATGAGGATTCTTTTGTATAATTGTACTCTAATGCCACGTTTATCATGGAGCAAGAAGCAAATCCAACTTTCGCTGACCTTTTCCGTACTTTTTTTTGGATTGGGCTTACAGCCTTTGGTGGCCTTGCTATGACGGCCCATATCCGAAAACATATTGTGGATAAAAAAAAGTGGCTTGATGGAAATACATTTGATTCAGGTCTTGCCCTTTGTCAGGTAATTCCAGGAGCAATAGTGATGCAGTTAGCAGCTTATGTCGGTTTGAAGTTAAAGGGTGTTAAAGGAGCTGTGGTTAGTTTTGTCGGATTTGGGTTTCCGGCTTTTCTCATCATGTTTATTCTTTCGGTAATTTACAAACATTCAAAAAATATTACAGAAGTAGAATTGATACTAAATGGATTAAGAGTATTGATAGTGGCTATTGTAGCAAATGCAGCCTATATCTTCGGGAAAAATAATTTCCGTACAATAAATGATTGGATAATCGCAATCATTGCTGCCGGATTATTTCTGACAAAATTGCATCCTGCTTTGGTATTAATTATCGCTGCAGTCTTAGGTCTCGTACTTTCTAAAAAAGTAAAAAATCAGCAGGAAAAGCAGGTCAGTACAAAAACCTTTACTTTCTTTTTATGGTTGTTACTCATAGTTGTGGTTTGTGCAGGTATTTTGTTTCTGGTTAATAAAGAGTATTTTACATTGGCTACCATTATGTTGCGGATCGATCTTTTTTCATTTGGTGGAGGTTTAGCTGCCATGCCCATTATGTATCACGAATTGATTGACTTGTATGCATGGTTTGATCCAAAGACATTCATGGATGGTGTAATTCTGGGTCAGGTAACTCCCGGCTCTATTATTATTTCTGCCACATTTTTCGGTTACATGCATTTTGGTATATTTGGAAGCTTACTTGCTACTGTTTGTGTGTTTACTCCTTCGTTTTTAATTTTAATGTGTATCATTCCTTTTTTCGACAAGCTAAAGACGTATCCCCAATTCAATAAAGCTATTAATGGAATATTATGTTCATTTGTAGGGTTATTGACAGTAATAACATACCGTTTCACTCTGGGTATTCATTGGAGTCTTTTCAACATTCTGATCACACTTCTCGCTTTTATTTTACTGATAAAAAAGGTTGATGTAATTTGGATTGTATTGGGTGGAATTTTAGTTTTCCTGATTTTGTGATTATTTGTAACCTAAATGAAATCCTATCTAAAATTTTGTTATCAAATATTCAATATTGGGATTAATTTTAATTCCTCCCTCTTACATGGGATACTACAACCAAACTTATTTGAAATTTTCCATTTCTATCCTGATGTAACCTAAAAGCCCCCATGCAAAATAAATCCAGCGTCCTCACGATTTTCTCCTCAGATTAAAGATTTTTCCTTCGGGATGTTGCGGGCTTCTCTGTCTTTATTTTGCATTCCCCACCCCAACGCTTCTGTTGTTTTTTTCTGTCACACTTTTTGCAGGATATTCCTACAATGCAGCACATCGCTTTTTGGCTTTTGATATTGCTTGTTTTTAATTGGTAAAAGCCTAAAATCGAAGAGCTGCGGATATCCTATAAAAGCAAAAAGACGCTTCACTCCAACCGCCACCACCGTTCCGCTTGTGCCAGAAAAAAAACAACCCAAAGCTATTATACATAATATGATATTATAATCCATCCTATCTTCAACGGTATAAATATATTGCGTTCGGAAGGCTTATAATCACATTATGTATAATAGCCGCACAGCCTACCCACTCTAGAGTTATCTACTCTGAATTAACGTAAAACTTGGGGTATGTATTTTGGCTTTCCCTATTGGATGTCATGGTTTTTGCAAGTATTTTCTTAAGGTTCGGTTTCACTTGGGTTCGAAACAGCGGGGTAGGGTACTCCAATGCAAAGCTGTAAGCAACAAAAAAAGATTATCCTGTATTTAGTATTTTCCTCCGCCGGAAAGGGATTAGCAGTTCATTCATTCCGTCTCTTTCCATTCCGCTTGTGTTTCCGCAATGTTTTTTGGTTTATTTTGGTTTTTGCCTGGCGGAAACACGCTTCATTCCATTCGACTCCATTCATTTCACTCCTAATGCCAGCACACTAGCCGATATCCTTTCCGTCGGCTTTGTAGCTTACAGCTTTGCGATCTTACCTTAATTCCGCTGCTTCTCCCCAGCAAACCGAAATATTTTACTAAAAGCAAAAACACATGCCATCCAGCCAACCCACTCCTCTGACTAAATTTTGGCTCACCCTTCGGGTCCGGAATGCCTGTTAATTTTTCCTAAGTTGTTTTGCAGGTTTTATCTTCCCTTTGTTTTCCATGGGACAAAGCAGCAGAAGTTTTATCTTCCAATTCAAAGCTGCAAGAAGCAATGCATCTGTCACAAATTAAACTTATCCCATCCGCCGGACAGGGTTTAGCAGTTCATTCATTTCGTCTCATTTCATTACGCTATGTTTCCGCAATGTATTTTATTATAGTTTGGTTTTTTCTCGGCGGAAACACCGCTCCATTCCATTCGACTCCATTCATTTCACACCTAATGCCTGCGCACAAGCCTGCTATCCTGTCCGTCGGTATTGCATCTTACAGCTTTGTTGATTACCATGAGATCTGCCGCTTCGTCCCCGGAAACCATATTTTACTACAGTTGCAAAACATATTTTCTATAAGGTAACAGGCATCCCAGACCCCCCAACGCACATTCACTGGTCGTGCAGTTCGCTACGCTCACTCTTCAGCCTTTTTTGGCACTCTACCCTCGAGGCCATCTGCGTGTTCCAAAAAAGCCTTCAGCTGCCATAAATGTCAGGCACGACCAGAGGTTGCCTTCCTAATTAACGATCCTTTTATTCCTAAGTGCTTTTTCTTCTGTTTTGTTATTTAGACACACTATAAATTAACTAAAAATAATAATCGTAACTCATAGAAATATAGCTTGATAGAAATTATCATGTAATTTTTTTTAAAAAAAAGGCAAAAATTGAGCAAAAAAAAATTTTTCCGGAATATATAGTAATGGAGGACAAAACTATTTAAGGTCTTCCATTAAAAAAAAACAATATTATATGATTTCAACAATTTTAAATTCGATCTTGTACTTCATGTTGATGTACTATTTATGGTCTATTATCATGATTTTAATTACAGCATCACAATCTGTAACAAAAATTAATTCAATGAGTAAATTTTATCCAAAAATTACTAAATCAGTTAACCCCAATAAAATGTTCTCTGTATTTATACGCTTCATTGTGAAACTTTTTAAACATTTCAAATGATCTGCATCGATTCACTTTTAGGGCAATAGTAATTTTAATCGTTGATCATTAATGAAATCCCTTATGCAAAGTTATTTGCCCACGCCCATGCAAGGTCAAGCTTTGTTTTTCAAAAAAAATTTTTATTTGCCAATAGATTATTTTGAGATTGTATAAAATTTTTTTTTGAAAAAACCTTGCATCTCCGGCTTACACACGACATATTGGCTGCATAAGGGTTTCATTAATGGATTTTTAATGCCCTCCGTAGGTTTAATGAAGTTCAGTCAATAAGCAATCTAAAGCAATAGTGTGAATAATTATTCATAACAGACTGTAATTGTAGTATTTATAGCGTAATTGAGTTATATTTGCAATAAATAACCAATAAAAATTTAAAAAAATGACAAAGGTTAAATTTTCAGCTCTGATCTCAGAAATGAGAGGTAAATTAAATGGTAGTGTTTTTACAAAAAATCGCTACGGAAATGCTCTGCGTAACAAGGTTACTCCGGTAAATCGTCGGACATCCTACCAGCAAGCCATAAAACAAAGGTTCACATTTTACAGTCAGAAATGGCGTTCTTTAACTCCCGCCCAGGTGAATGCATGGAACGCATCTACAGAAGATTTTAAGAGTAGCAATGTTTTTGGTGATTCAATCCGGCCAACCGGAAGCAACCTCTATTGTGCATTAAATGCCAACCTTGCACTTATTGGAGGTGTCGAACTTACAGATCCTCCATTGCAGAAAAACATTGAAGGTGTCAAGTCCTTTGGTTTGACTGTCAACTCACAACCTGGTTCGGAGAAATTCTCAATTGATTTCAATCCATCTCCCACAAACGCTGATGTAGATCATTTGATTTTGGCTACACGCTGCTACAGCCCTGGCAAATCATATGTTCAGGGTCAATACCGCATGATAGGAATCATTAGCGGTGGTACTGCAAGTGCTTATGATGCACTTCACGAATGGCAAAATAAATTCGGTGTACTTGTCGGTGGTCAGATGGTTTCTGTTAAACTGGTACCGGTTCATAGGGTAACTGGATGTAAATCCAAAGCCGGTAATGAATTGGCAAGTAAAGTCCTTTAATCTTTACTCCAAACTTAATCAAAAGGGTTGCTTTCAGCAGCCCTTTTTTTAATCCTTTAGGTTATGGCGGTTATAAAATACTCGGCATTGATTTCAGAAATGCGCGGAAAGCTCAACGGAACGGTACTTTCCCGCAATCGCTATGCTGCCTATGCACACACCAAAGTAACGCCTAACAACCCACGTACAACAATACAACAAATAAACCGTTCAATGTTTGCCCAGCTCTCCCAAATGTGGCGCACACTCACACAGGAGCAACTCGATTCTTGGAATACTGCAGTATACGAATTTCTTAAAACAAACATTTTCGGTGATTCATATAAACCATCAGGAATTAACCTTTTCATCCGGCTGAACATGAATTTGAATAACATCCATCGGCCAATTATTTATGTTCCTCCCAAACCGGCACCGGTCGATTTAATTAAAATAGTCAGCATTAATATTAATGGCATGAACAACTATTTCACACTAATAGTTGAAACCACAATGCCAATAAGTCACTTTCCCGTTGTTTCTGTCACCCGGCCACTTTCTCCAGGCATCAACTTTGTTAAAACCGAATTCCGCCTTATTGATTTTTCCTATTCTAATGTCTTCGGCCATCCTAATCAATACGAAATCGATTTAAGTATCCAATATAAGATCAAGTTCGGAGCTTTGGCAGATTTCCTTGGTCAAAGCCTGTTTATAAAAATCATGCCTGTAGACGTTATTACGGGCATTAATGGTGTGCCTCTTAAAGAAAAGGTACTTATTCATTAAACCAATAAAACCTCGCTAAAAGTAATCATTTCGCTTTACTATCGGATTAGTACCGGACTAGTACAACAAAAAAGCCTGAAAAATAGGAGGGTAGCAAATGTTGTACTTATGTTGTACCATCAAAGAAAAAGCCCCTGTAAATGCTTTATTTACAGGGGCTTTAGCTACTTTTTAGCGGTCCGGACGGGACTCGAACCCGCGACCCCGTGCGTGACAGGCACGTATTCTAACCAACTGAACTACCGAACCTCATTTGTGAGTGCAAAAATACATAAATATTGCAAACCACCAAACAAAAAAATAAAATTATTTATTCCAGATCAACCACGAATGTTCCGCTTGAGCGTAAAGCATATCCAGACCTCCAATGGTTTTTGCGCCCTGTAGTTCTGATTGGGCTAAAAACGATGTCTTTGAAGGGTTATATATAAGGTCGATACAGATATGGTTGGCAGTGATAAACCTATATGGAATCTCAGGAGATTTATCGATATCGGGAAACATACCTAAAGGCGTGGTATTTATTATTATCAGGTGCGATTCTATATATTCCCGGTTCAATTCATTATATCGCATAGAATTATCAGAAGAAGTATTTCTCGATACAATTGAGAATTGGATGGAATGTTTTCTCAAAATATATGCAACAGCCAAAGAACTGCCACCACTACCCAATATTAATACCTTGCAATGTAGTGGAATAGTAGCTTGTTTTAATAGGGTTTCGAAACCATAAATGTCCGTATTGTATCCTTTTAAAAATGGTTTATCCGAATGATTTTCAATTGTAATACAATTCACAGCCCCAACCTCCATTGCTTCCGTATCGATAGCATCGAGATAGGGCATAATAGCTTGTTTGTATGGAATGGTAATATTAAGCCCTTGCAGATGATTGTTTTTAATAAAAGCAGGAAAATCGTTAATAGATTTAATCGGAAACATTTTGTAAACACAATCCTGTATTCTTTCCTTAGTGAATTTCTCTCTGAAATAGGATTCCGAAAAAGAATGTTCGAGAGGAAAACCGATCAATCCATAGATACGCATAGTAGCTTAGGCTGCATTTGCTTTTTTACGGTTCTTATGGAGTTTATATGCGTAATAAACTACAATAATAACAATCAATACTACTATAACATAATCGATGATGTGGCTGTATTTCATGATCTCGCCCCAGTTTTCCTGAAGATAATATCCCGCAACAGCTAAAATAGTGTTCCACATAGCAGCGCCAACAATAGTATAAATCGAGAACTTCCACAAGTTCATTTTTCCCATTCCGGCAGGTATTGATATTACGTGACGGACAACAGGTATAAAACGACAGATGAAAACCGTAAAATCGCCGCGTTTTGTAAACCATTTTTCTGTAACATCCAGATCATGTTTGTCAAGCAGTAAATATTTTCCCCATTTTTCAACTATTGGTCTGCCTCCTTTGGATCCAATCCAATAGCTAATGAGTGACCCGATGATGCTTCCAAGTGTACTGAAAAAGATCACACCACCCCACGACAAAACTCCATTTGAAATTGCAAATCCGGCAAAAGGCATCACAGCTTCGCTTGGAACCGGAGCTACCATGCTTTCAAGCATCATAAGTATAGTGATACCAATATATCCTGTTGTATCAATAAAGTTTGTAGCAATATGCGCAATCCAAGCAGTAATACCTGTATGATGCTGAACTGTAATTATTTTTGTTGAATCAACTGCAGCGCTAATTTTGTCGATTAAAAGCATGAGAGTTATTTTATTTTTGTTTTAAATTGTCGGGTAGGAAATCATGAAAAGTGTCGCCCCTCAATCCCAAACGTAAAGTTTCAAGAGCAATCACTTCATTCGAAGCAATATTTCCCAAATTAACATTACTGCCAAATTGTTTAATAAACCATACCTGTTGTGTTTTAATCGGAGCTTCCCATATGATATGGTTAGGGTCGATATGAGCTGATATCTCACCGATCATATTAGTATTTGCTTCTCCGCTTGCATCATAAATGCCAACGTTTCCGCTTTCACGGGCTTCGGCAATAACTTTCCAACTGCCTGCATCCAGTTCGGCTTTCATCAGTTTTACCCAGTCGGCAGTATCAATATGCACGCTTGCATCTTTTGAACCTACTTCCGAGATCACTAGAAAGTTCTTTGAAAGCTTGTGAATGTAATTGCATTTATCATCCATGCTCATACGCATCGATCCATCCGAGATCTCAATGGTATTCAGTTTGAATTTATCCAGTATTTTTACATACTCTTCGAATGCGTTACGAATAATAAAAGCTTCGAATAATGTACCGCCAAAATATACCTTAATGTTTGCTCTTTTGTAACATTCTATTTTTTGTTGGAGGTTTCCGGTCATAAATGATGTTCCGAAACCAAGTTTTACAAAATCGATCAAATGTCCCGAAGATGAAATAAGATTTTCAGCTTCTGCAACACTCAATCCTTTATCCATAACCATAGTAATGCCCGATTGCCTTGGCTTCTCAAGGCGTGTAGGTAAAAAAGGAATTGCAAAATTCATGTTGATCAAGAGTTTGTTTTGTATAAGTCGATTAGTTCGTTTAGCTCCGGGTTGCCAATAAGTTCAGGAACATGGTCGAAGAATTCATTTTGTTTACTAAAATCAACTGCAAGGGCAGATTCAAATTTTAATAAGGCTTCCTTTGTTTTTCCTGTTTTATAGAGGTAAGCGGCTAGACGATAAACATGCATGATATTGTTCTTCTGGTATTCAATGCCCGATTGAATGGTTTGAATTGCCAGTTCATAATTATGATTGTTTGAATAAATTTCGGACAGATCGAGCCAGATTTCAGGATTGTCGGGGTTCATTTCAGAAACCTTTTGATACGATTCGAGGGCTTTGTCGCGTAATCCCATCTTTAATTGCAGATCACCCAGAATGTACCAGAAATCGTGGTTGATAGGCTCTATAGCAACTGCTTTTTGGATATACAGTAATGATTTTGGCAGGTTTTCGAGTTCTTCATAAACTTCTCCCAGACCCATCCATGCTTCCGAAAGATACTCATCCATTTCGAGCGCCTGATTATAATAGCTGATCGCTTGATTCCAATCCTGCAGTTTCTCATAACATTCGCCAATGTAATAATAAGTCATTGCATCGGGTTCATCGATCAGGATCAGTTCATGAAACACTTCAATTGCTTCTGTATATTTTTCTAACTCCATCAGCGAATTTGCTTTATTAAAATAGGCCGAAGTGAATTTTTCATTGATGGCTATAACAAAATCGTTTGCATCTATGGCTTTCTCGTAAAGTCCCATGTTGCCGTATGCAATTGCCAGATTAAACCATGCCACGTCCGAATACAAATTTGTGTCGATATACTGAATGAAAAACTTTATCGACTCTTCTGTACGGTTCAATATCTCATAACAATATCCTAATTCGTATAGCAGGGTATCATTTTTGGCATCCAGTTCGATGGCTTTTTTTAAGTAGATGATCGCTTTATTGTAATTCCCGATATTTTCGTACTCGAAGGCAATGTTCAGGAATATTTCTGCAGGATATTCCCAATTATCAATAAGCTTTTTGTATTCAGCAATTGATTTTGTATAAAGTTTTAGTTGACTATAGATGGATGCTTTTGTAAAAATTACATCGGGTTCTTCGTTGCTGTAATCAATTTGCTTTAGAATTCCGATCGCTTTTTCAGGGTTGTTCCTGGTTGCATAATACATAGCCATTCGCAATAAAATGGGTTCCGAGTTCGAATGAAGCTCAAATGCATGCTTGAGAGCCATCCCAAGTTGTTTCATATTATTTTTTTCAAAATAATAATCGATGATATCCTCAAATTCATAAACATCAAAGAATACGGATTCTCTCGAAGTAATCATCTCCTCAAAGCGACTGACCAGAGTAGTAACCTCTATATCTTCCTGCTCATCAAAATCGTCAAAGTAATCAGCCATCATCAATAAGTTTGTTTTGCAAAGATAAAAAAAAGCTTTGAGCTGGAGTATAAAGTTTTGAACATTGCAAAATGTTGAAAAAATATTTTACAAAAAACGGAGTATTTATTTAATAAATTTTAGCAATTAACTAACTTTGCAAAAAATCTAATTTTCTATATATGACTTTAATCAAATCGATCTCAGGAATTCGTGGAACTATTGGCGGAAAAACAGGAGAAGGCTTAAATCCCTGCGATGTTGTGAAATATACGAGTGCTTTTGCTTTGTTTATTGCCGACGCTAAAAAACATTGCAAAGTTATCGTCGGTCGCGATGCTCGTGTTTCCGGAGATATGGTTAATCGTTTGGTATGCGGAACCCTGATGTCGATGGGAATTGATGTTATCGATATAGGACTTTCGACAACACCCACAGTTGAAATTGCTGTTACAGATATGAATGCCGACGGAGGAATAATTATCACGGCAAGTCATAATCCTACACACTGGAATGCTCTTAAACTATTGAGTTCAAAAGGTGAGTTTTTAACCAATGCCGAAGCAACTCAAATGCTTTCAATAGCCGAAAATGAGAATATCAGTTTCGCGGATGCTACTCATATCGGGAAATATTCTTTTGTAGATTCGATGATCGAAAAGCATATTAATATGATTACGGGACTCGCGCTGGTTGATGTTGCTGCTATTCGGAAAGCCAAATTCAATGTTACCATCGATTGCGTGAACTCTACCGGGGGAATTGCAATTCCTGCTTTACTGACCGCTTTGGGCGTCGAGAAGATAAATCAGTTGTATTGCGAACCAAATGGTAAGTTTCCGCACAATCCCGAGCCTTTGCCCGAAAATATCGGCGAATTGTCCGAAAGCGTTGTGAAAAACAAATCGCATGTCGGCTTTGTTGTCGACCCCGATGTCGATAGGCTGGCTATTATTTGCGAAGATGGCGAAATGTTTGGCGAAGAATATACCCTGGTGGCCGTTGCCGATTATGTGTTGAATCATACCCCGGGCAACACGGTTTCAAATCTTTCGTCGACATCGGCTTTGCGCGATATCACGAAAAAATACGGTAAAGAATATTTTACTTCCGCGGTTGGTGAGGTTAATGTTGTGGAGGTGATGAAACAAAAAAAAGCAGTTATTGGCGGCGAAGGCAACGGCGGTGTTATTTATCCCGAACTGCATTATGGACGCGATGCTTTGGTGGGAATTGCTTTGTTTCTGACTTATCTGGCAAAATCGAAACTATCGTGTTCGATGTTGCGGACCAAATATCCTAATTATTTTATCTCGAAAAATAAAATTGAAGTATCGGCCGACATCGATCTGTTATTGATACTCGAAAAGATAAAAGAAAAATATAAAAAACAACCCATCAACACCATCGACGGGGTGCGTATCGATATCGACAACGGCTGGATACACCTGCGCAAATCGAACACCGAACCCATCATCCGCATATACGCCGAAAGCGATTCGATTGTTAAAGCCGAAAGTTTGGCCAAGAAAATGGTGTCCGATATCAAAGAAATGCTCAGCAACGAAGTTGATGATTAATTTTTGGTCATGATATATCTCGACAACGCGGCAACAACACGTTTAGACGACGAAGTAAGCGAGGCTATGCTTGGCGTTATCCGGAATAACTACGGCAATCCTTCTTCGGTTCACGCCCTGGGCAGAGAAAGCCGCGTTTTGATAGAAGAATCGCGCAACACAATTGCCGGGCTCATCAAAGTACGACCTTCCGAAATTTATTTCACCTCGAGCGCCACCGAAGCCATCAGCACTGCATTATATGGTGCCGTGCGCGATCTGGGGATCACCCATATCATCACCAGCGCCATAGAGCATCACGCGGTTTTGCATACCATAGATGCAATTCGTAAGCAGTTTGCGGTGCAGCATTCGTTTGTCAGGATCGATAAAAACGCGCAGCTCGATTTCGACCATCTCGAAGAGTTGCTGGAAGGCAACCCGAATTCGCTCGTTATTTTGATGCATGCCAACAACGAAACGGGAACTATTTATCCGGTATCAAAAATATCGAAGTTGTGTAAAAACTACAACGCTTTGTTTTTGACCGATACGGTGCAAACCCTCGGGAAATTAAACATCGGTTTCGACGAAATTATGCCCGATTTTGCCGTGTGTTCGGCTCATAAGTTTCACGGGCCCAAAGGTGCGGGGTTTTTGTATGTTTCGGGCCGCTATAGCATAAAACCCTTCATCAGCGGAGGAGGGCAGGAGCGCGACATGCGTTCGGGAACCGAAAATATATATGGCATCGCGGGCATGGCAAAAGCATTCGAAGTGGCGTATCGCGATATGGAAAAGAACACGGTGTATATCTCCAAACTGAAATCCTACCTGGTTCAAAAACTCCGGTCGGCTTTTCCCGAACTGATATTTAATGCGGGCAGCGATGTCGCGGGATTGTATAACATTGTGAATGTTTCTGTGCCGGAGGTTTATAAAAACGAAATGTTGCTCCAAAACCTCGATATAAATGGTATAGCTGTTTCGGGGGGCAGCGCCTGCTCGTCGGGGACAACCTCTGTTTCGCATGTGCTTAAGGCCATTTATGCCGATACCGATATTCCTGCCATACGCTTTTCGTTAAGCAAATTTAACACGGAGGCTGAGTTGGAAGTGGTGGTTCAAGTGTTGAAGAGAATACTGTAAGTATTGTTCATGGTATCTATACTATAGAGTATTGTTGAAAGGAGTAATCACAAATCATATTTTGTAATTTCTCCTTGAAAAACATCCTTACACCTTCAAATTTATGAATCCTACCTTAAATTATTTCATTTCTTTAAATTAAAATGAATGAAAAAAAACTATTGACAATACAAATTAATTTAGTATTCGATATTTTCAATTCACAATCGAAAATCATCAATTCATTTTTCGAACACATCAATACACAAAAAGAACAAGTCAATTCACCTTTCGAACACATCAATTAACAATCGGAACATGTCAATTCACAAAAAGAACTCATCAATTCGCAAAAAGAACACGTAAATTTAACCTCCTGGCATTTTAATTCACAATCGGAACACGTTAATTTACAGGCAAGACACGTAAATTTCACCTCAAGGCAAATAAATTTGCCTTAAACACACGTAAATTTACCCTCAACCCTCATAAATTTCCAAATGTCAATCAAAAATTTCAGGTATAGCATCAAAAAAATGCTTTCCTTAATCATATTTTTGATCGTAACTCTTAAATAAATACCAAAAAAAAATCCGACAACACAACGTCATCGGATTATCACAAATTGAGATCAGAAATTCCCCAATCGCCAATCGCAAATCACTAATCACCTATTCTAAAGAATGTACCACCAATCCGCTTCTCAATTTCGGCTCAAACCAGGTAGTTTTCGGAGGCATAATATTGCCCGTGTCGGCTATTGTTATCAATTGTTTCATCGAAACGGGGTAGAGAGCGAAGGCTGCTTTCATTTCGCCCGTATCAACACGTTTTTTCAATTCGCCCAAACCGCGTATGCCGCCCACGAAATCGATACGTTTATCCGTACGCAGATCTTTAATACCAAGAATTTCGTCCAGCACCAGTTTCGATAAAATAGTAACATCCAGCACACCTATCGGGTCATTATCATTATAAGTGCCGGGCTTTGCTGTGAGCGAATACCATTGGCCTTCCAAATACATGCTGAAATTGTGCAGGCGGTTGGGTTTATAAATTTCGGTGCCTTTCAGCTCAATGTCGAACACTTTCTTCAGTTTTTCCATCAGCTCGGCAGGAGTGAGGCCGTTAAGTTCTTTCACCACGCGGTTGTAGTCGATAATGGTCAGTTGGTTGTCGGGAAAATGAACTGCCAGAAAATAATTATATTCTTCCTTGCCGGTGTGGTTCGCATTGTTGCGTTTCTTTTCGTTGCCAACCAAAGCAGCAGCAGCCGTACGGTGATGCCCGTCGGCCACGTATGTTGCCGGAACTTTATCGAACAAAGCAATGATCGAATCAATAGTAGCCTGATCATTAATAACCCAGAAATGATGCCCGAAACCATCGGTCGAGGTAAAATCGTAGTCGGCTTGCTTGCTTTTCACGATCGAATCAACAATCGCGTCAATTTCTTTCACGGCAGGATAGGTAAAGAAAACGGGTTCCATGTTGGCATTCGTAATGCGCACGTGTTTCATGCGGTCTTCTTCCTTATCCTTGCGGGTAAGTTCGTGTTTCTTAATAATACCGTTCATATAATCTTCAACTCCGGCGCAGCCCACCAACCCGTATTGCGTCTTACCGTTCATGGTTTGAGCATATATATACAAGCAGTTGGTAGCATCGGGCACCAGCCATCCGTTCTTCCGGAATTTTGCCAGATTTTCCTTTGCTTTGTTATAAACCGATTCATCGTGCTCATCTATTCCAACGGCCAGATCGATCTCGGGCTTAATAATGTGAAGTAAAGAATATTCGTTCCCGTCGGCTTCAATGCGGGCTTCATTCGAGTTCAGAACATCGTATGGGCGCGAGGCCACCAGGTGGGCGATAGTTTTTGGAGGACGTAAGCCTTTAAAGGCTTTTAAAATTGCCATAGTAATAGTATTTAAAAATTAATTGAGTGCAAAAATAAATGATTTAAGAATAAAACCTATTCCCTGTACTTTAAAATAATATTAAATCGACGAATTATTAAAATTGTCGACCTGATTAAAATTACGATCATGATGAGGGTGAAGTTCATCATCATCATCTTCTACCCGCTCATTCGGACGTTCGACTTTCTGAATGGAAACTATCAGAGCGCCGAGCATTTTTGTCATTTCTATCAAAAATGTTCGCGATTCTTCAACACTGTTTTCATCAATAAAACTCAATCTGTGGCAAATTGTCGTTAATACAAGGCATTCACGAATCGAACTTTTTGCCATTTTCAGATAATAAATGAATTGGGTTCGGTTTCTGCCCGATCCTTCAGCAATATTAAGAGCAATAGATTGGGCTGCTCCGATAAATTTAGCTGTCAGACCATGTTTTTCTGAATCCGGAAAAAGTTCGGAATTTGAATAAACCCAACTCACATAATCAAGTGCCTTGTTGTAGATTCTTAGGTCTTCAAATCTGAAAAAGTAACTGATCGATTTATCTGTTTCCATTTATAATTAAAGTAAAAGGTTAGTAATAAAAATTAGTTGTTTAGCTAAAACTTATTCACCTGAAAAGTAGAAATACCTTTTTTCAAAAAACCCACGATTTGATTTGCAGCAGCAAGACCAGCATTGATATTAGCTTCCGAAGTTTCAGCGCCTTGTTTCTTAGGAGTTGCATAATAACGGTTCTCAAACTTATCAGCTATTTCAGCATGACAATCTGGTGCAATATCCGAAATATATTTAAAATCCTGACGTTCCTCCAAAATCTTTTTTAGCGAATCTTCATCAACAACTTCTTTACGGGCTGTGTTCACCAGTGTAGCTCCTTTTGGCATTTTCGAAAGCAGATTGTAATTGATCGATTTTTTTGTTTTTTCGTTTGCCGGAATATGCAACGAAATATATTGACAAGTGCTGTAAAGTTCTTCTTCCGAATTCAAAGCAATAACGCCTTCATTTTCGATAACAGATTTGTCAATAAAAGGATCGTAAGCATATAGCTCCATTCCGAACCCTTTTGCAATTTTGGCAACATATTTACCAACATAACCAAACGCATGAATTCCGAGCTTCTTCCCTTTAAGTTCCGAACCCGATCCGCCTTTAAATTGAGCTCTGGCCATAAAAACCATCATTCCCAATGCTAATTCAGCAACAGCATTCGAATTTTGCCCCGGAGTGTTCATTGCAACAATTTTCTTCTCATTTGCTGCTGCAATATCAATATTGTCGAAACCGGCTCCGGCACGTACAATTATTTTCAGATTTCGTGCAGCTGCAATAACATCAGCTGAAGCTTTATCGCTTCTGATTATCATCGCATCAATATCTTCAACTGCTTTTATCAGGTCGGCTTTATCAGTGTATTTTTCGAGCAAAACAGTTTCAAAACCGGCTTCATCAAAGATCTTTTTAATTCCGTTCACTGCAACTGCAGCAAAAGGTTTTTCGGTAGCTATAAGTACTTTCGACATAGTAAATTTGGATTTAGTTAGATAATTTGAGATAAAATTATAAAAATTATTATTTAGTAATAACAATTCTTTAAAAAATAATTGATAAAAATCATTTTGACGAAATTAATAATTAATTTTTAAAACTGAATATTTTCCGTGATAAACTTAACCTTTTACTAAAAATTAAAGCAATAAATTAAAAAGGTTACCCAAATCAATAATGATTCAGGTAACCTTTTAAATGAATTTATAAAGAACTATACCTTACTTTTTTCAAATTCTTTCATGCAATCAACTAATGCCTGAACACTTTCTATGGGAAGTGCATTATAGGTAGAAGCACGGAATCCACCAACACTACGGTGACCCTTAATACCAACCATACCATTAGCTTTTGCAAAATTCATGAATTCTTCTTCCAACTGTTGATATCCTTCGCGCATAACAAAACAGATATTCATCAGCGAACGGGAATCTTTTTCCACAGTTCCAACAAATATTTTGCTGTTATCCATGGCGTCATATAGTAGTTGTGCTTTTTTCCGGTTCATTTCCTGAATAACTTTCACACCACCCAATGATTTTATCCATCGCAAAGTTTCCATTATGGTATAAATCGGCAAACATGGAGGTGTATTAAACATTGAACCTTCTTTAATGTGAGTTCTGTAATCTAACATAGATGGGATAACTCGTTCAACTTTTCCAAGAATATCTTCACGAACAATCACGAAAGTAGCACCGGCAGGTCCCAGGTTTTTCTGTGCACCACCATAGATCATTGCATATTTAGAAACATCAACCGGGCGGCTGAAAATATCCGATGACATATCGGCTACCAATGGAACGGGTGAATCAATATCCTTTAGAATTTCAGTTCCATAAATAGTATTATTTGTAGTAATGTGAAGATAGTCAACATCGGTTGGAATATTTGAAATAGGAGGGTAGAAATTGTAATTTTTATCAGCCGAAGAAGCTATTACATTAACTTCACCAAAAAGTTTTGCTTCTTTAATCGCTTTTTTCGCCCAAACTCCACTGTCGACATAAGCAGCTTTTTTATTCAACAAGTTGAACGGAACCATGCAGAATTGCATACTTGCACCACCACCTAAAAATAATACATGGTACCCTTCAGGAATACCAAGTTGTTCCTTAAATAAAGCTACAGCTTCATCAATAACAGCTTGAAATTCTTTACTTCTGTGTGAAATTTCAAGGATCGACATGCCTATTCCGTTTAAATCAAGAATTGCTTTTGCAGTATTTTCAATGGCTATCCGTGGAAGTATGGATGGACCTGCATTAAAATTATGAACTTTTTTCATGTTTCTTAAGGTTTAATATGAGTTAATATTTCAATCACAAAGTAAAGATTTTTTTGTGAAAAAAAAGTTATAAGTCTGAAAAAAAATATAATTCTAAAAGTAAACAGTTCTTTCTATTGGGTTTGAGTTGGTTTGTTGTTTACTTTCTTTTTTTTGATTTTAGGATTTCGGGCATCAATATCCTTGGTGTAAACCCATTTACCGTTTGTAAAAATAAAGGCATCCATTATGTTCGATTCCGGAGCATAATATTGGTATTGCCCTTCCAGTTCGGCAGAATACTTTGATGTTCTGGGATCGATTGGCGACAATCTGTCGAAAATGATCATATTTGATTTGGTAGTCTTTTCCTTTGCCTGGTATTTTTTATCTGCTTTCAGGGCTTTGCCGCCATTGATTGATTTTGGATTTACCTTAGTAGTTTTTGAATGGGCAGCTTTTACAATGGTATGAATCATCTGTTTGTCATAACGCAGCAACATAGAGGTACGTGATGAATATTCAAAAATGATTCTGGTAGATTTATCTTTAGATTTTCTAAAAAGCATGGCTCCAAAAGAGGGTATACCAGAAGATTTAAAGGACAAAACATCAATTACCTTTTTGTTTGTGATCTGATTGTTTCCTTTCCATCCTAAAAGAGTATAATGCTTCTTACCTTGAAAGTGGGTTAATATAATTTTATAATAAATTGCACCAAACCAGTTTTTGGTATCCGTAACCACATTTTCAGGACTTGCAATCTTATCAGTATTATCAATTAAGGCTACAAATTTTTTACTAAATACCGATTTATCAGGATACAGGATATAACCGAAGTATTCAAAAGTATTATTCTCTTTAGGAATCGCCCAGGTAAATATCTTAAATTTCTTATCAGGTGATTCAAGTGTAGAAATCTTTTTTATCGAGTCGTAAGGAAAATCAAAAGATCTCTCTGTGCTAAAAACTGCTTCAAGTTTATTGCGGAATTTTTCATTAGCAGAATATTTTTGAAAATCAGGAGATTCGGCAGTAATAAGGTTGGAATATAACCGTAAAGTATCTATTTCCTTCTTTATATCCTGAGAATATGTCAGGTAAGGGAGAAATAGAAAAAAGAAAAAGCAAGTTCTTAAACGGATATACATCAATATTTTTTAACCCTAAGTTTACAATAACGAAATTTAACTAATGAATATTTTATAAAAACAAATTCACGTACTTTTGACAAAAATATAAAAAAATGCCAGAGAATAAAATAAATATAGAAAAACACATACGAAATTTCAGTTTCCTCAGCAAAATTATTGATGATTATTTAGAAAGCAATTTACAGGAAAATGATAACAATAAGAAACTTATTGATTATGCAATTAATCAAAGCATAATTCATAATAGTTTTTTCACAGAAACTACCATTCGATTTGCTTTGAAATCAATTAGTGATTCGCTCATACCTGACAAACTTTATAAATGGATTAGTGCCTATTCATTTCAAGAGAATAGTGCCATTTCAATCAGAACGGTGGGGGTGGTGATGGCAGGAAACATTCCACTGGTGGGCTTTCATGATTTTCTATGTGTGATTATTAGTGGTAATAAATTTTTTGGAAAATTATCTCACAGCGATTCTTTCATGCTACCGGCAATTGCCGAAATTTTGATTGATATCGATTCTGATTATTCCTCAAAAATTGAATTTACTACTGAGAAACTTGAAAGATTCCACGCTGTGATTGCAACAGGTAGCAATAACACTTCAAGGTATTTCGAGTATTATTTTAGCAAATACCTCAATATTATTCGTAAGAACAGAACAAGTTTGGGTGTTATTTCTGGGAATGAGACCTTAGAACAATTGACACATTTGGCCGATGATATATTCATGTATTTCGGACTTGGGTGCAGAAATGTTACAAAATTGTTTGTTCCCCAAAATTATGATTTTTCACAATTCATAAGGGCTTGTAATGGTTATTCACCAATCTGCGACCATAACAAATATAAAAATAACTACGATTATTATAAAACCATTTTTATAATGAATAATCAGCCGTTTATCGACTCCGGATTTTTCTTATTGCACGAAGATATTTCAATACATCCTCCTGTATCTATTATCAATTACGAATATTATACAAATAAACAATCAGTAATAGATTTTATCAACTCGCAGGCAGAAAATATTCAATGTATTGTGAGTGACAATTTTGAAATTAAAAATAGAATCTGTTTTGGTAGCGCTCAAAAACCACAACTTTGGGATTATTCTGACAATACGGATACCATGAATTTCTTATTGAATTTAAAATAACTGCTTTAAATCGTTGTTTATCTGATTAGATATAATAAATGGTGATATTAATTGTACTTGATTTAATAAAAAAAAACGTTGAATCTATTGTTTACTAAATAAAAAGGAGTAATTTTGCAATTCAATTTTTAATAATTTTCACATCATGAAAAAAGACATTCATCCGAAAGATTATCGCTTAGTGGTTTTTAAAGATATGTCGAACGAATACACTTTTATTACTCGTTCAACCGCTCAAACCAAAGAAACAATTGTATGGGAAGATGGTAAAGAATATCCTCTAATAAAATTAGAAATCTCACACACATCCCACCCTTTTTATACAGGTAAAATGAAATTTGTTGATACAGCTGGACGTGTTGATAAATTCCGTAACCGATATAAAAAACATTTGGATAAGAAGGAAGAAACCAAGCAAAATGAAGGTTAATATTTAAATTTGTTTTCATAAAGTCCTATTGAACGCAATGGGACTTTTTTTTTAATTTTTTTTAAAAAATTGACGTTGTTAATATTTATCTTAAAACTTTTTTATATACTGCGGTAGAACATAATAAAATTTGCTATTATTGTATATAAAAATTAAAATTTCAAAAAATGAACTACATCCTTTTTGATGATTCTACTAGAATAGATTTATTCCCATTAACATTTACACGTCCAATAGCAGAAATACGGCTTGGTATATTGACTATTCGCGAGAAATGGGAAAAACACCTTAAAGCAGAAACTTCAACTTTAACAGAAAAATATCTGGGTAAAAAATATCCGATAGTTAAAAGCAGTAATAATATCCTTATTAATGCATCTGTATTACCTACTAAAGAACTTGTCAAAGCAATAAATGAGTTAAAACCGGACCAATCCCTAGTCTGTAAAGATTATATTATAGCATTGCATATTATTGAAAAAGATTTGGAAGATGTAAACAGCATTGACGCTTCAATCGTGGAGGATGTCGAAAATCACGAAGTGGAAGGTCTGGAAGAAATAGAATGTAATTTACCGCATTTAAAAATAAACTATCCTTGGGATATATTTGCCTTGAATGGTCAGGCAATAGAAGATGACTTTAAGCTAATCACTCAGGGACGCAAATCAAAAGTCTTAAGCGATTCAAACAAACTGATTTCTGAAGAAAACATTTTTGTTGAACAAGGTGCTAAAATTGAATGTGCAACTATTAATGCATCAACTGGACCAGTTTATATTGGCAAAAATGCTGAAATAATGGAAGGTTGTGTGATAAGAGGGCCATTTGCTCTATGTGATAATTCCACTTTAAAAATGGCAGCGAAGATATATGGACCAACTACCATTGGACCTCATTCTAAGGTTGGTGGAGAGGTTAACAACTCTGTCATTTTAGGGTATTCTAATAAAGCTCATGATGGATTTTTAGGCAATTCCGTATTAGGGGAATGGATAAACTTAGGTGCTGACACTAATAATTCTAATTTAAAAACGACTTATGACGAAGTTAAAGTTTGGAATTATACACAAGAGAAATTTATCCCGTCGGGTTTGCATTTCTGTGGATTAATTATGGGAGACCATTCAAAATGTGGAATTAATACAATGTTTAATACCGGAACTGTTGTTGGTGTTAATGCAAATATTGTGGGGCATGGTTTTCAGCGTAATTTTATTCCTTCTTTCAGTTGGGGAAATTCTATAACTGGTTATACAACCTACGATATTGATAAGGCAATTGAAGTAGCAAAAAATGTTTATAATCGAAGAAACCTTGAACTTACTCAAATTGATATTGAAATTTTGAAAAGTGTTTTTGAACTTACTTTTTCATATCGTAAAAAAGTAAGATTTTCAAAATAGTCAAAATCATTTGGCATTTTTATTGCAACATAAACCTATATTGTTGTAAACATGCTGTAAATCTTTTATTTTCATAAAAATATTTACTTTATTGTAGTTTTAACTGACATTTTGTCTTAAAAAATAATTTATGGAATTCTCTTCTGAGTGGGATAAAAAATACAAACTTATTAGTATGATGGATAATGATACGGAATTTATTCCTTTATTTACTCCCGAAGATGAAGAGCAAATGAATTCGGAACCACTTCCAGAGTCATTGCCCATACTACCACTACGTAATACTGTTTTATTTCCTGGTGTTGTTATTCCAATAACAGTTGGGCGTGATAAATCAATCCGACTAATAAAGGAAGCTTATAAAGCAAAGAAAGCAATAGGAGTAGTGGCTCAGAAAGACGTAAATATTGAAGATCCAACTTTTGAAGATTTTCATAAAATTGGAACCGTTGCACATATTATCAAAACATTGCACATGCCTGATGGTAGTACAACAATTATTATTCAGGGGAAAAAACGTTTTGAGTTGGTTGAAATGATTTCTAGCGAACCTTACTTTATAGCCAGGGTTACAGATTTTATTACGCATGAACCTGTTTCGAAAGACAAAAAATTTCAGGCATTAATATCATCACTTAAGGACTTTGCTATTCAAATTGCCAAACAATCTCCTAATATTCCTTCAGACGCAGCATTTGCCATAAAAAATATTGAAAGCCAGGCATTTTTGGTCAACTTCATTTCATCTAATTTGAATATTGATATAGTTGAAAAGCAAAAGTTACTGGAAACAGCTGATCTAACCGAACGTTCAAATCAGGTTTTAAATCATTTGGTAAAAGAATTACAGATGATTGAACTTAAAAATCAGATTCAGAATAAAGTAAAAACTGATTTGGATAAACAGCAGCGGGATTTTTTGTTACAACAGCAAATGAAACAGATCCAGCAAGAGCTTGGTGATAACCCTCTCGAACAATTGATTAATGAACTATCCGAGAAAGCTTCCACGAAAAAATGGTCAAAAGAAATTTCCGAGCTTTTTACAAAAGAATTAGGAAAACTTCAAAGAATGAATCCTCACGCTGCTGAGTATTCTGTTCAGACAAACTATCTGGAAACGCTGGTTGAATTGCCGTGGAACGAATATACTACTGATAATTTCAATTTAAATAATGCACAAAAAATACTTGATGAAGACCATTTTGGTTTGGAAAAAGTCAAGGAACGGATTTTAGAATATCTTGCAGTACTGAAACTAAAGGGCGATATGAAATCCCCAATATTATGTCTTGTTGGCCCTCCGGGCGTTGGTAAAACATCCTTAGGCAAGTCAATAGCAAGGGCTCTGGAACGTAAATATATAAGAATGTCATTAGGTGGATTGCGGGACGAATCAGAATTAAGAGGACACAGAAAAACCTATATTGGTGCCATGCCTGGGAGAATTATTCAAAACCTGAAAAAATTAAAATCAGCTAATCCTGTCTTTGTTCTTGACGAAATTGACAAGATAAGTGGTAATAATTATAGTGGTGATCCACAAGCTGCACTTCTCGAAGTATTAGATCCTGAACAGAATACTAACTTCTATGATAACTTTCTGGAAGTTGATTTTGATTTGTCTCGTGTGATGTTTATTGCTACTGCAAATAATATTTCGGGTATTTATCCTGCATTACGCGATAGGATGGAAATTATTGACCTGAGTGGATATCTTTTAGAAGAAAAAATGGAAATCGCAAAACGACATCTGATTCCAAAACAAATTAAGGAACATGGACTTAAAATCTCACATCTGAAGTTTTCGGATAAAGTTTTGGAGCAAATAATTGATGAATATACGAGGGAATCAGGAGTGCGCTCACTTGAGAGAACAATAGCTAAAATTATTCGGAATAGGGCGAAATTCATTGCGATGAGTGAAAAATACAAGAAAAATATTCCCGCGTCTGATCTGGATTCGATTCTTGGAATTCCGATTTACCAAAAGGATAAAGATATTCCTGAGGGTATTGCTGGGGTGGTTACTGGTTTAGCATGGACATCGGTAGGAGGTGAGATACTTTTTATTGAAGTAAGTTTGAGTCATGGAAAAGGGAATTTGACACTCACAGGTAATTTGGGTGATGTTATGAAAGAGTCGGCAAGCATTGCCTATGAGTATTTAAAATCTCATTCACAGAAATTAGGAATTAATTCCGAAGTTTTTGAAAAATGGAACGTCCATATTCATATTCCTGAGGGTGCAACACCAAAAGATGGCCCTTCTGCAGGTATTACTATGTTCACAGCATTAGCTTCGGCATTTACTCAAAGAAAGCTAAAAAAGGGCATCGCAATGACAGGTGAAATAACATTGAGAGGAAAAGTTCTCCCAGTAGGTGGCATTAAGGAAAAAATTCTGGCAGCAAAACGTGCCAAAATAACCGATATCATTTTGTCGGCAGAAAACAAAAAGGATATTGAAGAAATTAACAAAAAATATATTGAAGGTTTGAAATTCCATTATGTCAATGAAATGATAGAAGTTACAGATCTAGCTTTATTAAAGGAAAAAGTAAAGAATGCTGTTCTAATCAAATGAGCTATGACTGATAAGGAATATATTGATTTATGCATTGAGATGGCAAAAGAAAATGTCATTTCCGGTAATGGAGGTCCCTTTGCAGCAATAGTAATAAAAGACGGACAGATTGTCGGTAAAGGATTTAATTTAGTTACAACTAATAATGACCCAACGGCGCATGCAGAAGTAAATGCGATTCGTAACGCTTGTAGTAATCTGAATACCTTTCAGTTAAATGGTTGTGAAATTTATTGTAGTTGCGAACCTTGTCCAATGTGTTTTGGTGCTATTTTTTGGGCTCGACCAGACAAAGTGTATTTTGCCGCTGATAAAGCAGAAGCATCCAGATATGGCTTTGATGATTCCTTTATTTATGGGCAAATAACTGCTTCTATTGAAGAAAGAACTATTCCTTTCGAGCATATTATTAGTAAGAAACTGTTTGAACCTTTCGAATTATGGAAACAAAAAACCAATAAAATAGATTATTGAGCTTAGGGTTTTTTCTTTTCTATCTTCTCATTTAATATAATTTCACGTTTGGGATTAACGGATGCATTGACCATCTTATAATCTTCATATCGGTATATAATCCCAGTTACGTTCTCAAAACCTCCGTCAACAGTCTTCCTAAAGTTATAACTTGCTTCAAGAAGAGTTGGATTATAATTACTTAAGCAACTCTGGAAGTTCTTTCCATAGTTCTTTAATGCATAACCAAAGTACATCATGATATCGTATGCTTGGAATGCGTAATAATCGGGATCAGTTTTATAAGAGTTTCTGAAATTCAATACAAAATCCTGAGTTTTACTCTCCTTGTAATCAATAAAACTGTTTGAATAGATATGCGTGTTCAAATTATTCAAATATTCTATTTCAAGGCTGTTATATTCTTCCCAATTTTTTTCGGCAAAAAGTACAATTTTATATTTATAGGCCAAATCATTAAGGTTTCTGAGATAAGAAGAAACAAAGGCCTCACCATCCATTAGTGTAATAATGACGTTAATTTTTGATTCGGAAATACTCTTGGTAATTCCAGCTAATCCTTCTTTAGAATAAATAACCTTAAAGAGTTGTATGTTAATCTTATTGTGAGTAATCTCCAAATTGGCAGCATTAATTAATGAATCAGCCAGCTCTTTCTCCTTCTCGTTAAAAACAATAAACAAATTACAATCTTTATATGTATCTTTAATAAAACCAATAATTTGCTTAGATTCACTTCGAAAAGATGTATTTAGCTTGAATGCATTCGGGTTACTCTTTAACAGATCACATTTCGTGGTAAATGGATTAATTATTGGAACGTTATGTTTTTTAGACCACTCGGATACAATACTAAAATTACTGCTGAATAAAGGACCTATGATAAGGTTCATAGAGGCAAATTCAGATTTCTTAAGCACTTCATAAACTTGATTTGTATCTTCTGCTATATCATAGAAATAAACTTTTAATGAGAATCCTGCTTTTTCTAACGAATCTATTGCTAGACGAGCACCTTCATAAAATTGAATGAAAGAAAGTGATTTATAGGAGGATATTGATTTTCCATTATTTCCCGTATCAATACTTTGAGAATGATCAAGATAAAATGGGATCATCAAAGCGATATTGTATGTGCCTTGCAAACCTGTTTTTCCACATTCAAACACAACGATGCTATCTTTTTCTGCAGTTTTTTGTGCAACTTCAATAAAAGGCACTTTTATCTGCTGCCCTGGTTGAAGATTTTCACTAATGCCGGCATTTAGCTTCTTTAGTTCATCAACTGCTATACCACTTTGTTTTGCAATACTAAAGAGTGTTTCATTTTTTTGAACAATATGAATTGAGTTTTTTTCTGGCTTAACTACTGTTTTAATTTTTGTTTCAAGAGGTATCTTAATAAGTTGTCCTATACTTAATTTATCTGTCAAACCAGTATTCAATTTATATATGTCGTCAACTTTAACACTATAGTTAGTGGCAATTTTGTATAATGTTTCTCCTTTTTCGACATAATGGTTGATGAATGTTTTTTCTTCAGGATTGCTAATCTTAATAACTTTTAAAACCACACCTGCCAGAATTCCTTTAACAGATTCGGGATTTGCATCAAATATCTGTCTGACATCAACGCAATAAGCTCTAGCAATACTATAAATAGTCTGACCTTGTTTAACAGTATGCAAATAGTATGTTTTATTGCTCAGAAATTCAGTTCTTGTACTTAATTCAATATTCTGAGCATACAAAAAATTACTTATTCCAAGAATGAAAACAGCAATCGGGATAATTTTTCTGAGTTGTTTCATCGTTAAAATTTTTATTCCCATTCAATAGTTGCAGGTGGTTTAGAACTAATATCATATACCACCCGATTAACACCTTTTACTTTATTTATTATCTCATTCGACATTTTTGCCAAAAATTCGTAGGGGAGATGCACCCAGTCAGCGGTCATTCCATCGGTTGATGCAACAGCTCTCAGTGCAACCACATTTTCATAAGAACGTTCATCACCCATCACGCCAACTGATTGAACAGGAAGCAGCATTGCACCAGCCTGCCATACCTTATCATACAAATTCCAATTTTTCAAACCCTCGATAAAAATATAATCAACTTCCTGCAAAATACGAACTTTTTCGGCAGTTATATCACTAATAATGCGTATACCAAGTCCCGGACCAGGAAAAGGGTGTCGGTTCAATATCTCGGATTTCAAACCTAAAGAGGCGCCAACTCTGCGAACTTCGTCTTTAAATAATGACTTTAGAGGTTCAACGATCTGCAATTTCATGTAATCAGGCAATCCACCAACATTATGATGGGATTTTATAGTAGCAGATGGACCTTTTACAGAAATAGATTCTATAACATCAGGATATATTGTGCCTTGAGCTAACCATTTTACATTATCAATCTTTCCTGCTTCCGAATCAAAGACTTCAATAAAAGTCTTACCAATAATCTTACGCTTTTGTTCAGGTTCTGAAACACCCATTAAATTCTTGAGAAATATATTCCCGGCACGAACTCCGGTTACGTTCAGCCCCATGTTTTTGTAGTTATCCAGTACCGACTCAAATTCGTTTTTGCGCAGCAATCCATTATCTACAAAAATGCAATAAAGGTTTTTATCAATTGCTTTATGCATCATTATGGCAGCAACAGATGAATCAACCCCGCCTGAAAGTCCTAAAACTACTTTATCATTTTGTAATTGTTGTTTTAATGAGGCGACCGTTGATTCAATAAACGAATCGGGGGTCCATGATTGAGAGCATTTGCAAATATCAACTGCAAAGTTTTTGAGTAATATCATACCTTCTGTTGAATGATAAACTTCAGGATGAAACTGTATGCCAAATGTATTTTCGTTTTCAATAACAAATCCCGCTACATTCACTTCAGGGGTACTTGCCAGAATTTTAAAATTTGAGGGAGTTTTAAGTATGGTATCACCATGAGACATCCATACTTGCGAACCAAGCGTCATACCTTTGAATAATGTATCATCAGGATCAATAAACGACAGATTAGCCCTTCCGTATTCTCTGATTTCTGAAGGAAGAACCTCCCCGTTACAGATATGGGCCAAATATTGTGCTCCATAACAAACAGCAAGGATAGGTATGCTACCTCTTATATTTTTCAGTTCAGGATAGGGTGCGTCATTTTGACGAACAGAAAAGGGGCTGCCTGACAATATGACACCTTTAATATCAGATGTGATCTCAGGAATTTTATTATAAGGATGGATTTCGCAATAAATAAATAACTCGCGAATTCTTCGTGCAATCAATTGTGTGTATTGCGAGCCGAAATCGAGGATAAGAATAGTTTCGTGCATGAAGTGTTTTTACAAGGCAAATTTAAGAATATGTACCAACTTTCAAATGATTATTTTAAGGTTTTTATTAACAAAAAAGGATTGTCATCGATTGACAATCCTTTTTAATAAAACGATCAAGCAGATTAATTCGATTTAAATACCTTAAAAAATTTCTGATCGCTATCACTTCTCAACTCAATAGTATAAACGCCTCCAGCAAATTCTGTCATATCAATATTCAAAGGTAAAGCAGTATTGTTATCTATCTTTGAATACAGCAATTGTCCTCTCATTGAAAATATTTCGACATTTACCGTTTTATTATTATTTGTTCCGAAATCAATAGTAAATTCTCCCTGAACAGGATTAGGATAGATAGATACTGATGAAAAAGGATTTTCAGAAATTCCAACGGTTGTAACATTTACCTGTTGACTGGTAGTATCTGAACAACTGCCATTATTGGCAATTAATTGTACAGTATAGTTTCCGTTTGCAGTATAAACATGTGTTGGATTTGTTTGTGTTGTGCTGCCGCCATCTCCAAACGACCACAAATAAGTAGTACCATTTGTCGTAGTATTGGTGAAATTAGCAGAGCCACCACCACCAACACCATATGTAAAACCTGCCACCGGCATCGTACTGACTGTTGCAACAACAGGTACCCTGACGCTTTCGCATCCACCAGGTGTTTCAATTTCCCAATTATAAAAGAAATAATAGCGCGTCGTTGAAGCGTTTGTTCCTGTTATTGATATTTTTCCTGCAATTGAATATGGAAACGTAATTCCTCCAGAACTTCTATACATATTGGGAGTTGTCGTACAACGTAATGACATGCCCGTTCCAACAGGTACATTGAAATTTAGTGTCACCGTACTTAATCCGACAGGAATATTTACAGTTGCTGTTGCAAGAACAGCCCCTGTGCTCGAATTCATGGTTATGGTTCTGTTTCCGGCTGCACTAGAATAAACATTTACCGATTTTAAGATTACAGCCGAACTGCAATCAAATAAAAGCCAATAAGTCGTATTGGTATACATTGCCCCGCCGCCAATTGAATCAGGTTTTCCGACAAATTGGTCGGGGGTGGCGGTTGAATTGGTTACATAATAGGTTGTAGTTGATGAGAGGCTGGGAATGTCGTATGTAGTTCCTGTATTAACAAGAGTTCCACCCGAAGCAGCATCATACCAGTTCAAGGTACCAGAACCACTGGCATTTAATGTTATTGCACCCATTCCGCAAATTGATGCACCAGTTACGGTTGGAGCAGTGGTCATGCTGATAACAAGATAGTTTGTTCGAACCAACGAATCATTTCCTTTACAATTGGTTGCATAAAGTTTCACAGTGTAAGTTCCGCTTGTGGTATAAGTATGTGAAGGGTTTGTTGCTGTTGACGTTGTGCCATCACCGAAATTCCATAGAAATGAAGTTGATGCCGCAGAGTTGTTTGTAAATTGAACAGTTCCTGCACAAGCATCAGTAATAGTGCCAGTAAATTGAGCATCAGGAGCTGCGGTAGGGGTCAGCTGTATATTGCGTACAGTTGCTGCTCCGTTGGCTAAGGTAACTCCTGTAATTGTTTTTGAAGTATAACCCGTTGCAGAGTATGTTACACTGTAAGTACCATTGATCAGATACCGATGATAATCTCCAATCGGTAATCCAGAGTAAACAAAAGAACTATCACTGTTTACCTCATGGCTGTTGACATATACTTTGGCCTGTATAGGCAGACCACTACATGAATCTGTGATAATCCCCCTTATTCCATATTCGGATTCTTCAATATATTTAATAAATGAATGATACTGGGCATTCCAATAAGCCGGTAAGTTTTGCGACTGGGCTGGTTGGCTTGATGCCAATTCAATGGTGCTTTCACGATCATGCCAAAAATAAGTCATATAGTCCTGCCTTCCGCCATCAACAGTATACCAATCGCCACCTTCCGTTACTCCATTTGTCTCATCAGTAAAATATGTTGTACCTAATGTGCCTGAATTTGCGTGAACTGTATCTGCATAGATTCTTGAAACTCTTAACATCCAGGCATCGTCAGGATGGGGATGGTTATCTGGCGTACCTTTGGTCCAGGTATCCCAGGGATAATTTACTACCTCTGATCCATCGTGGAAATTGACTGACATATTAATATGATGGATTTTCGCAAATTTGATAAAGGCCTTGGTTTCCGGTTCCCAGCCATTACTGTCCTGATTTGTCAATGAACCACCTATATAAGGGTAATTTCGGTTCAAATCAACGGTGTGACCATTTTCTCTCGTTGAAGTCGGATATGCTCCTAGTATATTATCATTTGTATGATAAGTTCCATCGGGATTTTCCAGCGGGCATATCCATAATTCAACATTATTGACAATGTTAGTTACCCTGCTGTTTGTGCCATAATTATTTAATAAAAAATCAATAAGCCTTAACATTAGAACATAGCCTGTTTCTTCATTGCCATGCATAGTGCTTGCATACAAGAATTGAGGCTTGTTTGCCGGGATATTTATATTATTCGTGATTTTTAATACCAACAAATTATGTCCATTGGGGGTCGATGGTAAAATGGTATCAAGATGACATAAGCTGGGATAATTTGTAGCGTAATTCAGCATCATTTGTTCGTAAACGCTATAGGTGGGATAGGCATCCCAATTAGCCATGCCTGCCACTGTGGTGGCCATCGTGAGAGCTTTAGGAGCATCCTTCGGAACAATAGAGTAAGGTATGTTGCGTGTCAGAAAATTCTGGAACTGACTCGGATTCACATAAGCCGTTACTTCATAGCCCGATCCGTCTGTAAGCGCCTTGACATCATCAATAGAAATAATGTGCGTTAGATCTTCGTTGATTTGTGTTTTGGTTGGCACTGTGAATTTAATAACCAGTTCGCCTTTACCTTGAAAAGCCACATTAACTGCTTGCATTTGCAAGGAACTAAAGTTTTGTGCTGAAACAGCAGCAGTAATTAATACTGCACACAATAGTAATATTATTTTACGCATAAAAGATTTGATTTTGGGCTGAAAATTACAAATTATTATTGATAGGAGATATGTTTAACACAACTTTAACTGGAAAAGATATTAATCAACAAAAATGATTTTTCCTCTATTTTTCTGTAAACATTTTTATATAATCGAGCATAAAATTAAAGAGTTCAGACATCGAAACAGTGTCTTTGGTTGCGATTATCAGATCCGAGAACTCTTTGTTGATATCGGTTTCAATGCCAAGTTTAAATTTAGCATGAGATAATGCATAAACATAAGTGAGAGAAGAATTATGAACTGTATCAAGATTTAATAATATATCAAAGTCTTTGTTGATAAAATCTTTGATCTTTTCGCCCGATGGTTTTTTATACCAGTTGATATTTTTCTTGGTGATATAATCGTATAGAAGTCGGGGATAGCAATAGTGTGGAGGATCTTTGTAGGGAATGAACCCTAAAGTGCGAACTTCTTTTTTAAGCTGTTGCAAACCGGCAAATAATGTTGTAGCAGCAATATAATCTTTTTCGTCGCCAACATTGTAAAGGATGCCAATTGTTTTAGACTGTTCAATACTGATAATTGTTTTTGTTCGGTTTAGTCTTGCTGATTCTCTTTTTATATCCGATCTCCAGAAGAAGTTTCGTAACGTATTGATCATTGTATTTCCTGAATTATTAATAATTGTGTTACTTAAAAAACCTCAATAATAAAGTTTTAGTATGATGTTGCAAAAGTAATTTTTCTTTTCTTCAGTTTAAAATATTGTAATGGTGCTATTTTTTATGAAAGCAATTGGTTATTTCGCAAATAAACATTCTGTGATAATCTTTCTTTGGATACATCTTGTCAATTTTCTGATCGAGAAAGTTAACAGGATCAATATCCTGAAAATAGAGTTTTTTACATTCCAGAACCATTCGGGCTTCATTAAAACCGATAGAACCTGCCTCAGTTTCGAAAAGGGTTAATCCGCATTCTTTTATCTTATCTACATCTTTTCCGGAGTGAGAACCGCAATAATTCAAAGCGTCGCGGTATTGTTCAGTGAAAAAAGAAAGTGTGAGATGATCATATTTTTCAGCGAACTGATACGTATACCGCTGAGGACGAATAAATACAAAAGCAACAGGCTTGTTCCACAAAATGCCAAAACCTCCCCACGAAGCTGTCATGGTGTTGCAATTGCTTTTTATTCCTCCTGTAACCAGCATCCATTCGTCGTCTAGTATACCAAATGTGTTAAAGTTCAGTTGCTTTGGTTCAATTCTTTCAAAAGGGTTGTTCATTAGATACTATTTTATGGAAGTAAAATTACTACTATTTCGGCAAAAAGCATAAATTTGTAATAATGAAAATAACATTTTTAGGAACGGGAACCTCTCAGGGAGTTCCGGTAATTGCCTGCGATTGTGAAACCTGCCATTCGAAAGATACTCACGATAAACGTTTGCGATCATCGTTGCTTGTTGAAGTAAACGATACTGTTATTGTTATTGATACAGGCCCTGATTTCAGGCAGCAGATGCTGCGCGAAAATGTAACCCGACTTGATGCTGTTTTATTAACCCATGGACATAAAGATCATGTTGCCGGGCTTGATGATGTTAGAGCTTTTAATTACATACAGAAACGCCCGATGGATGTTTATGCCCGTGCCGAAGTTCAGCAAATTGTAAAAAGTGAGTTCAGTTATGCTTTTTCGGAAGAAAAATACCCCGGAGTTCCTCAGATCAATCAGCACGAAATTATAAATCATGAATTTACTGTAAATAATATCATCATCATTCCGATAGAAGCATATCATTATCATCTAAAGATTTTTGGTTTCCGTATTGAAAATATAGCCTATCTCACAGATGTGAGCGAAATTGAAGCAATTGAGAAGAGAAAACTTGAGAACCTGGATGTGTTAATAGTAAATGCCCTGAGAATAAAAAATCATTATTCTCATTATAATTTACAACAGGCACTAAATTTGATTGAAGAAGTTTCGCCAAAAAAAGCATTATTAACACACATCAGTCACATGATGGGAAAATATGATGATGCGGAAAAATTGCTTCCCGAAAATGTTAAATTTGCTTACGACGGATTGAAATTATTTGTTTAAATGTTATACTTTTGTAAAGAAATCTTATATATTTTGAAGACCCGAATCTTTTTACTCCTTTTATTCACTATTTCGATTGCACAAAGTTTTGCTCAAAACAATCCCAATGCTATTGCCGACACCCTTAACTCTAAACTTAACCAGATCGATCAAAAAATTAACAACGCCGTAATAAAGATGGAAGAATCGAGAAGTCCTAATAATAAGGATTCCATTCCGATATTTGATTCGTTGCACGGCAAACTCACCATTATTGTTAGGAGTCTGAAAAATACCTCAGGCAATGTTAATATTGCTCTGTACAATAATTATAAAGCCTTCGCCAACCATTCAAAGCCTTTTAAAGGCGCTGTTATTAAACCTACAGCACTCACATGCACTATTATTTTTGATTCTGTTCCTAAAGGAGTGTATTCAATTGCTGCATTTCATGATGAAGACAAGAATGGGATACTGGCTACAAATCAAATGAATATTCCAACTGAGGGTTATTGCTTTTCGAATAATATAGGAACCACCTTCGGTCCACCGGACTATAACCAGATCAAATTTTATTATTCAGGCAAAAACAAAACTCTTATACTTTTTATGACCTATTTTAAATTCCCCAAATAATAACTAACTGATATTATGATCGAAGATAACGTAACTTATATTGATTTTGCTACCATGGAGCAATTTATGGTTGATGTGCTGATTGGCAGCGGCGTTCCGACTGATGATGCCCGGATTGTTGCCGATGTATTGATTACTGCCGATAAACTGGGTATTGATTCGCACGGTTTTAACCGATTGAAACCGATCTATTATGATCGTATAAAAGACGGAATATTAAATCCTGTTACCGAATTTGAAGTTATACGCGAAAGTCCGACAACTGCAGTGGTAGACGGACATAACGGCATGGGACACGTGGTTGCCAAACGCTCGATGCAAATGGCCATTGATAAAGCAAAGAAATTCGGTATGGGTATGGTGGCTGTTCGCAATTCAACGCACTTTGGTATTGCAGGATATTATGCACTGATGGCTGCCAAAGAAAATATGATCGGCATTTCGGGCACGAATGCACGTCCGTCGATAGCACCTACATATGGAGTAGAAAACATGCTGGGCACCAATCCGCTCACCTTTGCAATGCCTACCGACGAAGAGTTTCCTTTTATGCTCGATTGCGCTACCTCGGTAAGCCAGCGCGGAAAGATAGAATTATATGCACGTGCCGGAAAAACGGTTCCGAAAGGATGGGTTATTGACGAGAACGGTGAATCAAAGACCGATGCGCAAGAGATATTGAAAGACCTTATTGCTGAAAAAGCTGCTCTGACACCTTTGGGAGGAATAGGAGAGGAAACCGCAGGATATAAAGGCTATGGCTATGCTACCGTTGTTGAAATTCTTTCAGCAGCATTGCAAAGCGGCAGCTATATGAAAATGCTGATGGGTTTCGAGAACGGGAAGAAAGTTCCGTATCCTCTGGGGCATTTCTTTATTGCTATCGACATCAATGCTTTTGTTGACCCCGAAGAATTTAAACATACCACTGGCAACATTCTGCGCGAACTGCGTGCTTCGAAAAAAATGCCGGGACATAACCGCATTTTCACCGCAGGAGAGAAAGAATATATTGTTTGGTTAGACCGCAAAGATAAAGGCGTTCCGTTGAATGATGCTTTGCAGAAAGAAATCAAGTTTTTAATGAACGAGTTGAATATAAAAGGCTTTAATTTTGAGTTTTAATTATCAAACTAAACAAAATTACAATTATGAAAAAGTACATTTCGATTTTTATACTGCTGTTTTTAACAGCATTTGCCGGAGCGAAAGCACAAAGCATTGATGCTTCTAAAAGTGATGTTTATACAATGATTGGAACTATGAAAGGGGGAGAAGTTACCAGAGATTTTCTGATAAACGGAACCCTGACAGTTAGCCTAGCCGGATGTACAGTTTCAAAGTTCACATGCACTTTGCTGGTGAACGAAAACCAAGATCTTGTTTCAGAATATTGCACAGGAAACAAGTTATCTGCACATGCAATTGAATATATAAAAAAATCGATAGACGGGCAGAAGATATTTTTTGAAGACATTAACTGCATTTGCCCGGATGGTAGTAACTATAAGCTTGGAGCTATGATTTTTATTATTAAGAAATAGCATAAGAAGTATTCTCATAATAAAAGAGGCTATTGTTTCAAAAACAACAGCCTCTTTTTATTTCGTATCCGAATTATTATTCGTTTATCGGGGCGTATTCTGTTTGAGAATACTCGTTGTTCTTAAGTTTTTCGGCTACTTTGGCAAAACAATCGATGGTGTAGTTCACATCATCCATGGTATGCGAAGCGGTTGGAATTAAACGAAGCATCACCACGCCTTTGGGAACAACAGGATAAATTACCACATTGCAGAATATGTTATAGTTTTCGCGCAAATCGTAAACCAATTGTGTTGCCTCGGGCAAAGTTCCTTTCAGGAATACCGGAGTAACAGGTGATTCGGCAACACCCATGTCGAAACCTTTTGCACGCAAACCGTCGCGCAGAGCATGAACTATTTTCCATAGCTGTTCGCGCAATTCGGGGCTGTTCTTGAGTAGTTCAAGGCGTTTCATAGCACCAATAACTAACGGCATCGGCATCGATTTGGCGTATACCTGCGAACGCATGTTGTAGTGCAGATAATCGATCACTTCTTTTTTGGAAGCAACAAAACCACCTATCATAGCCATAGCTTTTGCAAATGTGGCAAAGTAGATATCAATTCCGTCCTGCACACCGCAATGTTCGCCTGTGCCTGCACCCGTGGCTCCCATAGTACCAAAGCCGTGAGCATCGTCAACAAGCAAACGGAAATTGAATTTTTGTTTCATGGCAACTATCTCTTTCAGTTTGGCAATGTCGCCAACCATACCGTAAACGCCTTCGGTGATGACCAAGATACCGCCACCGGTTTGTTCAACCAGTTTGGTAGCACGTTCGAGGTTCTTTTCCAAAGCTTCCATATTACTGTGAGGATATACAAAACGTTTACCCATGTGCAGACGCAAACCATCAAGAATGCACGCGTGAGCTTCAGAATCGTATACAATAACATCGTGACGATCGACCAAAGCATCGATGATAGAAACCATGCCGGGATATCCAAAGTTGAGCAGATAAGCGGCTTCTTTATGAACGAAAGCAGCGAGGTCGCGTTCCAGTTTTTCGTGATAATCGGTTTGTCCCGACATCATACGGGCGCCCATCGGAGTTGCAAAACCCCATTCGGCAGCTGCTTCGGCATCGGTCTTACGTACTTCGGGATGATCGGCCAGGCCGAGATAATTGTTTAAACTCCAGCAAAGATGTTCTTTACCGCGAAATATCATTTTGTTCGAAATTCTTCCTTCGAGTTTCGGAAAAAAGAAGTATCCATGACCTTGTTTGTAGTATTGACCTAAAGGTCCGTAGTTTTTTAGTATTTTTTCAAATAAGTCCACAATTGTATGATTTTAATTGAACATTAAGTTTCTGATGCGGCAAAATTACAAATTTTTGATTTGTGTGGGATTGTTTTTTCAATAAATAGTAAACAGCTTTTTAACAGATATCATAATAGATTTCAATTTTTCAGCGAATTAAAAATAATGTCATATTAATGTTCTGCTTATTAACTTCTTGCTACAATTTATCCCGAATTTAATCGTTTTCAAGTAAAATTTATTGCAATGAAAAATCTTCTGAAAATAATTTCGGTAATTATTGGTGGTTTCTGGTGTGCATATCTTTTCGACGGTCAGAGCATCGGACTGAATTTGCCCTTATTTGGGATTTATGTGCTTATCATATCATTTGTTTTCAGAAAAGCTGACAGACCAGGCTTATTGTTTTATATAGTGCTTACAGGCTGGATGGTGACTTCGTTTTTTACGGTGTATTTCAATTCGGCACTGGCGATATGCATGAACATTATTTCGCTGGTGTTTTTGTGCGGCCTGATACATGCGTCTAAGATACGCTCGCTTGTTTATGGTTTTCTGCATGCCATGGTAATATTCGGCTTATCGGTTCCCAAATTTTTTGCAGGACCATTTCTATTTTTCAGAAATACCGGGGTGACGAAATCAAAACGATCCAGAATAAGTTTGGCAATTCTACTGATAGTGCTTGTTTTAATACTGTTCACTACCTTGTTTGCTTCATCAAATCCGGTTTTTAATGATCTGGTGAACAAAATATTCGGTAACTTCTTCAACAATCTTTGGAACGCAATAAAGCAAATTAGCTTTTTGAACATTCATCTGTTTATACTGGGTGCACTTGTTTGCACGGTATTTTGTATAAGAATTGCAAATAACTTTTTCGGAAACCTTGATTCGGGTTCGAATGACAACATTTACAGAAAAAGAAGAAAACCGATAATGAAACGAAGATTTCCGGCACGCAAGCTGCGAAACGAAAACAGGTTTGGAGTGGCTCTTATGTTATTGTTGAATATTCTCATTCTGATATTCAACGTTATTGATGTCAAATGGGTTTGGTTCGACTTTGTCTGGAACGGCGATTATCTGAAACCTTTTGTTCATAACGGCACTTTTATCCTGATATTCACTATTCTATTATCCATTACAATGGTATTGCTGTTCTTCAGAAAAAACCTGAACTACTACTCAAAAGCAAAGACCCTGAAAGTGTTGGTTTATATATGGTTGTTCCAGAATATGGTTGTCGCCACATCGGTTGGCATGCGCACGGTTCGGTATATCCAAAACTTTAATCTGGCATATCTGCGCATCGGCATATTCTTTTTTCTGCTTGCCGTGATGTTTGGGCTTATCACCGTTTTTATCAAGATCTATAAGCGCAAATCGGCGTATTATTTGTTGCGAAAAAATGTGCTGTTCATCTTTTGCGGATTATGCCTGATGACCACGTTCAACTGGAACCGCTTTATTGCCGTATATAATGTCCAGCATTCATCGCAGGGCTATTTTCACAGGGATTATATGGTGTGCATGCCCGATAACGTGCTGCCTGTTTTGCTGGCGAATTATCAATTGCTGGATTATCCCTTTGTGAACGACTATTATAGTCACGAGTATGTTTATTCAGAGTATAACATTCAAAGCTTCAAGACCAATTATTTATACCTGCTCGAGGATAAACTTACCCGGTTCACGTTCGAATATCCCTTCAAAAGCTGGCAATCATGGAATTATGCCGATTATCTGGCCTATAAGGAAGTTTGTATTCAGGTGAAGAACCTGCCGGTTGTTACCAAAGAAAGTTATCATTATTATATCGAAAGAAGCTATTAGCAGCAGCATACAGCAGGGGCGGCAGATCATCGGTGATTCTGCTGAGCTTAATTAAGCAGAAATGACGCCAACAGCACCTATCTATTGTTAGTTTAAGTAACAAGTTCTAATCACCTGTAAATGACTTCGAGATATGTCCGATATAGGGTTCAATATCGGCCTTTCTGCTCTTATCGTATTCGATATCCATATCGCTGATAAAGAACTTGCCAACAACTCTTTTCCAGTAAACTATATTCCCGTTCTTTTTATCGATGCCTGATATGACAAAATAATTTGAAGCCAGCATTTTATACGTAATATCCAATTCATCCGATTTGAGGCCTGCATCGTAAAATTCCTGAAGGGTGATCAGGTCGTATCGCGTATTGAGCAGCGAATGCAGCTCCATTATTACATAACCGTCCTTTAGTTTTACTTCATAATCGCAATAATCCGGACTGGACTCATTCATTTTGCTCATCTCCATACCGGCCGGAAGATCAATATAAAACATGCAGGGGGCATATTTTATATAGGAAACGGTATCCTGAGCCTTTCCCATAAAAGACCCCAACAACAGTGTTACAATAATCGTAAATGCTTTCATTGCTTGCCGTTTCGTTAATCTTCTTTTTTAAGTAATTCTTTGTATTGGCTTATCAATCCTTTCAAATAATCGTTAAAGCCTTTCAGGTTTTCTTCTTTCCAGGCTTTGTTCCTATATTCCTTTGCATCTGCTTTGCCAAGATACACCATAGCACTATCTTTTTGCCCGGTAAAATTATACATGGCTGCCATTATAAAAAAGTTTTCCTTTTCTTGTCCCGAATATAATGTATCTGATAGCATTTGCCGGGCCAGACTCAGCGAATTCAGACGTGTTTCCCTGGCTCTGGCTGCATTTTTGTCTTCATCGTAATGATATCCCATCACACGGTAGAACTTGCACCAGAACTCCGTGTCGCGGCCCAGCATCTTGTATATGTTTTCGGCGATCTCAAGGCGCGTGATCATGGGTATTTCGAGATAGGTTTTGTATTTTTCATCACGTTTTATGGTTGCAAGATATGCCCTGATGGTATCGGTCTTGTTGACCGGAATACTGTCGAAATCCCACATATAGGCCGAAAAATAACAATCGGGACAGCAATAAACCGACGGCGAGTCGGTAAGCGGCCAATAAACATACTGATATTTCGATTCCCATTGGTAGATGTAGCCGCCATAGCTGCCAATTTCCTGATATTCGTTTTCATGTTTGCAGATCGGACAGGTGTGTTTGGACGGAAACCAGGTGGTGGCTTTTAAACCAACTGTCAGTGAAAAGAGTACACAAAACATAAAGAATTTTCTTTTCATAGGCTTGAAGTTTTCAGGGTTGTAAATTTCATCAGCTTTATTCTTTTTGACTCAGGGCTTTTTTAATAGCTTGCTCCACCAGGGGCTCCATCACTTTATAACCCGCCAGAGTAGGGTGGACGCCATCTTCGGTATATTTTTTATCCAGTCCTTTTTGGTCGTCGACTATATTGGAATAGTAATCCAGATAAACAATGTTATTAGTTTTACAATAAGCTTCGAGCATCGAATTGAGTGCTATAACCTTTTCGGCAGGTTTTATCTGCGGCCGCCAGGGAAAGTTGTTTGCCGGAAGTACGGACGAAACCACTACTTTGATATTGTTTGCACATGCCAACTGAACCATAGAGATGATGTTGCCATATATATTTTCCAACGTAATGGGCCCGGTGTTTTCGGCTATATCGTTGATGCCGGCCAGTATAACCACCACAGCAGGTTTCAGGTCGATCACATCGGGGCGGAAACGCATAAGCATCTGCGGGGTGGTTTGTCCGCTTATACCCCGGTCGATATAATTATTTTTTATAAAAAAAGCGCTGTCGGTAATTCTCCAAAATTCGGTGATGGAGTTTCCCATAAAAACCACACGGTTTTCGCCTTTGGCCGGAGGTTTTAGTTGCTGATTTTTGGTTGCATATTTTTTCAGATTTGCCCAGTCGGCATTTGATTGCGCCACCTGAGCAATGCTATTTAACGATATCATCATAAAAACTAAAACGATAAAGGTTTTCATGGGGTGTTAATTAAGTTCAATGGCAAATTGCTCTCCCAAAGGTAGTAAAAATTGTTATTCATCAAAACAGGAGGTGAGTTTAGTGAAATTAAAAAAGAATAAAAATATATTTTAGAAAATAATTCCACAAATTTTCACAATCTTTATTTTGTTTTTACAACCTTATAATCCATCGTTTTTGAATTTCCATATCTTATAGTTAAATAATAAATCCCGCTGGGGAAGCCCGAAAAATCTATTGTTGAAGTATTCGTAATATTCAATATTGTTTTTCCATCAGCATTTCTGCACATTATCTGTAGGTCGTCAACTCCTTTGAAAACTTCGCTTAGATAAACCTTTCCATTCGTGGGATTGGGATATATCTCAGGTGCATCTTTTGTATTATCCTGTCCGATGATCCCGCTGTTTCCCACATTAACAGTTACTGATGCGGTGTCGTAGCAGCCCAATGTAGTATTGGTAATTGTAACTATGTAGGTAGCTGTAGAGGTTGGGGATAAGTCTGGATTTTGTACCGAAGATGTATACCCTGCCGGAACCGACGACCATGAATACGTATAATTCGGGTTGGTTTCGGTAACTGAGGTTGCTGAAGAATTAAGAGTTATTGGAGAGCCACTTGATATTTGAGTTGTTGAAGCATTTGCACTTGCTACGGGACCTCTGACATAGCAATTGGAATAACGGTACGCTTTAGGTGTTACATTGGTGGCTTTATATGACCATAATATATGTCCACTGTAATCAACTTCAATAATTGTATCATTATCAGAAAGACACATTAATGAATTACCGTTTGGCAACTGCTGCGAACTGCCATCACTATGATTTGAATAATTGGCATTATAAACCCATGAATACGTTGAAGGTGCGCAAGCCGTTCCGGGTGTTAAATCATAATTATATCCATTATAAGGAGGCAGAAAAACATCAATGGCTGAATTACCACCTACGCCTCCCGCATTATTAAATCCGCATAAATAGTTAGGGAAATATGGATTATCGGCAGGAACCCAATGTGCATCGTGAACACCATTGAATATAGCAGTGCCGGCAACTCCATAAGCGGCAGGGTTTCCCCACCTGTATAATATATCACCGCCATGCCCTGAATTTCCGCCTGTATGTCCGGCAGCCTCTGCTGTTGTGGTGCTATGGTCAATAACATAAATCTCAAAAAATGAACGCGAACTAAATGTTATCTGATCGAGAGCTGCATTGTAATCAATTCCATTCATGTGTAAATAATCAAGTTTAACGGAGTGATTAAAATTAAATAATTGAGGATTGGCAGCTATTGACGAAACATAATTATCCTTCGAAGGGTCGAAGTGCTGGCATAAATGGTCCCACAACTTCCATTGCCAAACGATAGTTCCTGTGGTGGGTCCGGTAGGGCGAACTTCAATAATTTTATCTGAATACCTTACATAACCCACGCTGTCAACAGAACTGCCTGCCTGCAAACATTCGGAATCGTTCTTAACATCGAATGCAATCATAAGAATATTGCCGTTAGGCATTTGGCAAATATCATGGTGAAGAATGGTGGTAGAATCAGAATAAATGAAATCCCAAACAACATTACCATTCCAATCAACTTTTTGGACTTCGCCCGAAGTGGGTCCGTCGGAGAGAACATTACCCGGATATTTTACCGTTCTGATTAGCGTGTCGCCATGAATCAAATATGATGAAAAGCAGGTTTTGGCAGTAGTAGGGAAAGTCCATGTTTTATAAATCAAACCGTTAGTGTCAACCAGGTTAACTATGTTGGAACCTGACGGTGCAACTAAAGTGTATAATCCCCATTGTTGGGCATTGGTGGTCATACCGGCCAAAAGACAAATTATTAAAAATATTTTTTTCATGCAGTTTAAGTTTTTTACACAATTCTATAATTTCCTCTCCCAAAAGTACTAAAAAATATTATTCGCAAAGGGAGCAAAGGAATTAATTATAAAATGATGAAGGAGGTGAGTGCGGGCAGAGGGCGCAGTTATGCTGTTAATATCGCCGGTCATTAGTTTCAATATCAATCCTTCACAAACTTAGTAACCCATACGTTCTTTTCTGTTCGCAGTTCAACCATATATGCAGCCCGCGGAATTGATGAAATATCAATATTTGTTTTTGTACTGTTTGTTTTAATGGTTTTTAGTAATCGACCCCGGATATCTGAAATTTCGATTACTACCTGAACACCCAGCTGAGGGTTTTCTATTGTAATTATGTCTTTTGCAGGATTCGGATAAACACATAATGGGGTATTAATCTGTAAATTGTTAATTTCTGTAATTTCCGATAACAGGCGTTTCCAAACTCCTCCTGCATTGATACCCGAATATAAATAATTGCCTGAAGCGCATAGCGACAGCACCGGCGATCCTGTCAACCCATTGCTTATTAAAATCCAATTGCTGCCATAATCGTAGCTTGCATAAATTTCGCCAATGCCTGTTCCGGCAAATAGTATAGTTCCATAAACATACAAACAACGGATGTTTGAGTTTAGCGGCAATCCGTTTGAAGCTGCATTCCAGCTTGTTCCATCGTCGGTTAAAACAAATATTCCGTTTGCTTTGGTTCCGGCAAACAGGTAATTACTGATGTGTTGTAATGCAGTGATCCTGGTAGTGGGTAATCCATTATTTATGGGTGTCCAATTTGTGCCTGCCGAATCGGAAATATAAACCCCGCTATCGGCAGTTCCTGCATAAACATTAATGCCATCGCTAGCCAGGGCAGATATATTATAACAAGTAATGCCGTTATTAACAGCACTCCAATTTGCACCATTGTCTGCTGAAATAAACACACCCGATTCGCCGCTTCCTGCAAAAATTTTACTTCCGCACAAAGCCAAAGATTGAATCCACTTGCTGGTTAAACCTGTGTTTGATGCAGAAAAACTGGCTCCGTTATTGGTTGAAATAAATATGCCCAGCATATCTGTGCCTGCCAAAACCATTGCCCCTTTTGATATAACCGAACGAATTTCAACAGTACCTATGGTAGATGTGGCTGTCCAGTTTAAACCACCATTTGTTGAAGTGAAGAGTTGCGAACCATGAGAGCCTGCAATTAATGTGGTTCCGCTCGAAGCTATTGAACCTACGCCTGCTTTGAATGTATTACTGCCGTTGCAAAGCGACCATGACAATCCGTTATTCGTACTTCTGTATATATGTCCGCTGCTCACACCCACAAATAACACCGAATCGCTGGCGCCTATTGCCCATATACCTGTTTCAGTTAATCCTGTATTAACGGCGACCCATGTTTGTGCTGAATCGGTTGATTTATAAACTCCGTTTCCGTATGAAGCTGCATAAAAATTTCCATTCAAGGCAGCAAACCCTTTCACAGCAGGAATACTTGTTGCCATCACCGTCCAGACATTACCGCTGTCTGATGAAACATATACAACAGAACCCATAGTGCTCGCGTATAACTTGCCCGCAAAAGCTTTCATCGTCATTATATTAAGATCGGTTATCCCGCTGTTTATAGTGGTCCAGCTATTACCCAAATCTTTTGTTCTGTATATGCCATTGCCATAGGTTGCCGCATAAATATCAGCGCCATCAGTTGTCAGCCAATAAATATATTTTGCCGTAATGCCATTATTTACGGCTGTCCATGTTGCTCCGCTGTCTTGCGAACGATAAATTCCGTGCAGATAAGTTCCTGCAAACAACACATTGTGGCAGGCTACAATTGTTTTAACATACTTGCCGTCTAATTCGGTGCCTGCGGGTTGCCAGTTTAGCCCGTTATCATCAGAACGAAATACATTTTCATCTGTTGAAACAAACACATAACTGCCAATTCTTGCAAACGATTTCGTGTCGCAGCTATTTAAACCCATGTTGCGAAACAACCAGCTGCTGCCGTTGTTTGCTGTTGCCAGTACTCCGCCACCTGTAGCTGCATAAACAAAGGCACTGTCGAAAATAAAGTTTCTGACATAGCCGCCCGCAGGTCCATTGGTTGGTTGCCATTGGGCATAACAATTAAAAGTTAAAACCACTACGAGCAGCGTAATAATTTTTTTCATGATTGGTTTTTTCCTCTCAACAAATATACAACCTTCATTTTAAATAGGAGGGAACTCTTTTTCTTCTCCCAAAAGTACTAAAAATAGTTATACATCAAAATAGTAGGGAATGTTTGAAAATTAATAATTTTAATCTGATTGCCTTCTGCTTTAGCCAATGGCAATGGATCCAGAGTGAAGCTTTTACAGACAAACTAAAGAAGACAGGAGTACGAACCGAATGTGCGGCAATATGTTAGTTGGTGGTATTTGTTCTTTTTCTGATTTGAAGTTGGTTTATGCAATTCTATTTTCAATCAATTAATATTAACTGTTACGTTTATTCTTTCCCAAAAATTGGGAGCATACACAATCATATCATCACTGGTATAGGGGATGTTATCTGCTCCGGAATATATCTGAATTAGGTCGGTGATGTTAAAACCAAGGGTGCAATTTATGTTTAGAGTTTCTCCATTATCAGGGCTAATCAGTGTAAATGCGCTATAATGATTACTCCAAACAAAATTACTTATTGGACCAATGAAAGGATGTGTAGCCGCTGTAGGATCAAGCTCCGGAATAGATTGCCCCGCATTAAGATACATTACTCTTGTTGAATCTGTATTTCCAAAGATATAATCCATTGGAAATCCATGGTTATCCACATCAAACAAATAATACATCAATGGAAAATTATCCACCGTAAGAATGTTTCCGGGTTTTACAGAATCACTTTTGTACACATTGTTACAATATTGATGGTTGAATTGTGATAAGCTTACACCGTTATATTGAACAGGCAAGGTAGCTTCCTGATAAAAATAATTTGCAGTAAACCCCAAATATATAAACTGAATTTCTTTATCTGAAAACAATCCATCACTTCCCGTAGTGCCATATATTATTGGTATTATATCTTTAGTACTGTTGCCCGAAAAATCAGCAATATGCTGAGGATCGTCTTTAGGCAAATCGCCATCAATAAGCCCTAAAATATGGCCTTCACTAATAATCTGCTTATTATCATAAAACCTGAGTGACCAAAAGTTGGCTATATATTTAGATGGAGTTACACTCGTAATATAATCACCAAACTGAGTGTATAAACCTTTGGATTTTGTGGCATCTGCCTGTTTATGCATTTTACCACCAGAAGTGGTATAGGTGAGTGAGTAGTTTATTTTACCTGCCTTTTTTTTACAGCTATACAGGATAGACAACATAATGAGTAAATAAATTAATTTTTTCATGTTTATTATAAGTTATATAATCTATTTATTAACTAACCGTTACTAATCAATTGCTTAACTTTTTTTTTATTTGAAGCATGTTGACAAAAAACTCCAGAATATATTAAAGGCTTTTACTTGATCTTTACCCTTATGAGAGTTATATGCGTATATATCTCTGTTGTTTTTGTTCAGCTATTTATACTTCACCCTGTAAAGATATAGTTTATTTTAATACAAAAAAAAAGTTTTATTTTAAATAGGGGGGGAACTTGCTTTTCCCTCTCCCAAAAGTAGTAAAAATATTTATTTGCAAAAGGAAGCAAAGGAATTAATGATAAAATGGGGAAGGCAGGAGGCTTCGAACAACTGGTTTCTATTATTGCAAGTTGTTTTTTTTGAATTCGTCAAAAATTTCTGATTTTACATTTATACCTTGTTCAAGCATTCTATTAATAAGATGAGCCCGTTTTTCAACAACTACATTTATATCTTTTTCAACATCATAAAGCATATATTGGCCTATAGTTATCCCATCAGGAGGTTTATATCCATAGCATTCGCCATTGAATAATTGCCAACCCAGCCTTTGTTGAAATAATATCCTTTTCTTTTCAGCTTCTATAACAGTCATTACTTTTGGTTTACTTACATTATATGCAAAAAGTAAATCTTCCAAATTTAATAACGTAAAAAAGCATATATTACTTCTATAATTGATATTAATTGTACTTCTAGTATAGTTACAACAATCTATTCCGATTGGAAGAATAATATTATTACCAGCTTTAGTGTCCCATGAATGTAAAACTGATGGAACTTTGCCAGTAAATCTGCTATAACCAACTAATGTTTCTTTATCGAACAAACAAATATACTGGCTAATATCATCAAACTCGTCCTTTGATTCTACAGTTGGATGATTCTGATAATAGGCTTCTCTTCGAAGCTCGTCAATTTGAGATGTATAATCATTCAATACTTTTACTTGGATTTCCATAATTATTTATATTTTCAATGTTTATTATCATAGCAAATGATGACCCGAAATGATAATTTCTGTCAAGTGTTGTATCAACCTCGCCTAATATTTCAAAACCCCACTTTTTAAGCCAATCAACTAAATGTAAAGCTGTACCGATACCAAATAAAATTTTATTATCAATATGGTATTGAAGTAATGATTTTTGAAGTTTGTTTGCAAAATTATTATTACGGTATTTTTCATCAACAACAAGTCTTGAATAAAATAAGAATGGCCTCGCTTCAGGTAATTGAAATGGCTTGAAAATATTGGGATAAGGAAGTTGTTCAAGGGTGTCAATAATATTTAAGCGATATGTTGCGGCAATTTCATTTGCTGCATTATTTAAAACTATAAAATGTTTCCCATTCTCATCCAGAATATCTGAACAACTTTTTATACCATCTGATAATTTAAAATCAAAATTTTCTGCTAAAGGATGATTTTTGTATGCATTATATCTTAGCTTGTAAATCTCCGGCAATCTGTTTTTATCTTCTAAAATAAATGGTTCTGAAAAAATATTCATGGTGTTTTTAATCAAATAAATTTTACTATGATACCTGCAATAATCACCGATAATATGGTAACATTAACAAAGCCTGCAATCAACATAACAGGAAAAATGTTATTGAACACATAGTCGTGTTCTTCCTTGCTTTTTGAAATACTTTTAGCCACTTCTCCTGGAATAACATAAGTACCCGGAAATCCAAACATGCATGCTATACCTGCAGCCATTGACATATAGGGGCTAAACCCAAGCAAACGACCAACTAATAAAGAAACCACAGTCATTGAAAATAATGCAATCATTAAAATAACCAGCAAAGGAAGCCATAATGTATTTATGCTATCAAGGTCGGCAATTGTGAGTACTGAAAAGATTACAGCAATATTTATCAACATCAGAAATCCGAATGAGTTTGCTTTTTTTAATACGTCTGATTCTAGAAATGCCAATTCCTTAGCTAAGTATCCAAAAACAAAGCATAAAATATACGGGTTAATTTCAAAGGATGTCAGGCGACTTATGCCAAAAGAAATAAATGCAACCACAGCGGTCTTTGCAAGTAAAATTTCAAATGAAGTATATTTTTCGCTGAATGATTTAAATGGTTTGAATGGGAATGCCGCCTTTTCAGGGTTTAGTGTAACTGCAACAATATTCGAATTATTCGTATCAAAGTTTTTCAATAATCGCCTGCCTTCGCGTTTTAGCAAAAAAGAAGCAAAAGGATAACCGATTACACATTTAAGCGAAAGCAGAAGTACAGCAAAAACCGCAAGACTTCCAAGATTTTTAGCTCCTAAAGCAGCTTGAGTTATTAATACAGCCACCAGCCCTCCACTGGCTGCGGGTATTGAAACCAAAGCAAAAAGCTTATCGAAAAATAATGGTACAAGTAACAGCATGAAGACTACAATTCCAATTTGCACTGCGAAAGATAGTACAACGGTTTTCCATTGCAGTGTAACTGTTTTAAAATTTAGAGTTGTCCCCAGATGGGTAATAAGCAATGATATTGCAATAACACCCAAGCCACTGTTTTTGCCCAGTGACACCATTTCGAATAGATTTTTATTAAGCCCCAACAAAAAAAGACTTATAAAAATAATGGTGGAAGAAAATAGAACAGAAATATAGCTTTTGGTTTTCTGAGATAAAACATCTGCAAATCCTATTACCAAAATAATAATAACAAATGCTGCAATAGTATTGAATGAACTCATAAATTCTATTGTTTATTATACTTCAATGAATTGATAAACTGTTTTTACAGATTCGTCTTTAACAATATATGAAGGCCCTCTTTTCTCAAAGCCTCTTTTCTCAAACATTATTTCGCAATGCAATAATTCATTTTTTGGCTTTAAAAAGTTAATACCGTCCGAAGTCAAGCCGACACTATACTGTGCACTTTTAATGTTGAGTAGAATTGAGTCCAAAAGCATAGCACAATAATTTTTATTTCTGAGTGTATATGGAACATAGCCAGCACCAATAAACCCAACTTGTTCGGTTTTTATATTGAAATTCTTTAATAACTCTATGGTTAAATTCTTGCAATTCAAAATTTCATCATTCAAAGGGAAGTACTGCATGGCATAATTTAACTCAATGGCAGTGGAAGCAAGTAGACTGCCGTTTTCACCAAGCATAGCAAACAGGTAGTAATCTGGGTTTTCGAGAACTTGCTTATAATTGCTTTGATTGAAAGTTATGAAGTCGGTATTTTGCAATATTTCTTCAATGATGTCTTTATCCTTCAATCCAAGGCGGACAAAGTCAGCAGTGAGTATATGTTTGTTGTTTTTGTAAACTTCTGTTTTCACTATAATGAAAATTAATTCTTTTCGATTACTCCTTTTAAAGGTTTTATCCAAAGGTTGATTTCAGGGTAAAATGGTGAATTGATAAATTGTATTTCCGTGTTTTTTAATCCGACTTTTAATGCCATCTTTTGAGAAATAGTGTTGTTTGGACAAATGTGACCATATAACATATAAAGTGGACTTTTTTCCAGTATTTTTACAACTTCATTCAATAGTTTGAACCCTAAAGTCTTATTTATTTTATCAAATCTTAAATAAATACTAAGCTCCCCATTATATCCCTTTCTCAATGGAGTTAAGAACATAGGAATACAAGAAGCCCAACCTAAAATTTCATCATTGTTATTTCCAATTATCCAATAATTAAAATAAGTTTCTCGTTTGTCAAATGCTTCTTTCAAATAACTCAAAACTTTTTCATAATCGTCAGACATATTTTTAAAATGTTCGTCCCAATAATACCTGTATATAGAAAGTATTTGCGGATAATCGGCATCGGTGGCTTCGCGAATGATGTAGTTTTGGCTCATGAGATTTTAATTTTTTTCTTTATTATTTATAATTTCTCACCCATACTTCGTTCTCGCAATAAAAAGGAGAATTAGAAGTGCTTGTGACGTTTCTAAACCCAAAATATTCTGTAAGTTTTTTTGAAGGCTCATTTGCCGGATCAATATGTGCCCATAATACCATAATTTGACTTTTAGGCAATATTTCATTCACGACTTCATGAGCCAATTTATGAGCGACAATGCTATTATGTTTGTCTATTCGTAAATAAATTGAAAGTTCACCATTATAACTTTTACGTAATGGGGAAAAGAAAACTGGCAAACAACTTAACCATCCATAAATTCCTCCATCTCCATTATCACAAACCCAATAATTAAAATACCCTTTTCGTTTGTCAAATGCTTCTTTCAGATAACTCAAAACTTTTTCATAATCGTCAGGCATGTTCTCAAAATGCTTATTCCAATAATACCTGTAAATAGAGAGTATTTGCGGATAATCGGCATCGGTGGCTTCGCGGATAATGTAGTTTTGGCTCATTGTTTTAGGATTTATAATATTTCAAAATCATTTTTTACTTGTTCGCACCATGTGTCAAAATCAGCAGCAGTCATATAAACAGCGAAAAGCTTTTTATTGAATTCACTGGTTATTTCCCCAGTAATTCTTTTCCATGATTGTCCTAGCTTTTCATTTACATACGATTGAGAATAATCTGTTACTTCTGCAAAAACAATATCAAAAAATGGTTTGGCAAATTCATATATGGATGAGTAAAGTAATTTTGTTGTTGCTAAACTCACTTGATATTGCAAATTATTATTTTTAAAAAATACAGAATCAACAGTAAGCCTGGTATAATACCAAATGTTCTCGTTCTTAATGTTTTTAGATTTACAAAAATCATTCAAATTAAGATCAAAATATTTTTCAGTTGGTATTTGTTTATCTATAACTTTCTTTACGGCTACCAATGTTGAAACAAGGTTCTCGCTTTTTTTATCAGTAATAGCAAGATAAATAGAATGGTTAAAATTCTCTTTTTCTATTATTATTTGGTTCTCAACTTTTTTATTATAACTAAGCCTTTCCTCCTCTGACTTAGTTGCATCTTTTTCACGAATTTTAAAACAAAATTTCAAAAATTCATCTGCATTGTCTGAACCATATTGTACCATATTAAATTGATTGCCTTCAGCAATGATACGGTTTTGCTTAATGCCAAACTGAATGGGATTTATTGCTTTCATTTAATACTTATTTTTTAGGACTTGTTGCTAACGTTTGTGTCGTACCATTGGTGTTATTTTTAGTATATCTTGAGACTTGGTGTTATCAATTTTTACTTCACCCAGTAAAGATATAGTTTTCTTTTAAAACAAATATACAAGCTTCATTTTAAATAGGAGGGAGAGGCGAATTTTATTTTATAAAATAGCCACCAGCCACAAGCCATGCTTTGGCCTTTATCCCTCTATGCATAACTCATGAGTCCTGAGTTATATCTGCCAAATATCAATTAATTTTAAGCTACAAATCAATATATCATCAAACTAAAGTTAATTGAGTTATGAAACAAAAAATACAGCTATTGCCCGACGGAATTTTGATATTTCCGGGGCCTAAGGATAAGAGGGTTTGCCTCTATGATATCGTGTTCGTGAAAGGCGACGATTACTGCATTCATCTATATCTGAAAAACGGCCGCCGCCTGTCGAAAGTAGTGAGCCTGCGCAGCCTGTGGGTATGGTTGCCGCGCGAATTGTTTTGCTTTCCCCACAAATCGTATATGGTTAACCTTAGCTTCGTGAGCAAATGTCTTCCGTATGAACGAAGAAACTACGAGCTTAGTTTCACCACCATTAAGGAACATGCATATGCTTCAGAACGCAGGGCCCCGGTGTTTATTAAACAATGGGAAGCCTACAAAAAAGCTCAAAAACTGAAAGCACGATAAAGAATTATTCCGCGTTCACGGGAAAAAAGATACAAGCGGGTATTTGTGATTTTATCTTTACATCGTTTTTTAAAAAAAAAGCGCTCTTTGAAACATTTTACTCACTGCAAAAAAGTTTTTCAGCGGCGGTTCGAAAATTGGAAGCCGGTTAAGAAATAGTGTAAGCTGGCTTAGAAAAAACGTAAGCAGGCTTAGAAATAATGTAAGCCGACTTAGAAATAATGTAAACCGGCTTAGAAATAATGTAAACCGGCTAAGAAATATTGTAAACCGGCTTAGAAACATTGTAAGCAGGCTTAGAAAAAACGTAAGCAGGCTTAGAAAAAACGTAAGCAGGCTTAGAAATAATGTAAGCAGGCTTAGAAATAAAAACAACGGACTTTACTATAAAAAGAAACTGGTATAAAAAGAAGTAATAACACAATATAAATCAATAAAATAGCTAACAATTTATTCATCCTTAAAACATTAAAGTTATGTCAGGAAAAAATTTCATCCCCGTAAAAAATAAAGATTTCAACCCATGGCAAATTAATTTTGTAATAATTGTAAACATTAATATAGGCACCTGGAGTCTGTCGGCCGATGCTATTCTCGAATGGAAAAAGCTTACCGACACGGCGGGCATAAAAAAACTGCGCTACGACGCCGCCTGGGCCGTTAAGAGCAGTGGTATATATACCAAGGTTGATGAGGAGGAATTAAAAGAAGCCCGCCAGGATTACGAAAGCGGCAAAATGGATGCTTCGGACACCAGTTTGCGCTTGTTTATCGGGCGCTATATAACAAAAAACCCGCATGTAACGGGCCCGCAAAAGGTGGCCATGGGACTCAAACTTCCCGACGAAATTAAAACACCCGAAGTGGGTGTTCATGGTTTTCATCCAGGTAATGACCTCAGCGGTAAAGTTAGAAAAATGGATCATCTGGTACACGAGAACGTTATTACTTTGTATGGTGAAAAAAGCCGGGCAAAACCCGAAGGGGTTAAAGATATTCAGGTATTTTTGGTGATCACTGAAGCCTCGGTAACAACTGCCCCCGACATATCGGCATTTGACTACGACGGCATTACCAAACGCGGAATATACACGCGTTTGTTCACCCAGGCGCAGATAGGCAAACGTGCGTGGTATTATGCCCGTTACATGTATGGCGGCAAAAATGCCAGCTACGGCCCCAATGGCGATATATGGAGTTCGCTGATTGTATAGGTAAAAGGTAAAAGCACGAAGACCGAAGTCGGAAGCCGGAAGTTATGGCTCGTGGCACATGGCTAATGGCTGAAAATATTGAAAAAAGAAAGGGGCATAGAGGATACGCCCTTTTTCATTTTTATAGCATATCATTTTCAAGGCGCAGAGGATACGCCCTTTTTTATTTGAGGCGTTTGTTTTGCAACAATATTTTTTAATTACCGCTTATTATCATCTTCTTCCTTCTTCTTTTTTCGCATCAAAAAATACATATAAACGGCTAATGGAGTTGACACAAACAAGTAGTAGAATAAATGGTCGGGTATTTCTTTTATAGTGATCTTATCACCGTGAGTGGATATTCCCTGATAGAAACGCCCCAAACTCACCCCGATAAACATATCGCTCGAGATCAACAATAACATCGTGAACGAGAATATTATTGCAGCCATCAAAAGCGGGCTGGGATTAAAACGATTAAAATTCCATGCTAAATTTTTCCTGTTCTTATTTTCGGTTTTTTCCTTGTGCCGAATATGATATTTCTTGGCGAGCGTGTGGCCATATCCTCTGTCGTCATCTTCATAAATATTCTTCTCAAAATATTTGGCAAGCACATCATTGGCTTTTTCGAGATCTTCTTCTTTAACCTTGACGACGATATTATTAAAGATCGTATCACTTGTGGGCACCAGCGTATATCTTGAGTTGGTATCATCCACAAAAAATTCAATATTCTTAGCCTCCAGCAAGGTGATCAATTTATCAGCCTCACCGATATTGGCAAATTTTTCCAGATCAACAAGATTATCCATTTCTCATTCTTTTTATGCTCCGGGCAATCAATTTGCCGAGTCCTATACACACCGCAATAATTATAATAGGCACACCAAACAGCAGCAGCATAATTTTTGTGCTTACATTTGATTTTTTCCAAATACCCAGAGTGCTGGTATCTTCTTCCTCTTCATCATCCGGCTTACCTTCATCGCCGGCATCAGCCGCAATATCTTCTTCTTCGTCCACTTCTTCAGTTTCTGTTTCTGTTTCTGTTTCTTCTTCTTCATCTTCTTCTTCCAGATATTCTTTTGCCAGGTCGATACCCAGATAATCTTCAATCAGCGAGGTGTTGGGATGTTTGCTTATGGTAATATTTTTTTCCTTCAGTATGTTATACAGCTTATAGAGCGAACGGCATCCTGCTTCCACAAAAATATGCTTGATCTGCTTGTTTTCGTATATCTCGGCAGTCATAAATGTGCTAAGCTTATCTAACTCCAGAAACTCAATGTCACTTTTTTTCAAACCCGTGTTTTTGCGTAGCAAGTCGCCTTCGGGAGTTTCAATATAGGTGATAAACAAAAACGTACGAATGATCAAACGCTTGTTGCTGATACTGGCCAGCAGGTAGCCTGTTTTTATTTTATACAGATTAAAATCGATAAAAACCATGCCGGTGTCGGCATGATAGTTCATAACGGGATTTTCGAATGCGCGTATCAGTTCGAGCATAATGGTTTCGCGGCTGATGCAATCGTTGCGTTCAAACAGGCGGCGCAGGGCATGTTCCTGAATATACACATCCATCTCGTGTGCATCGCCCTCAACCGGCAAATTGTTTGCTTTAGCATCCACGCTCACCCATTTGGGCCCGATTTTAAATTCGGGCAAACCCAGCCGGTAGGCAAGATGGTTTTCGCCTTTAATGGTCACATGTATGCGTTCGGGCACCACGCTGTGCCAAATAACATGATAGCCAATGCCCATATCCTTGTTTGCCAGATTCAGGTCGATGCTGGCCCAAAACATGCGTTTGGTCATATCGCTCAGCATCAGGCTCGCGGTTTTTGTAATTTGAATCAGATGCTCGTAGGCTTCTTTGATGTGGAGGCGGTATTCATAAAAAGGTTCCAGAGTTTTTTTAACCAGGGCGGCATTCTTATAATCTTCCGCGTCCAGCATCCTGTAATAAACAATGAGGGTTGCACCGGCTGTAAAAAAAGTATCCAGATCAACCGAGCCTTTATCGGCCATCAGTTTCACCTCGTAGCGTTTCAGCATAGCCGCCACCAGCCTGCGTATCCATTTCAGTTTTCGGCCGGGCATAAAATCGTTTTCGGCAACAACAATTTGGATGGCTTTGCAGCGAAACTGGTAAATAATTTCCAATTCGCGCATATCGATAAGCTTTAACAGATGTCCGCATTCGATAACATCGAGCACTTTGCGTATTTTGCGCAAATACTCGTTCTTTCTTTGTGCAGTAGCAACCTTAGCGAGGTTGCGCAAATTTATTTTCTTCTTTTTATGCTTCGACATTTGTGTTAACTATTGCCGATATAAAGATACGAATTTTAATAATTTGTAAAACAAAATCTGCCTGTCATACCCCAAAATAATGGTTCGTGAGCTTATGGCTTTTGGCTAATCAAATCGCAAACCTGCCCGCCTGAATTAATTCAGGCGGGTCACTAATCACCTTATTAATTTCATCCTTCATTTGGATTTTATTTGTAATTTTGAGGGGAAATGGATAGTGTAAAGTTGCAAATTTTGGGGAAATATAACGTTTATTAAAACCGCTCCCAACATGAAAGGTTCAGCCACACGTTTTTCTTTTATTTTAATATCCTTGTTGCTGCTTGGGTTGGTTTCGGCGTCTGCTCAAAACATAAATGCTGATAGTGCTGCTAAAACTGATCCGGACCCTAATATTTTAAGAGATAAAAGATTTTCTGCGGAGTTATTCTTTCATTTACCGTATTATTATATACATTCATACGAGAACCAGTCTTCTGGAAAACACATTAAAAACACTTTTAATTATGGCGGTGGTGTTTTAATCTCCAAATATTTTGGAATAATAAAATTGACCACGGGCTTTTACCTGAGTACCTGCAATTACTACCATGAACTATCCTTAGAAAAGATCACGCTTATTGATAAAATTTCGTACTGGAATATTCCTATTACATTATCCGTTAAGATATGGAGATTTCGTCCGTTTTTAGGTGTGGTAATTACGAATCCATTTAATTATAACAATGCTCATAATTTAAAACTACAAGAAGAGATAAATATGGAAAATTATAGTCCTTCACCCTGGAGTAGTGGATCGACACCAAATAATTCCTTAAATATTAATTATTTTTGTAACACATCGTTATTAGTAGGATTGGCCTATAATCAAAAATTAACCGGGTCCTTATTTCTGAATATAAAATTTTCATACGCCTACAAGGCAAATAATGATGTTTATTTGGGGGATAAACAAGGTCGATGTCTTTTTGATGAGCACAGCAGTATCTATTTTGATCTTGGGTTAGAATATATCTTTAACAATAAAAAATAAACGATCGCACAATTCCTCTGTGTTTTCCTCCGTGCTCTCCATGTCTCAGTGGTTTTATTTCAAATCACCAATCCCCAAAAAAATAATATCTTTGTAATATAAATTATCCATACCATCAAAATGAAACCAATTGTAATGCTGATCGCCGTGCTGTTTTTATCGGCAGCGGTTTTAGCGCAGACCGAAAGCACCCACAAGAAACTCAGTGCGCAAAAACAAGTAAAACTTTTGTGCAAACAACAAATAAACTTTCTGAAAAACAATGCACTGGTGGTGCGCCTGCAAACAAAAAAAAACTCGATAGAAGCATTGATACGATCGGGCAAGTACGAAAAGGCCGACAAACTCCTGAAAGAACAGAATACAACCAATGCACTGATAATTTCGGCCTTCAAAAGCAGCTTTAACTTTTGCCCCGTTTATTTTGTGTTAAGCAATAATTCGGCTTTACTGGCAGATAAGCAGTTCGATAAGCTTACTTTTTTGAACGACAACATGCAGCCCGATACCACTATTAAGTTTGCGAAAAAAGACTTTCTGTTGGCCGAATTCACAGTTAAAGAGCAGGATACAGCCAAATATTTCGATGGCTATTATGATGTGCATACCAAGAATGGCATCGAAAAACAGCCGCGCTATTATGGCAGTTCAGATATGGGTGTTTGGGGTTTAGTGGTTAAAAGCGAACAATTTGTGCAGCTGCGACATCCGTTTCCGTATTTTGTCAGAATGTTCTCCACGCTGCCTTTGGAAAGCGGCTACAAACGCACGGTTGCTAAACTCAACAGCAAACTTGACCACTATTACAAACGCATGAACAAATAGCAGTATGAAAACGTATTGTAAACACCTTTTTTATGTTTCGCTGCTGATGGTGCTGGGGGCTTGCAGCCACGAAAAACAATACCGCACACCCGATGTTATTGTGCGGGCCACCGTGAAACGTATTTACACTTCCACCCTGAACGACAGCGTAGAACGTAAATCATTTGAAGTAAATCTTTCGGTAATAAACCGCTCGAAACATCCCGTTGCATTCTGGACCATGAGTTGTTCGTGGTACGAGAATTTTCTGATAAACAACGATTATGTTGATATGTGTACGTGGGATTGCGATGATAATTTGCCCGTTATCAGGCATGTAAAACCTAAGGACAGTCTGGTGTATAAAACAACTGTCATCCGCTACGATGAAAGCCGGTTCCGCAATGTAGAATCCACCCGTTTTGGTTTTATTTTCATCGATTCGGCCTGGTGCAAAAGCCACGAGGATTTCGAAAACATACTTGGCGACAGAAGCAACCAAAGCATTATATTCTGGAGCAATCCGCTGTTTTTGAACGATAGCAGGAAGAAATAAATTGTAGAATTCAGCAGATCAATCGAGCGTATCCAGCACTTCAACTATCAGTGCGGACACTTGTTGTATCTCATCCATGGTGATGGTGAGCGGGGGCGAGATGCGGAAAGCGGTGTCGCAAAACAAGAACCAGTCGGAAACAAAACCTTTTTCCACACCCAATTTGATAAACTGATGCAGCTTTTCGGCGCTGCCCAGTTCAATAGCCATCAGCAAACCTTTATAGCGTATTTCTTTAACGTTTTTGTGCGAAGCCAGCAAACTGCAGAACAGTTGGGCTTTATCGGCTACTTCGCCGGCTTGCAAAGTTGCATTCAAATAAGCGAAAGCAGCCAAACCAGCGGCACAACTAAGCGGATGCCCGCCAAAAGTAGTGATATGTCCTAAAACCGGATTGTGGGTCAAACAATGCATAACCTCTTTCGAAGCAATAAAAGCGCCCAGCGGCATTCCGCCGCCCAACGCTTTTGCCAGCACCAACACATCGGGCACAACATTATAATGTTCAAAAGCGAAATTCAGCCCCGTGCGGCAAACCCCGGTTTGAATTTCGTCAAATATAAGCAGAGCGCCCGTGGCTTTGCAGCGTTCGGCAAGTTGCTGCAAAAAACCATCGCGTGGAAGTATGATGCCTGCTTCGCCCTGTATGGGTTCTATCACCACGCAGGCTGTTTTATCGCTTATAAGCTGAAAATCGTTGGTGTTGTTAAACTCAAGGAAACGAATATCGGGCAGCAGCGGCCTGAACGAACGTTTAAAGTCTTCGTTGCCCATAAGGCTCAATGCGCCTTGCGAGCTTCCGTGGTAGGCATTTTTAAACGCAACGATTTCGGTGCGCCCTGTATAGCGTTTGGCAAGTTTCATGGCGCCTTCAATAGCTTCACTGCCGGAATTGACAAAGTATACATTATTCAGCGAATCGGGCAGGAGCGAGGCTAAAAAAGCGGCATAGCGGGTTTGCGGCGATTGTATCAACTCGCCATACACCATCAGGTGCGAATAAGCGTTAATTTGTTCAACAACGGCTTTATTCACCACGGGGTTTTTGTGTCCCGCGTTGCTCACACTCACACCCGATATCAGATCGAAATAGCGTTGCTGTTCTTTACCATATAGAAACACACCTTCAGCATTCGATATTTCTATAGCCAGAGGCGCTTCGGATGTTTGAGCCACGTGATCGAAAAATAAGTGCCTTTCGTTGAACATAAATGCGTTTTTACTTGTATTTCCTACAAAAATACCGTATTTTTATAGAAAATTTACGATCATGAAAACAAAATTAATAAACATTGCCTCGTGCAACTACTCCAAAGCCCTTTTACTAAAAAGCCGCCTCGAAGCCGATGGTATAGAATCCTATCTGGCAAACATCAATCTGATACAATCGGATATTGCTACAGGAGTGAAACTTCTGGTTAAAGATTCCGACGCGAAACAAGCCCTGAAACGTATCAAAGAAGTTGATGATGAATACGAAACAATTGAACCGAAAAAACCTAAGAAGATCGAAAATTTTAGTAAAATAATTTGTCCGGTCGATTTCTCTGAAGATTCATTGAATGCTGCTCATTATGCATTATTGTTGGCGGCCCGCATCAAGGCGGAAGTAACACTGGTTTATGCATACAGCCCTTTTCAGATGCTTGCAAATCCCTTTCCCGATGCCTTTAGCTATCAGATTGGCATGGGAAATATCTTTAAGGACGAAAAACTCTCGGCCAAAGAGGGTATGGACAAACTCAAAATAAAGGTCAATGAGTTTATCAAAAAACAAAACCTTCCGCCCATTAAACTTACCACCAAGATCATCAACGATGATGCATACATGGCCATACCCGAATATTGCAAGAAATTTAAAACGGGCCTGGTAGTTATGGGCACCAAAGGCATTGGCCGGTCGAAAAGCTATCATACGGGCAGTGTGGCATTGCATACCATCGAAAATGTGAATATACCGGTTCTGGTCATTCCCAAAGCATACAAATTCAAATTACTGCAAAAGTTCAACATCATGTATCTGACCGATTTCGACGATAAGGATTTCAGTGCATTTCAAAAGCTGATGAGCATCGTCAGTGTGTTCGATACCAGCGTGCATTGCATACATATCGAGCGCGAAAAAGAGAAGATCAGCAAGGTGATGCTCGACGAATTGGTTGATTATTTACGAAAGACCTATCCCGATTTCAAAGTAGATTGTACGCTCATCGAAAGCAGCAATGCCGCGAAAAGCATTAACTCCTATGTAAAATCAAATAAGATAACCCTGATAAGCCTGAGCGAACACAAACGCAATTTCCTGCTGAATTTATTCAGTAAAAGTGTAGTGAGGGAAATATTGTTTAAAGTCAACACGCCTTTGCTGGTGTTTAAAGCGTGATTCAGGCTTGTTTGGCGATGTCGTCCAGATGGTTGTGGCGCGGAGTCAGAACATTTATCAGGGGTTTGAATTCCGTGCGTATCAAATTCCAGCGGTCAGGGTGATCTTTTAACAGCGTAATGATCTTTGACCGGTGTTTCTTCAGTGCATCCGAAATAGCCGGTGCCGATATGGCTTTTTTACAGGCGCTGCCCACATTAATACCTGTCAGCATCTTGTTCTTTCTCTGAACATCCTGCGCGGCTTCTTCAAGCTTATCAAGCAGGGATATTGTTTTTTGATAACGACTGTTTACCTGCGCAGCAATTTGTGTTTTATCTGCTTTAGCAGCTTCAAAATTCAGGTGATAATCTTCAATGTAGATGGTCTGCTCTGCAGACCCGATATTCAAATTGGAAGCAAAAAAAGCAGCCTGTGTAATTATATTTTTCAGAGTAGATATTTCACCCTCGTAGCTTTTAATCTTGTTTATAGCGCTTTCGGTAAGCACCATCTTTCCCGAATGCCTTGCAAGTTCTGATTGACTCAGTATTTCGTAGGCATAGTTTAGTAAAACGTTATCATGTTTTTCTTTAAAATCAGAATTTGCATTTTGAGCATCTTTCATCGTACTGATAACATAATTAACATTACGGTTGTAATTTTCGAGAGTTTTCCGGTCATGTCGCATAACATCCAACAGCATCTGCAGCGAATTATACAACAGCGAACCTATAATGATCTTATTTTCGGGAGTGAGCGATTTATTTGAATTGCTGATAGCAAAGTTGCTGATGTTTTCGTTGAAATAAAAGATTAACAGGTCGTTCTTTTTATCTGCATCGTTCTTAATTCCCAACATGAGTATGTTACGTTCAAGCTCATTAAAAACATCCAGTTGCTTTATTTTTTGTTTGTGCAAATTAAAAGGCAGATCTTCTTCTGCATGCCAGCTGAATTTAATATCGCGCATTCTGAACTCATCAATGGCTTCCAAAACACTGTCATCCAAAACCACATCCTGAACGGATAGCGGATTGGAAGGTTGTAGTAGGGTATAGGCTTCGGTTTTTTGCTTGTTTTTCGAATATTGTATAGTTATGATCTTACCAATGCCCGGAACGATCTGATGGGCTTTGGTTAAGAGGGCAAAAATGTCGGAATTACTGAAAGAAAAATTTCCGGACATAAATATTTTTTTGCAAATATAATACATTAAGTTTAATTAAGCAACAATTAAGTAAAATTATTTAAGCACTTAATAATTTTAACTTAATAAATTAAGAGAAAAAATAAACAAAATTTAAGCAAAGAAATTACTTAAATAGCTTTATTTTAATACACTATAGTATTATTTTTGGATTTTAATTTAACTATTAAAACAATCAAAATTATGAATAAGCTTAAATACTTAAGTGCTATGGAAATATACAGCCCAAAAAGCAGCAACAGGAATAAATTTAAATTAAATCAGTTTAAAGAAGAAGCTGAAGTTAAGCCGGAAGTCAATTATACAGCAGTTTATGGCACAAACAAAAAGCCCAGGATAGAGGAGAAGGTGTATCTCAGAGAAGGCTCTGGATATGTTGAACGTGAAAGCTTTTTAGAAAAAACACGCAGAGTATTCTACGAAAAATTAAGAGATTTCTTTGATAAAGATGAAGTCATATAACATTTATGCAAAACCCAATAGAAATGAGTTTAAACATCATACAAACGATCAGCAAACAGGCTATAATAGAAATGGTACGAGCGCTTTTCTTTTTGCAGGATAATCCGGAAAATGCTTGCGATACCATTTATGATTTGCAACGGCCCGGGGCAAAAGATTCACAATCGTCCACACACAAAATGATAAACCTGCCAGCGACCACGACATCATGGCAAAACCGGTCCACTCAAGAATTTCACCAAAATAATTCGGACAGGATATCAATTCATAAATTCCACCGCGGGGAATCTGATAATCCTGCGAATTTTTACGTATTCTAAACAGTACATTATCCGAATAGATATTAATAGCAAAACCCGAAATAAAAACAGCAGCACCAACAATAAATCTGGGATCCAGCAGCCAACTGACCGTGTAATTCGCAAAAAAACCTAAAAAATATCCGTTAAAAAAGGCATTAAACCCATTGAAGATAATTGCAAACGACATAATGGCTGCAGGCATTTTCTTTCCGCCGGTCTTAATTCTAAAAGGAAATATCAGGTCACGATTCAAATAATGCATCATCCAAAAAAGATACAATACCAAACAAACAATATTCCCGGAATTATTGCCCCAAAAGAAGAAAAACGAGAACAGCAGAAGGGGAGGAGCTTCCATAACGATCCAACCAACACGGTTATTCACCATAGCTCCCCATTTATTGCTTATAAATTTTCCGTAAGGAGCGGTGAATTTAAACAGCAATCCAAAAATAATAATACCGGATAACATCCAGCCGGTAACTGCAGTATTAAAAGTATGTTCTGAGATCATTTTTTAAAAGTAAAATTTAGTAATTGCTTATAAATATCCATTTTCTTTAAACCAAAAAAACGAATCGTAAATGCTTTCTTCAAGCGAACGACTCTTAAAGTTCAATTCCTTTTGTGCTTTTGCCGAAGAAATATTCCGGTGGCCTGACTCTAATATTTCGATAGTTTGTTTGTTAAAAACCAATTTGTTCTCTTTATTCACAAATGGTTTCACCACAGGCATAAAAAATTTAGCCAACCCAAGCGGGCATATAAACCTTGGGCGTCTGACTCCTGATACTTTCTCGATAAGATCACCGAATTCTTTTATGCTGTGCCAATTCCCCGACAACAAATATTTCTCACCGGGCTGTCCCATGGTCATTGCATTTATAGCAGCACTCGCAATATCACGTACATCCACAAAATCATATCCACCGCTGATCAGTGCCGGAAGATTCTTTTTATAAATATTTATTAAAGACCTGCCAACCATAGATGGCTTGAAATCGTATGGTCCAATAATTGAAGTGGGACTTAATACAATTGTTTCCAATCCGTCTTTGTTAGCTTCTCTGACAAGAATTTCCGATTGTGCTTTGGTTTTATCGTAAATATAGGGCGAAATGCTTATTAAATCACGCGTTTCATCCAAAGGATGATCTAATGGAAATTGATTAAAAGCATGAATAGAACTAAAATGTATCATGCGCTTGATCTTATGCTCGCGGCATTTTGCAATAATATTTTTTGTTCCTTCAATATTTGTATTAATAACTTCCTGATCATTATGCTGATTTACGGAAATATAAGCAGCTGTGTGAATAACAATATCGACATCCGTGAGCAGTTTTTCAATAGATTCAGTCGAGCATACTTCACCTTTAATAACATTAACGTTGAGCTCTCGAAATGCTTTATCATCTTCATGAAATAGTACATTTATTTCAAATCCTTTTTCTAAAAGAGCACGGCAAAGGTTTGATCCGACATGGCCGCTGGCTCCGGTAACTGCAACTTTCATCTGGTAAATTTTATTTTGTAGCGAAGATATAAAAAGACCTTAATAAATGCCTGTTTTTTTTACTCGATTTTAGTATCCGTAAGTCTAATACCTTCGTCTTCAATAACAATAAGTCTTTGCTTAAATAGTATTCCGATAGCTTTTTTAAACGTTTTCTTACTTTCATTAAAAAGCTCATAGATAAGTTCAGCAGGGCTTTTATCACTAATAGGCAAATATCCTTCATTTTCTTTAAGAAGTGCTATGATTCTTTCGGTGATATCTTCAATCTTTTCGTAATCGGGCTTGCTGAGTGTGAGATCTATTTTATCATCATCCCTGATTTTTTTAATATATCCGGTCAATCTCTGACCTTTTTCAATATTTTGAAAAATCTCATTACTATACAGTATTCCCGGGAAATTATTATTAATTATTGCTTTATATCCAAGATCGGTTTTGGTCCATATTAAAAGGTTCACTTCCTGTCCTTCACTATAATTAGGGTTTTCCTTATTAAAGAATTTCTCAATTTTCGCTGATGCCGCTACTCTTTTCGTCTCTTCATCCAGATAAACAAATACAATGTAGTTTTTTCCTTCTTCAAGTTTAACTTTCTGTTCCCTGAAAGGGACAAGCAGATCCTTTGATAATCCCCAATCAAGAAAGGCACCAAACTGATTAACCGATACAACCTTCAAAAAACCAAATTCACCAACCTGAGCTATAGGAATTTCATTTGTTGCAATAAGTCTGTCTTCGGAATCATTATAAATAAACACATCAATAAAATCACCAATAGTTTTGTCTTTAGGAATATACCTTAAGGGCATTAAAATTTCACCTAAATTTTCTCCATCAAGAAAAAAACCAAAATTTACATGCTTTATAATTTTTAAACTATTGAATTTTCCGATTTCTAACATAAAATAATATTAAAGTAATTTACTAAAGTGAGGAATTAAGTATACTTTTTACTAACAAATGTACGTTAATTTATTTGAATACAATTTCTCAATAGATCATACCTTACCTTTAATTAAGACAAATATTAATCTCCTATAATTAATATTATGTAAAACTTAATTATAAAAATAAAGAAGACCATGTCTTCCTTATTTTTTAAACTATTTAAGATTCTTCATCTTCTCCTCTATTTCCTTGATCTTTTCAGTATTATTCTTGATAGCGTATAATTGTTTTAATGTGACCAATGTATTATAGTCCTTTGGATTTAATTTTTCAGCATTTTCTAAAATCGGCAAAGCTTGATCTAACAATTTAGTTGCTTTCGCATTTAACTCATCATATTTTTGTGTTTCTGTAATTGGTAATTTATCAGCCTCCTTTTTAACAGATAAGTATGTATTGATGTATAATGCACCTAAATTGTAAAATGCATCAAAATAATCAGGCTTAAGTTCAATAGCTCTTTTATACGATTTTTCAGCTTGATCAAAATTACCAAACTCATCCATATTAACACCAATAGCAAAATGTAATGAAGCATTATTAGGATCTTTAGAAACAGCCAGATCTAATAAATCTTGAGCTTCTTTTGTTTTACCTTTAGCTAAATATAAGTTTATTTCAGAAATAATAAGATTTAAATCTGAAGGAAATATCTTACGCCCTTTACCAATAGTAATAGCAGCTTTAGTAGTATCGCCATCTGTTTTATAAATATTTGCTAATTGTGTATACACTTGAGGTTGTTTATAACTCATTTTGACAAGATCTTCAAAATAAGATTTGGCCTTCTTATTATCCTTTAACTGTATTGCACAAAGTGCAGCATTAAAAGTAGCAACAGAATCTTTTGCACCAAAAATTCCATTAATTTTTTTTGTCAAATCAAATTTAGTAAGTGCATTTGTATAGTCCTTTTTATTATACAAATCCACACCTTGATTATAATATTGTTCCCCAATAATATATAAGCCCATCATTGGTGATGGTGGAACCAAAGCATCGTTTGATATTTGAGGGTCTATTTGAATTGCTTTTTGATAAGAATTATAAGAAACTTCCAGAGCATTAGTATCTAAAACCTTGTATTTAGGTTCTTTAGTTAAATAAATACTTAAATAAATATTTCCACGATAAAACCAAGTTTTTGCCTGACCTTTTGTTTGGTCATTAATACTTGCATCATCAATATTTGTTTTTGCTTTTTCAAGTTGGCCATTTCTAAGATAATTAAAGGCACTTACAACTTTTGTAGTTTGTGAAAATGCTAATGTTGAAATCCATATTGCAACAATGCTTAATGCTAATTTTTTCATTTTTATATTTTTTTTAATAATTTTACAAAAATAATTTTTTTTTTATTAAACAACTTCTTTGCCACAAATTATTTATCAGAATCTAAAGAGTCATCATCTTCCTTTGATTTTGTTTCTTCATCCTCATCTTCATGGTAATTCTTCATTAATTCGTCTGATATTTCATCTTTTGATATTGAGTATGTTTCGTTTTTAATTAATGAAGTATCCCTTGATTCATTGTCAATTTCAATTTCTTCGTCAAGTTCATCCTCTTCAATTTCAACTTCAACCTTAGTCACAGCAGCAATAGAATCATCTCTTAAATCAATTAAACGAACACCTTGGGTTGCCCTACCCATTACTCTCAAATTCTGAACAGCCATTCTGATTATTATACCTGATTTATTAATAATCATAAGATCATGATTATCTGTAACATTCGAAATCGAAATAAGATTACCTGTTTTAGGAGTAATATTAATAGTTTTAACTCCTTTACCTCCCCTATTTGTTACTCTGTAATCTTCTAATTTAGATCGCTTTCCATACCCATTTTCAGAAACAACCAGAATATTATATGAATCATTTTCTAAACAAATCATTCCAACTACTTCATCCTGTTCGTTAGCCAATCTCACACCACGCACACCTGCTGCGTTTCTACCCATTGGCCTTACCTTTGATTCATTAAAGCGTATAGCTCTTCCTGATTTTAATGCCATGAGGATTTCGTTAGTGCCATTAGTCATTTTAGCCTGCAACAATTCATCTCCATCACGGACAGTAATAGCATTTATCCCATTTTGACGAGGACGTGAATATGCCTCCAAAGTAGTTTTTTTAATAATCCCTTTTTGAGTGCAAAGTATTATAAAATTATTCTGAACATATTCTTTATCAGTAATATCTTTTAGGTTCAAAAATGCTTTTACTTTATCATCCGGAGGAATATTTATCAGATTTTGAATTGCACGACCTTTTGAGGTTTTTGTTCCTTCTGGTATTTCAAAAACTCTTAGCCAGAAACACTTTCCTTTTTCGGTAAATAACAACATGTAATTGTGCATCGTTGCTACAAAAAGGTATTCCAGAAAATCTTCATCCCGAATATTAGAGCCTTTCGAACCGCGTCCTCCCCTGTTTTGGCGTTTATATTCAATCAAAGGTGTACGCTTAATATAGCCCATATGCGATATCGTAACAACAACCTGTTCATCAGCAATAGTATCTTCAATTTTAAAATCAGTAGAAGCATAAACTATGTCTGTTTTAGGTTCATCACCATATTTTTCTTTAATTTCAAGAAGTTCCGTTTTGATAATTTGCATTCTAAGATTAACATCGGCCAAAACGCTTTTCAAATATTCGATAAGTTTCAACAACTCATTATACTCATTCTGCAAATTTTCACGTTCCAAACCTACTAATGCTCTTAAGCGCATATCAACAATTGCCCGGGCTTGAATTTCGCTCAACTCAAATTTTTCCATTAATCCGGTTCGTGCTTCTTCAACGGTTTTCGAAGCACGGATCACAGCTATTACTTCATCAATATGGTCAAGTGCAATAAGCAAACCTTCTAAAATATGTGCGCGTTTTTCAGCTTGCTCAAGATCATATTGTGTTCTCCTGACAACAACATCATGGCGATGATTAACAAAATGAGTAATAAGCCCTTTCAGGTTCAATAACATTGGGCGACCTTTAACTAAAGCTATGTTATTAACACTAAATGAAGATTGTAAAGCAGTTTGTTGATATAGCTTATTTAGAACTACATTTGATATAGTATCTTTTTTTAATTCATAAACAATACGAATACCACTTTTATCAGATTCATCACGAATTTCGGAGATTCCATCAATTTTCTTATCATTAATTAAATCAGCAGTTTTCTTGATCATTTCTGCCTTGTTTACCTGATAAGGAATAGAAGTTATTATTAAATTTTCTCGTCCATTCTCTTCTTCAATCAGAACTTCGCCCCTCATAACAATTCTTCCACGTCCGGTTTCAAATGCATCACGAACCCCTTCATAACCATATATAATCCCACCTGTAGGAAAATCAGGAGCTTTAATAAACTTCATCAATTCAGGTATCGTAATTTCGTTATTATCAATGTATGCAATAATTCCGTCAATTACTTCTGTTAAGTTATGAGGAGGCATATTGGTTGCCATACCCACAGCAATTCCTGATGCTCCGTTTACTAATAGGTTGGGAAATTTTGCCGGAAGAACTGTTGGTTCTTCAAGGGTATCATCAAAGTTCAATCTAAAATCAACTGTATTTTTTTCAATATCAGCCAACATTTCTTCAGCAATCTTCTGAAACCTTGCTTCTGTATAACGCATAGCAGCAGGGCTGTCTCCATCAATAGAACCAAAGTTACCTTGTCCGTCTATTAATGGATATCGTAACGACCATTCCTGAGCCATACGAACCATTGCATCATAAACAGATGTATCGCCATGTGGATGATACTTACCAAGAACTTCCCCCACGATTCTAGCTGATTTTTTATAGGGCTTATTAGCCATAATCCCCAAATCATGCATACCAAATAAAACCCTACGGTGAACAGGTTTTAAGCCATCTCTAATATCCGGCAATGCTCTTGAAACAATCACTGACATTGAATAATCAATGTAAGCTGTTTTCATCTGGTCTTCAATGTTTACTTTAATAATTTTATCGAAATCACTCATATCTGTAAATACTTCATTTTTAGATAATTATAAATAATAATACTTTAACGAAATTACTACTTTTTTTCCAAACCGGACACTATTTTTTTGATTTTATTACTAACAAATTCATGTTGAAAAATAAGCTTGTCCTTTATTGCGTTATATTGGTTTGTAAGTATTTTTGACAAGTCATTTTTTTTTCGTAATTTTGACTAAATTATAGACAGATATATAAAGTAGTATGGAAGCAAAATTCTCTCAACGTGTAAAGGATGTTTTTACATTCAGCAAAGAAGAAGCAATTCGTTTAGGAAACGATTATATTGGCATCGAACATTTATTTTTAGGGTTAATTCGTGAAGGCGAAGGATTGGCAGTTAAAATTCTCAGCATTTTAACTATTGATCTGGATAATATTCGTCGTTCAATAGAAAGAACTATTAAAAAGGATAATGAGCTCGATCGAAATATTCAGAATATACCTTTAAACAAACAATCTGAAAAAATATTAAAATTCACATACCTCGAAGCGCAATCTTTTAAAGTTGAATTAATAAGTACTGAGCATCTTTTGTTGGCAATACTTAAAGATGAAGAAAACTTAGTTACAAAAACCCTGAATAAATATGGCGTCAATTATGAATCCGTCAAATCAGAGTTAAAAAACATGATCTCAGATGGGCATGAAAACTTATTTGATCCTAAAGATGAAATTCCAGGTAGTTCAGGTAATGAAGAAGCTGATGATGGTCCTTTTGGTGGCGAAATAAAAAAATCTACCGACTCAAAATCAAAAACTCCTGTTCTTGATAATTTTGGCCGGGATTTGACAAAGCTGGCTGAAGAAGATCGTTTGGATCCTGTTGTTGGCCGGGAAAAGGAACTGGAACGTATAGCTCAGATATTAAGTCGTAGAAAGAAAAACAATCCTGTATTAATAGGTGAAGCAGGTGTTGGGAAAACAGCTATTGCTGAGGGTTTGGCATTACGGATTGTTCAAAGAAAAGTATCCCGTGCATTATTTGATAAACGAATCGTTACGCTTGACCTTGCTTCTATCGTTGCAGGAACTAAATATCGCGGACAATTCGAAGAACGTATGAAAGCAGTTCTGAATGAACTGGAAAAAAACGATGATATAATTATTTTCATTGACGAAATTCACACGATTGTTGGTGCAGGTGGTGCCTCAGGGTCTCTTGATGCTTCAAACATGTTTAAGCCTGCTTTATCAAGAGGAGATATTCAATGTATAGGTGCAACGACGCTCGATGAGTATCGCCAATATATAGAAAAAGATGGGGCTTTAGAAAGACGTTTTCAAAAAGTTTTGGTAGAACCCACCAGTCCTGAAGAAACTATTGAAATTCTTTATAAAATTAAAGAAAAATACGAAAAACATCATCTTGTAAAGTACTCTGATGATGCAATAAAGGCTTGTGTAAGTTTAACGGCTCGTTATATCAGCGATCGGTGCTTGCCCGATAAAGCCATTGATGCTTTGGACGAAGCCGGTGCCCGTGTTCATATTACCAATATACATGTTCCGGAAAATATCATTAAAATTGAGGGTAAGATCGAAGAAGTTCGTCAATCAAAACGTAAAGCAATAGAAAGTCAACAATACGAAGAGGCTGCTACGCTTCGCGATAATGAACGTACGTTCCAGAACCAATTGGAAGAGGCAAAACAAAAATGGCTCAACGAGAGCCAAATGAATCTTGAACAAGTTAGCGAAGATGATGTTGCTGCTGTTGTTGCTATGATGACTGGAGTTCCTATGCAACGTATTGCTCAAAATGAAAGCAATCGGTTGATTAACATGGAAAACGAATTGCAGCTTCGTGTTATCGGTCAAGATGATGCAATTAAAAAAGTCGTTAAAGCCATTCGTCGAAACCGGGCAGGCCTTAAAGATCCGAACAAGCCTATCGGCACATTCATTTTCCTCGGTCCTACAGGTGTTGGAAAAACATATTTGGCTAAAGTACTATCGAAATACTTATTCGATTCGGATGATGCATTAATTCGGATCGATATGAGCGAATACATGGAAAAATTTGCTGTCTCCCGTCTCATCGGAGCGCCTCCGGGATATGTAGGATATGAAGAAGGTGGTCAACTGACCGAAAAGATCCGGCGTAAGCCCTATTCTGTTATACTACTCGATGAAATTGAAAAAGCTCATCCAGATGTTTTCCACTTATTGCTACAAGTACTTGACGACGGATTGCTGACAGATAGTTTTGGTCGTAAGATCGATTTCAAGAATAGTATCGTTATTATGACATCGAACATAGGGTCGCGCCAATTAAAAGAATTCGGGCAGGGTGTTGGATTTCAAACTGCCGCAAAAGAGTCAAACAAATCAGGTTATGCAAAAAGCATTATCGAAAATGCACTAAAAAAAGCATTTGCACCTGAATTTTTAAATAGAATTGACGATGTGATTGTTTTTGACGACATCAAACGCGAAGATATCCATAAAATTATCGATATCGAACTTTCTGCAGTTGAAGACCGTATCAAATTGCTTGGTTATAAACTCAAAGTACTGACGAAAGCCAAAGATTTTATTATTGATAAGGGTTGGGACCCGAATTTTGGTGCACGTCCGTTAAAAAGAGCCATTCAGAAGTATATTGAAGATGCATTAGCTGAAGAGATCATAAAATCAAAACTTCATGAAGGCGATGTAATTACTGTTGATTACGACACTAAAAAAGAAGAGATCGAAGTAAAGATCGTTTCAAAGAAAACAGCCGGTAAAAAAGAAAAAGATTCTTCAGTGGAATAGGTTTCCTTAAGAATTTATTTAGGATTTCCGACACATTGCGTCAGTATAACTTTCTGATTATTGCCTAGATTCAAAATTTTTGCAATTTTGTCTCGGTCTATCATACCTAATACAACCGTCGCAAGATTTTCTGAAGAACAATACAGATAAACATTTTGGCTGATATATCCTACATCAACTGTGCCATAAAAATCTTTATCATCTTTGGTTGCTAAAACACCCATCTGCGAATAATCAGATACATATACCAAAACCACAGGGGCATCCCCCACAAATCCCTGTGCTCCCATCTTACTTCGAGAGTCTTCTTTATTAATAGCTTTCAAAAGATTATTTTTTGCATCATAAGAATATACTCCTGTTTTCAAGCAAACATAAACTATCGTTTCCTGCCAGTTAACTGCTGATGGAGCTGTTCTTTTTCCGCTTTCGGGACGGTTGATGCCAAATGCAGCCCACAACAAATCAGATAATTGTTGTTGGGTTAGTTCTTTATCCGAAAATTCACGACGTGTCTGGCGATTCTTCAATGCTTCCATCAGTGGCTTACCGCCTTCCATATTTGGTTTGGGAAGTTGTATGTCAGCAAGATCCTGTGAAAATCCGGAAATTGTTATTAAAACAAATAGTAAAGTAAAAAGTCTTCTTTTCATAACTGTATTTTAAAAAATCAATGTATTGTGAATGTCAAGTACCTGCTGTAATATCAATGTTTTATCATCATTAATTATTACAAAATCAGACTTTTCTGTGTTAAAGTTAGTAGCAAACTGAGATTCCATTCGTTGTAAAACAGATTCTTTCGATATATTATCTCTTTCCATCACTCTTTTTATACAAATTTCTATTGGTGCATTAACGGTAATTATCTTATCAAATTGCTTGTGAATTTCTGCTTCGAAAATTATTGCCGATTCCATAATAGTATAAACATCTTCTTTATGCTGATCAATCCATTCATCGTATAAGTCCATCGTAAAAGGATGAATAATATTATTTAGCTTTGTTAAACTATCATTGTTTGCAAAAACAATTGTTGCTAGCTTCTCAATGTTAAGTGTTTCTTGTTCAAAAACACTGTCTCCAAACATATCCCTTACTTTGAGCAAAACCATATCATCCAAATATGCTTTTTTTGCTTCATTATCAGAATAAAATACTGATATTCCTAGTTCTGAAAATACCCGTGACACTATAGATTTGCCGGTACCGATTCCGCCTGTAAGACCAACCTTTTTCATTATTTATGAATTAGATATTCCACAAATTCTGGTTCTATACGCTGAACCTTTACAAAAGATGGTGCATGCTTCACGTATACTTTCGTCAGATTGTTTTTCGAATTGATGATTTCTGTGGCATTTATAGCAGTAGAAAACGAATCTGCTTTTATTTTTTGATAATCGGGCAAATTAACAAAGAAGTAAACCTTCACTTTGTCTGGGAAGGTGGTAATCTTATAATTTTCTTTTAATGAATCAAGCTGAATATTCGTTTCTACGGATTCTTCTGTATATTGAACTATAGGTATAAATATTTTAACATAGTTACTTGAATATCTAATGTTTAATTTATCAAAATCATTAACCAGTTTTAAACTAATTATTGTATTTGATGATAAATTTGTTATTGATTTCTTCTCAGTTTTAATATAATCAACCGATTTTATTAGTTGTTGATCTCCAGTGATGGTAACCGAGTCTGGGTCATAATAGATTTGATGGTTCAAATTATATTGTGTGGCGTAAGTGATATCTGCATCAATAATAACAGGAACCTTTTTTGTAAAGGCTTTTTCGAGCATCACTTTCATTGTAACAGGTAAAACAGAAACTATTTTATCTTTAGCTTTGAAATCGGTGCTTATTGCATCATGAAGTGTGCCGGTTTCAATGTTTATTTCAAAATTACTCCCGTTTAGCTTTGGATTATACTGCGAAAGGTCTATTTCAAACTTGTGAGGGAGATTATAGATATTACTTAATAGAAGATTATAGCCCTTGGTTTGAATATTTGCATAAAATACTGTATCGGTCGAAGCTAAAAGTATTTTATCTGCTTGCAACCCCTTGTATGTAACAGTAAATCGAACTAATTGGGTATAATCTTTAGATAACCTTATTAAAAACCACATAATAACAGAAATAAATAAGCATAAAACAAAAAGCATAAGTTTCTGATTATTAAGCTTAGGTTTAACTGTTTGTTCATCAAGAGTAACGTCTGTATTTCCTGATGTCAATTTTAATATGATTTAGTTAAAGTAAAAAATATATTATTCTCCGCTCGAGATTATTGAAGAAACCGACATTTTTTCAACTTTCAGTCTGCCTTGACCTTCGGTTTCCATTATTACAGTAGTTTCATTCACTTCCAGTATCTTTCCGTGAACTCCACCTGCAGTGATAACTTTATCACCTTTTTTCAAGCCTTCTCTAAATTTTTTCAGTTCTTTATTTTTCTTAGTTTGTGGACGGATAAAGAAAAAATAGAATACCACAACGATCAAGACCATCATGACAATAGTGCTCACTGCACTACTTCCGCCGCTACCTGGGGTTCCGCCCTGAGAAGCCATCAATAAAACATTCATTAAATTCATATTGTTTTTTTTTAATTGTTTGCGTTTACTATTATTTCAGCTTTAATTGTAATAACTTTTGAATTGGGTTGTGTATTTGCAAGTAAAGTAACCGTTTTATTCTGAATTCCTTTTTTGCCTTCACTATTAAATGACACACTTATCTCGCCTTCAACACCCGGTTTTACGGGAGTCTTTGGATAATCAGCAACTGTACAGCCGCATGAAGCTTTTGCATCGGAAATGATCAAGTCTGATTTGCCAACATTTTTAAATTTAAACACATACGACACTTTTTCGCCTTGTTGAATTTTACCAAAATCATGCTCTTCCGACTGAAACTCAAACTTGGGCAACTTGCTCATATCAATATTTCCGTTAGCTGAATTCGGGTTATTTACCAAATCTGTACTTAAAATATTATCGGATGAGTTGCCACAAGCTGCAAAAAAAAGCATTAATACTGCAAATATATAGGTGATCTTTTTCATTATTGTTTTTTTACAAAATTACAAAAAAACTTGAAAGGTTATTATTTTAGCTCTTTGATTTATTATTAATCCTTTTATCCAATTAGTCCCCTACCCGTTTTTTTAATTTTCTTTTTCTCCATCAGATCAAAAAGTATCTTATCTAAAAGTCCGTTTATAAATATCTTACTTTTTGGAGTGCTGTACATTTTTGATATATCAATATACTCGTTAATGGTTACTTTAGTAGGTATTGTTGAAAAATCAACGAACTCAGTAATCGCCATTTTCAGCAGCAACGAATCCATCAAAGCAATACGGTCAATTTCCCAATTATCTACCTTCGATTCAATCATATCATCAAATTCTGCTCTATGGATAATGGTTTTGCAGAACAGATCAGAAATAAACTTATTTTCCTCTTTTTCATCGCTTTCGCTTCCATTTCCAAACAGTTTAGGCAAGAAATTTATCGTATCGTTTGTATGCTTGAACTGTTTGATGGTTTTTGCCAGCATAAAGCAAGCTATATCAAAATCGTCAGCCCAAAAAACGTTCATCTCTTCAAAATATTGCTGAAGCTCTTCATTATCGGTAATAAATCTATCGATGATAGCTTCCAGCACATTCATATCCATTTCATCTGTTGTTTCAGGAAATTTCAAATAGTCTGTAAAAAAATCTGTTTCTCTGATCTGCAGATAATTTCTGCGTATCATATCTTTCTGATCGGCCCAATTAATTTTCAAAGCATCACGTTTGCGAATATAATCAGGATTGCTTTCTAATATCCGAATTAAATAATTATCAACAAATCGGGTATTGGGATTCGTCTCTTCCTGTGTTGGAAAATATTTGTTTTTCGAATTTTCGATGTTTTCGCGGGCAAAATCAACAATTTCGAGCAGATACGATATCTGGTAGATATAGAGGTCGTATATGGCATTGATGTTTTTCAACAGGTTTTTTTCGGCAATATCAACTCGTTCCGAACCAGATTGAAAGAACGCGTATAGGGCTTGCATCACCTTTATTCTGAGTATTCTGCGGGTAATCATTAAGAAATTATAGTCTAAAGATAAATTTCGGCAAAGGTACATTTAATTTAGGAAAGATGAAAGTTTAATAATTCAGGAAGGCTAAAATAAAACTTGCAATTTTTCCTCATTTTTTGTAACTTTGTATATATGCATTACAATAAATAAAAAATTAAAAGTTTTTAATAATAATACTAATTACTAAAGATCATGAAAAAGAACATACTGTTTGGAATTATTTTCCTGTTTTCAGGAATGATATCAGCACAGAACAAAAATGGATTCTACGATCTAAAAACTAAAACGATAACGGGTGAAGATTTTTTATTTTCATCACTAATTGGAAAAAAAGTACTGATCGTAAACACGGCCTCTAAATGCGGCAACACACCTCAATATAAAGATCTCGAAGTTTTGTACAAAAAATATGGGGGTAAAAAATTTATTATCATTGGATTTCCTGCGAATAACTTCCTAAGTCAGGAACCGGGTACAAATGCAGAGATAAAAGAATTCTGTACTGCCAATTATGGGGTTACTTTCCCGATGATGTCTAAGATATCGGTAAAAGGTGATGATATCGATCCGATTTACAAATGGCTCACTACAAAAACAATGAATGGAGTAATGGATTCCAAGATCAAATGGAATTTTCAGAAGTATATGGTAGACGAAAAAGGAAACCTTGTTGGCGAGGTTGCCCCTGCTGAAAAGCCTGATTGTGAAAAGATAACAAACTGGATAACCGGGAAATAATAGGCTTTGAATAGCTTTACTCAAAGTTATTTAACTCTTCTTCCTCTTTCTATAACACTATCTCTTTAAGACTTCGATAATATTATATTTATCTGATAAGCGTAACTGCCCCGACATATTTATGCTTAACACCGTCATATTCGTTAAAGGTGATAATATAAGTATATACTCCCATTTCGAAATTTTTGCCATTCATTGTACCATCCCAACCCAGATCGAGATTATTGGAAACGAATACCTGTTTTCCCCACCTATCGTAGATCAACAGCTGATAGGTAGATCTGTCGATTCCTGTAATAACAGGTTTGAAGACATCATTCTTGTTATCACTGTTCGGGGTGAAAGCATTGGGCACCCATATGATCATACCCGGATCGACCTCAATAATATGATAGGCAGTATCGCTGCAGTTATGGTTAGAAATAACGATAAGTTGTACGGTGTAAGAACCCGAATCGGCATACATGTGAGTTGGATTTACCAGATTGGAATTATTATCGTTGTTTGAAGCCGGATCTCCGAAATCCCATAACCAATAATATGCATTAGTAGAAATATCCGCAAAATTAATGGCTTCAATATCTGCAATACCTAATCCGGGATTATAATAAAAATCTGCATTGGGTACAGGATATCCATTAACAGTTGTTATTGCAGTGATATGGCATCCGTGTATGTCCAAAGCTGAAAATGTAATCATATAATTACCTGCCTGCTGATAATAATGATGACCGACAGAATCCTGCGATGTATTATTTCCGCTTGAAGCATCATCGAAATACCAGTGCCAGGTTGAATCGGCAATAATAGAGGCTGGTACATAATTAAAAGTGACATCAAGCGGTATACATCCATTGTCGGGTATAGCAAAGATGCTGACAGCCGTTGAATCGTAATAATTAACGGAAACTGTATTAACGCCCATACACCCATCGGAATTTGATCCTGTGACGGTATATATAGTGCTTGTAACAGGGTTTGCGATAACTACAGGACCTGTAGAAATATTCAGCCCTGCAGATGGAGACCAAATAAAATTAGTTGCACCGTTGGCAGTT
>CAIWKO010000035.1 GCA_903913285.1 uncultured Bacteroidales bacterium | reverse complement strand
TTAACCACAAAATGGAAAATGGATTATAACTATAAAAGGCCTCATATGGCTTTAAATAACAAAACGCCGATGGAATATTGCAATGAAAATTTAAATAAAAACTCTAATTTTGAATGGTCATAAAAAAGGGGAAGCTTACAATAACCCTAATTTTTTTCATATAACCCTAATTGGTTGATTTAACACTAAAGTAGATAATACTTTCTTACTCCAAAATTACAAATTAATCAAACACAAAAAAATATTCCATTATTCTATTTTTCCAAACTAAATTCTGAAAACTACTTCATGGCCGACATTGTAATTATTTTCATTTTTTTAGGATTCAATTCATAATTATTTGATTATTATCGTATTTAAATTGAATTTTATTTTGAAATTGTATGAAAAAAATCATTTCCGTGCGGGCCGAGGAACAAACCGCATGGGCCGAGGAATATTCAGTGTGGGCCGAGGAACATTCAGTGTGGGCCGAGGAACATTCAGTGTGGGCCGAGGAATATTCAATGTGGGCCGAGGAACATTCAGTGTGGGCCGAGGAACATTCCGTATGGGCCGAGGAACATTCAGTGTGGGCCGTGGAACATTCAGTGTGGGCCGTGGAATATTCCATGCGGGCCGTGGAACATTCAGTGTGGGCCGAGGAATATTCCATGCGGGCCGTGGAATATTCAGTGTGGGCCGTGGAATATTCAGCATGTGACGGGGAACATTCCCTGCAAACCCGGTTCTCGCTATTGCCGGAAGTTATGGCTCAAGGCTGTTGACAAAGTTAAAAGGTACAAGTCGAAGACCGAAACCGGAAGTAAAAATGTCGTCCCTATGGGACTTGTATCACAGCTTGTTTCTATACTACCATACTGCCGTCCTTACAGGACTGAATAACATTGCACCACAGTTCTGCGTTTTCAATACACATAATACGCTTTTAAAGTTCCGTAGGAACGGCATTCTGGTAGCAAAAAAACCGTTCAAGAAATAAAGTCCCATAGGGACGACATTATAGAAAATTATTAATTGCAGATGCATTCGGTAAGCCTCCCCCTCCCAAGCCTTCAAATCACCAATCGCTAAAAAAGATTTGGGTTTGGAATTAATTTGTATTTTTGGAGAGAGTATGTTAGGCAAAGACAAATGAAATTCATAACATTTAATAAACCCAAGAAAACTGACCTAATATTAATAATTGTTTATGTTGTACTAACATTTCTGCTATTCATTAATACTAGTTTAAATCCAAATTTTAATTATAACAAAATAATTATTTTGGGTTATGTTATTTTCAGTCAGGTTTCAATTTATTCAATATTTTATCGGGGATTTCGAAATGGTTATTTAGTCATTATTTGGGTTCTAATTGGAATTTTCCATCTGTTTTTTTGGTATTCATTCCAATTTAAACCACAGCTTCACTATGAACGTGGATTTGCAGGCATATCACTGAAATATACGTTATTGCTTATCGGACTTTTTCAAGTCTTACGATTCTTAAACCTAATTCTTTTTAAAAGAAAATTAGAAACGGTAATGTTTGGTAGCAAATCGTTATTTGATGAACGGAAGCTGGCTTGGTCTGACTGGTTTTCGTGGGCAATATATTATACGTTTATGATTTATCTTTGGACTTAAAGGTTTTGCCGCATCCTTCCCCTCCCTCGCCCCACCCTCCAAATCACCAATCACTAATCACCAATCGCCGTTCTGAATTCTGAATTCCCCACCCTCCCATTTAAAATTAAATCGTATTTTTGAGCAGAGAAAAAGAATGCATTCATGCAAAAACGATTTCATAAAATAGACGCTGAGCAGAAAAAAGACCTGTTGCGCTATATCATTCTTTTCATCTCGGGTATCACGCCCTTTCTGATCCCGCTCATCAAAATAGGCCGCACCTGTTTGGTTCGCGATTGGGGCTATTTCAACACCATCAGTCTGGTGGTTCATTCGTCGGTTTGGCACTATCATGTATTTCCCATTCACAATCCCTGGGCGCTGGGAGGAATTGATGTGCTGGCCAACCCGCAATCGCGGGTTTTCAGCCCACTGGGCATCTACGATATTTTGTTTACGGCGCCTTATGCCAACCTGTTTGCACTCATCACACTGGGCATCGTCGGTTCATTCGGCTTCTATAAATTAATGCGGCATTTGAACATCTCGAAAAACATTGCCGTGGCGGGAAGCATCGTTTTCATCCATGCCTCGTGGTTCACCCTGCATTTTTCCGAAGGACACATTGTGTTTGGTTCGTTCATGCTCATCGGCCTGGCATTCTATTATATATTAAGGATACAGGAAAAGAACTTCAAAATATATTACGCACTGCTCAACGCCTTTTACCTGCTCGACGGCGCCATTTATGCATTTATATTTACCAACCTCCTGCTGGTTTTTGCCATAGTGGTTTGCACCAACCAACTGCGTCCCGGCCGCTTTGCCCGCTCGCTGTTTACCCAGTGGAAAACCACTCTGATAAGCCTTTTTATATTTATTTCGCTTTCGTCGGCCAAGCTGCTTCCTTTTCTGATGCAACAAAGATCGCGGACGCCGGTGTTGGAATTTGTCCGCTTTCCGTTCATCTATCTGCTCCATTGCCTGTTCGATCCCTTTCAGGATATTATGAAAGAAGTCGACGGCATCACGCTGCCGTTCAAGTTTCACGAGATCGGGGTTTATATGGGAGCATTGGCGCTGATATTGATCGCAGTTTTTCTGGTCGTCACCCGAAAACGGAAATTCATCCCCTATTTGTTGATCGCCGTTTTCTTCTTTTGGGTTGGTTCGGGATGGTTTTCGCAGCTCAATCCCTGGCATTTGTTTCAAAAAATACCCGTGGTGAACAATGCCCATGTTCAGTCGCGCCTGTTCATCATTTCCTACCTGATTTTTGCGGTGCTGCTGTGCTTCGCCCTCGATCATTTCAAAACCCGGCTCCGGCCCGCATTTTTCTATCCCATCATCATTTTCCTGATCGTTGAATCGCTGTTTGTTTCCAGTTATCCTTTCTACCGCGTTTTCTCGTTCGACGACAGCACATGCCGAACTGATATGTTCAGCAAAATGATCACCAGCACTACTATCGACAAGACCGTTGCACGGGCCTCCGCAGATTGGGGCTTCGATTTCAGGCATTACTTTGATAAAAATACCGGGGCGAAAGATTCGGGCGAACCCGCGCCGGTGCATGGTGATATTAAATCTGTGGATGATTCCACCTACAAAGGCGAGATCTACCTGACCAAAGGCAGAGGCAAAGCTGTTATGGAATCCTATACTCCGGGCAAAATACATATCCGGTATGCGCTCGATACCTTGTCGGAAATTCAGTTCAACACCAACTATTTGCTGGGCTGGAAAACCAATGATAAGAACCTTAAAGTTTATGAAAAAGAAGGTTTGCTGACCATAATACCGGATAACTTAACGGGTGAAGCCGATATTATATACCGCCCCTCCTACCTCTATGTTATCTTTCCGTTGTTTTTGATTGGATTGATCGTTACTGTAATTATGCTGATCAAAAGAAAATGAAAGAAACGAACGCAGCTTTCGATTACAATAAAATTCCCTTGGGGTTTTACGATGAAATTGCAAAAAAGCGCAGGGGCATCCGAAGTTTTTGGCACAATCAGAAATTCAAACGCGTGATCGATAGTTTCGAAAAACCTCAGGGGGCAATACTGGATATCGGTTGCTTTTCGGGAACCTTTCTCAGCATGATACCTCAAAGCCAAATTTCGCAACAGATAGGTGTCGATATACTGAAAGAACAAATTGACTTTGCCAACCGGCACTATGCAACTGCATTCCGAAAGTTCTACCTAATCGATAATTTAAAGGAAATTGCATTTGTTGATGATGCTCAATTTGATTACATCACCATCATCGAAGTCATCGAACATTTGAATTCCACTGAGATCAACGACCTGTTGAAACTGGCCTACCGCAAACTAAAAACGGGTGGCAAGCTCATAATAACCACGCCCAATTATTTAAGCTTATGGCCCCTGCAGGAGTTTCTGCTCAACAGGATCTCGGATGTAAAATACGAAGAACAGCACATCACTCATTTCAACTATTTCAGCACCCGAAAAAAGCTAAACGCCATCGTCGAAAATATGCAGACCATGTTTCAGTTTGATTATAAAACAACCACTCATTTCATAACGCCCTACATTGCTGTTTTTTCGTATAAACTTGCCGAAAAGATATCGTCTGCCATACCTCACCGGAAATGGGGTTTCCCTTTGGGGTCTCTTCTGCTGATCGAACTGAAAAAGATTTAATTCTGATCAGCCTTTCACCAACAAGCGGGGCTCCAGCATATCGAGCATAGCATATTTCACGCCTTCCCTGCCCATACCCGAATCTTTAACGCCTCCGTAAGGAGTATGGTCCATCCTGAAAGTAGGAACTTCATTGATCATCAGCCCGCCTACTTCAATAGTATTGAAAGCATGATCCATTTCAGTAATGCTGTCGGTGAAAACACCGGCCTGCAATCCATAACGACTGTTGTTGATCTCATCCACGGCAGAGTGGAAATCATCATAAGGTTCAACAACAACCACCGGTCCGAAAATTTCGCAACAACAAACGTTCATTTCTTTTTTGGTCGATGTCAGAATAGTAGGTTCGAAAAAAGCGCCTCTGCGTTTTCCTCCGCACAAAAGTCTGGCACCGCCTTTCATGGCTTCTTCCACCCACCGTTCCACCCTTTCGGCATTCTTCTCATCGATCAAAGCTGAGATATCTGTTTCCATATCTGATGAAGGACCGGACTTTAACAGTTTGGTCTTTTCAACGAAGCGGTTTGTAAAATCATTAAAGATACTGCGGTGCACAAAAATCCTTTGCGTGTGGATGCATACCTGTCCGGCATAAGCAAAACCGCCTGCAACGCATTTCCCGACCGCTTTATCAATATCGGCAGTTTCGGTTATTATCACACCTGCATTTCCACCTAATTCCAAAACAACTTTTTTCTTACCGGCATCGGCTTTCATTTTCCAGCCAACTTCGGGGGAGCCTGTAAAAGTGAGCAGCTTAAAACGCTCATCCGTAACAAGCAGGTTTCCGGTTTTTCGATCCATGGGCAATACCGAAAGCGCTCCCTTCGGCAAATTGGCTTTATCTATGATTCTGGCTAATTCCAAAGTTGAAAGCGGTGTTGAGGAAGATGGTTTCAGAATGATGGGGCATCCGGCAGCAATAGCCGGGGCTATTTTATGCACCGCAAGATTTAACGGGAAATTAAAAGGTGAAATCCCTGCCACTAATCCAATTGGAAAGTACTTAACCCAACCTTCTTTCCCTGCTCCGGCATTTGTCCAGTCAACACTCAGATATTCCATCGGCAGCCTTTTGGATTCTTCTGCAGCAACAATAAATGTCTGTATGGCTCTGTCAACTTCTCCAAGAGCCAATTTCAAAGGTTTACAGGCTTCATTACTCAACACACGGGCAAACGAATCCCGTTCTGATTTTATGAGTTCTGCAATATGCATTAGTATATCATAGCGTTGAAATGAAGGCATTAAAGCCAATTGTTTTTCAACCTTTTTTGCCTCTGTAATCGCAATTTCAAGATGATGTTGTGAAGCTAAAGCAACTTCTGCAAAATCCTCGTTGGAATATGAATTTCTGATCTGGATTTTTTGCTCCGAATCGGTAAAATTACCAGCGAGATAGAATTTATATGAATCCATGATTTTATAATATGTTCAAAGATACTAAAAAAGTAAATTAAGAATGGAAGAGTTGAGATAACACTTCTAAAGATTTTATATCTCCGAACCCGATCAGATGGAGCTGATAATACAGAATAATGATCTCAAGTATTCTTTTTCGTTTGGCAGAAGATAATTCAAGCGTATGAGAATCCTCAATACTGATTTTGAGTAACGCATCCAATAACTCCGATTCGCTTTGGTTGAGATAGAAATCATTTTCGGGAGTAAACTTATTGAAAGTACCTTCGCGAAGCAGAAAATAAGGACTTCCCGAAGAAAATTCACCATAAGGAAAAAAACCCAAATGCTTTGTTAGCTGAAGAGCAAAAATTATGTGAGCGTTCGAAATCTTTGTTTCAGTAGTGTCGAAATAAATCACACTATCGAACAAAAACTCAAAAAATTCCTGATTATGTTCCTCCTCCCGAATCGACCGATAAATCAATTCATTCAAAAAAAGGATCATCGAACTTTTAATTACATCAAAAGGAATCGCTTTGAAATGATACAAAGAAGTAACCTCTTTTGGAATGACGAGACCTGTGTTTCCTTTATTGAGAAAAACAATTTCGATAAGACTTAAGGGCTGAAAAAGGTTGGGACTGTTTTTTGGATGCTTTTTGCGAACACTTCTAATTAAAAATGATCTCAAACCGAACTGTTCGGTGTACATTTTTACTACCAGACTTGTTTCAGAATATTTAACAACCTTTAGAACAATGGCCCGGGTTTTACAAAGCATATAATTGCTTTCTCAAATCAATTAATAACCATTATTTTAGTAACTAGCTTTTCGGTACCATCTTCACTGCTGCAAAAAACAAAATAAACTCCTGTCTTAGCTTTTTCACCACTAAAATTCCTTCCACTCCAAATTGCTTGTCCACCTTCAGATTTCGTTTCATAGATCAAAGTTCCCGACACATCTGTAATCTTGACTGTAGCGTCTCTCACTAATCCTTTAATACCAATAGTCCCTGAATACCCTTCCCGGACAGGATTCGGATAGGCATAAACATTACTGAATGTTTCGCCCCCTTTTGTCGCATAATATTTATATGATATTATACCATTGGCAGTTCCAAAATAAACTTCTCCGGTTTTATCATCAATCACAATACTTGAAATAGTATTGGATAACAAAGGACTGTTCTCAGCAGTAAAATGTAAAATTTGGGTTTGGCCATCATCACTCATTAAAAATACACCGGCTTTGGCAGTTCCGAACCATTTTTTATTGGAACCATCAACTGCAATTGCTGTTACAGATTCAAACTCCAGCAAATGTTGGGCGACACTATCCTGAAGAATAGTTATTACCTGTGCATCATAATTTCCTCCTGTGGTCACATTTTCAGGGTTATAAAAGACAGCAACACCTTTATCTGTCCCTACCCAAATTTTTCCATCAAGATCTTCAGCAATACTAAGCACTGAACTGCTGGGAAGATTCCCATATCCAACACTTGTAGTCAATAGTTTTATGACATCATCAGTATGATCACTAAGTGTACCGTTATCTGAAAAAACCAACAACCCTCCTATGCTGGGTAGGACCATCCATTTTTGTCCGTTTTGATCTATAATAATATCCGCAGCCCTTGCCTGACTCAAATATGGCACCATACTGAATGACTCCCAAGTGCCATCAGGTTTAAAAACTCTTAATAATTCATTACATCCTGCATTAATCACCCACAAATTATTGTCTTTATCGAATGCCAACCCACTGATACCAAGCCAATGATAAAAGCTGCTTGGTTCTTCTAAAGCAGAGTTATTGCGATTATAAATATTTGTAATAATACCGCTTCTGATTTCGACAAGCCCACGTGCATATGAAGCAGCATAAACATGATTATAATCAGAAGGATCAATCGCCACCGAGATAATATCAAATAAAGTATCAAAGGCAGGGTTTTGTTCCTTTAGGACATACCAATTATTGCCTACAAATGAGTATACTCCGTCAATATTCCATACATTACCCCATGAAGAATTAACTCCGCCTGGAGCAACATACAAACTGGAGCCTGCAATCGCCATAGAATAAACATCAGTATTACCCGGTCCATTGGGAATAATCTTTTCACTCGTCCAGTCCTTAAAACGAACCAACCCCGATGATCTATCTGAAATCCAATAATTACCCACAGCATCTATTACTGCACAGTTCGGTTCGGGAGTGCCAGGATTATAATTCCAAACAACATTTTCCAAAACTAATGATGAGTTATAAGCAAGAACATTGCTACTATAACAGATTAGCATATAATTATTTATAACTCTAATATTGGAGATATCCCCCGATCTGGATGTGTCAAAATTTGTCCATTTTGTACCGTCAAACATATAAAGCGTATCCTGATCATTCCCGGGAATTGAAAGATTTGTAAATATTTTATTCTGGAATGCTACAATAGTATTATAACTTCCGTTTCGATCAGAAATCAACGTATCCTGAGCCCAATTGGCATAATTTGCTAAATTCACATTGGAATAGTTTGCTTCATAAATTCCTTTCTCAGTTGCCGCATAAAATTTTATTCCATCACAAGCCAGATCGTAGACATTAATTGCATTTCCATTTGGGCCTATGTAGTATGTATCTTTGATTTCTTTTTTTATCAGATCCAAAACAACAATTCCAAAGCCACAAGAAAGATAAGCATAATCGCCATAAAAAGTAATATTATTGATAGTCTTATTTCCAAAAATAGGTTTCCGTTTAATATCAGAAATATTGGTTATTCCATCATCCATTATCAAATCAATATTAGCATCAGAATACGCAATTATCAGCATTTTATATTGCTGACTATACCGGATTGTACTAATATTTACATCTGAAAGCCCATTAACTTTTGTAAGTTTATTTACCGAATTATCATCAGTATTATAATAAAAAACGCTATAAGGAGTGGCGCAATAAACTTTCGAACCCGCCAAATCAACAGCAATACATTTTTTATACGGTAAATGCTCTCTCCACTCCGCTATACCAATATCCTGAGCCACCACAATATTAATTAGCAAAAGGGAAATAAAAAAACACAATATTCTTTTTCTCATGTAAAAATTAATTCAGGTTCAGATTAATATTAACTAAAATTACACATAAATATTGTCATCAATTAAAGTCCCGACACAAATTCTTTTGCTTTCTCAAAAGCCTTTTCCAAACCAGCAGTATTTTTACCACCTGCTGTAGCATAATAATTTTGACCACCACCGCCGCCCATTATTTCTTTTGAGAGTTCACGGATTATTATCGAGGCATTGAGGTTCTTCGAAGCAACCAATGAATCTGATAGCATTACCGTAAGGTGTGCTTTGCCTTCAACGTCTGCTCCGATTACTAAAAATAAATTCTCAGTTTCATTTTTCATTGCATAGGCCAAATCTTTAATACCATTAATATCAATATCAACTTTCTCAGTTATCAATTGTATTCCATTAATATTTACAATTTTCGATTTCAAAATATCTTTATAGCTTAATGCTTTTTCTTTTTGGAACTCTTCAATTTGTTTTTTTAATAATGAATTTTGGTCTGTTAATATTTGAACTGCTTCCGGTATTTCAGTATACGATCTTTTCAAAACCGACTTAATTTGCTTCAATGGCTCTATAAAGTTCTGATGAATATAGTTATAAGCCGTTTCTCCTGTAATGGCTTCAATACGTCTGACTCCTGCTGCAACAGCAGTCTCCTCAACTATTAAAAACAATCCGATCTGTCCGGTAGTTTTTACATGTGTTCCCCCACAAAGTTCTTTTGAATAATTATCACCGATTGTCACAACTCTTGCATCTTCGCCATATTTTTCACCAAATAATGCAATTGCACCTTTTTTTTGCGCATTTTCCATTGAATCAATTTCTGTTTCAACAATTAGATTTTCCGAAATTTTTTCAAAGATCAGTTTTTCTATATTTTGCAGCTCCACAGGTGTAAGTCCTGTATAATGAGAGAAATCAAAACGTAATCGTTCATCGCTCACAAAAGAACCCTTTTGTTCAACATGGTTGCCAACAACTTGTTTTAAGGCTTTATGCAATAGGTGCGTAGCCGAATGATTGTTTTGGGTTGATCTGCGCTTAATTTTATTAATCTTTGCTATGCATCCTGAAGACGTATTCTTTGGTAGAGAAGTTGTCAAATGTATCGTCAGATTATTTTCCTTTTTTGTATCTAAAACCTGAATTTTTTCATCCGAAAATTCAAGAACTCCTTTGTCACCAATCTGTCCACCTGACTCAGCGTAAAACGGAGTTTCGTCCAAAACGATCTGATATTGTTCTTTATCTTTAATTTTAATCTTTCTGTATTTTACAATTTTTGCCTGGCATTCTGTTTTTTCATAACCAACAAATTTTGTTTCAACAATTCCATCCAGAATAACAATCCAATCTTCCTTGTCAACAATGGCTGCCTGTCGTGAACGGGTTTTTTGTTCTTCCATGCATCTATTAAATTCTGACATATCAACCTCATAACCTTTTTCCTTCGCCATGAGTTGTGTCAAATCAATTGGAAACCCATAAGTATCAAACAATTCAAATGCAAACTTCCCATTAATAATTGAATTCTTTGATTCATAATTTTCAAACTTACTGATACCAATTTCCAAAGTGCGCATAAAAGCACTTTCTTCTTCAGCTATAACCCTTATAATTAAATCCTGTTGAGAAAGAAGTTCCGGGAATGTACTGCCCATTTGCTTTGCCAACAATGGAACCAAATTATTTATGCATGGGTTCTTAAAACCTAAAAAAGTATAGCCGTAACGTACGGCCCTCCGTAAAATTCGTCTTATAACATAACCGGCTTTATTATTAGATGGTAACTGGCCGTCAGCAATTGCAAAAGAAATAGCCCTCAAGTGGTCTGCAATTACACGCATAGCAATGTCTTTTTTCTTATCATCACCATATTTAAAACCTGACATCAATGCTAATTGCTGAATTATTGGCTGAAAAACATCAGTATCGTAATTCGATTTTACATCTTGCATCACCATACAAAGTCGTTCGAACCCCATTCCTGTATCAATATGTTTTGCTGGTAAAGGTTCTAATTTGCCATCTGTTTTACGATTGAATTCAATAAAAACCAAATTCCAAATTTCAATAACTAGTGGGTTACCCTGATTCACAAGTGACTTGCCTGAAACTTGCTTCTTTTCTTCTTCTGATCTGATATCTACATGTATCTCAGAGCAAGGGCCACAGGGTCCGGTATCTCCCATTTCCCAAAAATTGTCTTTTTTTGAACCAAGGATTATCCTATCTTCAGAAATGATATTTTTCCAAAAATTATATGCTTCAGCATCTTTTGACATTCCGTCCTTATCATCACCTGCAAATACCGTTACGTATAAACTTTCAGGACTTATCTTATAAATGTCTGTAAGTAATTCCCATGACCATTCTATTGCTTCTTTTTTAAAATAATCACCAAACGACCAATTTCCCAACATTTCAAACATGGTATGATGATATGTATCATGGCCAACTTCTTCCAGATCATTATGCTTTCCTGAAACACGCAAGCATTTCTGTGTATCTGCAACACGTGAACTGGAAGCTGATGAATTTCCAAGAAAAATATCTTTAAATTGATTCATTCCGGCATTTGTAAACATTAGAGTGGGATCGTTTTTAATCACCATGGGTGCAGAAGGAACAATTTTATGTCGTTTTGATTCAAAAAAATCAAGAAAAGTCTTTCGTATTTCTGTTGAGTTCATATATCTTTTCAATCCAGTTTAATAGTTAAGATTAGATTCAAATACGATAAAAATTATCGTATAAATGGAGATAATTAAATCGTATTACTTGCTTTTTAACGTTTTTTAATATACCATAATCTGCTGCAAATTTAGTTTTTTTTATTAGCTTTGCATTTCATTAATGAATTTTTAGTTATAATAAAATTACTATAACTCCGTTAGTGAGTGAAATAAATATTATGGCAAAAGCTCGGTATCATTTTAATACAAAAACACTTTCTTTCGAAGAACTAAAAGTTTCCGTTAAGCATAAACTGGTAAAATTCATTTCGTTTTTCACTTCCGGTATGGTTTTATCAGCAGCTATCATGCTGGTTGTTTATAGCTTTATTGATTCTCCGAAAGAAAAAATCATGAAACGCGAAAATGCAAAACTTCAGTTGCAATACGCTATTCTAAATGACCACATGAATCAAATAACAGCGATTCTTGCAAATCTGCAAAATCGGGACGATAATATTTATCGAACAATATTTGAAGCAGAGCCAATTCCCGATAATATCAGAAAAGCCGGATATGGTGGTACTGATCGCTATAAAGATATACAGGGTTATGAGAATTCGGATTTAATGGAAAATACAGCCCGAAAACTGGATATGATATCGCATCAAATTTATATACAATCAAAATCATTTGATGAAATTGTGATGTTGGCCAAGAATAAAGAAAAAATGTTAACATGCATTCCTGCCATACAACCTGTTAAAAAAACTCAATGTACTATTGTTTCTGGTTTCGGATATCGGATCCACCCGATTTATAAGACTCTCAGAATGCATACAGGTATCGATTTTGCAGCTAAAATAGGGACTCCTATTTATGCAACCGGTGATGGCGTCGTTATTGACCCAAAAGGAAATGAAAGCGGTTACGGAAACGTTGTAGTAATTAATCACGGTTATGGATATGAATCTCTTTACGGCCACATGAGTAAAATGATTGTAAAACCTGGTGACAAAGTAAAACGTGGTCAGGTGATCGGTTATGTTGGAAGTACAGGTGTATCTGTTGCTCCTCATTGCCATTACGAAATTATAAAAAACGGGAAAAAGATTGACCCAATTAACTTCTTCTTTAACGACCTTTCTCCTGAAGAATATCAAAAGGTTATTGAACAGGCATCTCGTCCGTCGCAATCATTGTCATAAGAATAAGTTTTTATTTTTAAAGGCTGCTAAAAAGAGCAGCCTTTTTTATAACACATGAAACCAAAACCATTTTTTCTATCCATAGTAATTCTATTTTTTACTGCAATTTGTTTTGCACAAAATAAATCAGATACAATAACTATTATCGGTGTCGGAGATATCATGCCCGGAACAAATTTTCCTTCTGAAAATTTTATTCCTGCAAGAAAAGGGATCAATATTTTCAATCCATTAATTTCTACTTTAAAAGATGCTGATATAACTTTTGGAAATCTTGAAGGTTGTTTATTGAATACCGGTGGTACCATTAAAAAGTGTCAGGATTCAACTAAATGCTATGCGTTTAGGATTCCAACGTATTTTTCGGGTATCATAAAAGAAGCCGGTTTTAACTTATTAAATCTGGCTAATAATCATTCCTGCGATTTTGGTGATCCAGGTCGTTTAAGTACTTTAAAAACACTTGACAGCGTTGGGCTCAACTATGCAGGACTTAATTCATGTCCATCTGTTATTTTTAATAAAAACGGCATCAAGATCGGGTTTTGTGCATTTTCACCATTTACCGGAACAGTTGATATTCTTAAAACAGATACAATAAAACAAATTATTAGGACTCTCGATTCACTTTGCGATATTGTCATCGTTTCTATGCATGCTGGTGCCGAAGGTGCGAATTATACGCATGTAACCAGACAAAGTGAACAGTTTTATGGTGAAGACCGTGGTAATGTATACGAATTTGCCCATTTTGCTATTGATTGCGGTGCAGATATTGTTTTCGGGCACGGGCCTCATGTTACACGCGCTGTTGAATTATACAAAAACAGGATTATTGCTTATAGTCTGGGTAATTTTTGTACTTATGGTCGTTTTAATCTAAAAGGCCCAAATGGAGTTGCTCCAGTTTTAAGAGTGACAACAAACTCAAAAGGTGAATTTATCAAAGCCAGAATAATTTCAATTAAACAGGACGGTGAGGGCGGTCCGGTAATTGATGACGAAAATAATGCCTTACATCAAATAATTGAACTTACTAAAATTGACTTTCCTGAAACTTCTTTAAAGATTGATGAAAAAGGAAATATTACAAAGAAGTGAACTCCTTTTTATCCTAGAACTGAAATCTCCTGCACATCAAATAACGAATCTTGTAATAATCGCTGTTATTATAGGTCTCGATCATCACACCTCTGTGGCATGAGTGCATCATTGTGATCTTACCTGAATCGGCTGCAATAATTAATGCTATGTGACCAACCCGGTTGGTTTTGGTGCTTCTTCCTTTAAAATAAATAAAATCACCTTTACGGGCATCTTTAATATCAACTTTTTCACCTAAAGTTGCCATGCCCGATGAAGAATGAGGAAAAGAATAACCAAATTTTCTAAAAATATAAGATACATATCCAGAACAATCAAAACCGCTTTCAGTATAACCGCCATATTTGTATCTTAGTCCAAGAAATTTTTTACCATAATTAATAACACTATCAATCACTGCCTGATTATATGCACATGTTTTTACAGAATCTTGGCGTATCGTATCGTTTTTAACTGGATTTTCATTGAATGCCAACGTTCCATTATTTCCTGTTTGACTATGAATATCAGGAATCATAACCGCCATTAAAATCGAAAACAATCCAAATAAGATATACTCTACTTTTATTTTTCTACCCATAATTTTTCAGCATTTCTGTCATACGGTAGAACCGTATGACGAATTCAACTCTGCGGCTGTTCTCTAAAAACAAAATCCTGTTTCCCGAAAGGGTAAGGCTCAACCGAAATCAATACTCAGATATACAATCAGATATATCAATGAGCAACAAAGATAAACTTAATTTCTGAAACAACCAAATTTCATTGTTATAAAATCCGGTCACTAAGTCGGCTATGCTTGAATCCATATGTAAAATACAATGCCAGTCCGATAACCAGCCAAATAAGAAAACGCAACCAATTTGTAATACCCAACTCGGACATCAGGTAAAAATTGGTTAGCAAACCCATAACAGGAATTAAAGAAAATTGTTTTCTTATAGCAAAGATTGTAGTAATTATTGCAACAATAATAAAAGCCATTAACGGGATTTTCTGAATTAGATCTCCCCATTCTGAAGCAATATCCTTTTGTAAGAAGACAGTAAAATCACCACTGTTCAATAGATAAATTGCTATTAAAACAAAAATCCATATTATTGGCAAATAATAACGGCTATTGTAATAGGGTATTTTAAAGGCTTTTTTGTCAGTTAGTTGTTTGTTTTTTTTAGGATCATCCAAAATCAACACTCCGCCCGATACCAAAACAAATGCAAAGAGTGTTCCGATGCTTGTAAGATCAGTTACTTCAGTTAAGTTTAAGAACAAGGTAGGTATTGCTACAAGAACTCCTGCAACAATTGAAGAAAATGCAGGTGTTTTGTATTTCGGATGCAGTTTTGAGAATTTTTTTGGCAATAAACCATCCCTGCTCATACTCATCCATATACGCGGTTGTCCCAACTGAAATACCAGCAAGACACTTGCCATAGATATTACAGCACTAAAAGCAATTACACCTGAAAAACCAGTTAAATTTAACCGATGAAAAACAAATGCCAAAGGATCGCCTACTGCAAGTTCTTTGGAAGGTGCCATACCCGTAAGAACTAAACTGATCAATACATAAAGAACGGTTGAAATCAGCAATGAAAGCAAGATGGCTTTTGGCAAATCGCGTTGCGGTCGTTTACATTCTTCTGCTGTAGTGGAAATGGCATCAAATCCAATATATGCAAAGAAGACTCCGGAAACTCCCTTAAGAACTCCACCAACACCATTAGGAGCAAAAGGGCTCCAGTTACCCGGTTTAATATAAAATGCTCCTACGGCAATAATTAATAGCAATATAACTACTTTAAGTAATACCATAATATTTCCTGCAATTTTAGATTCGCGAATGCCTATGTAAACTAAAGCTGTTATAAAAACAACAATACAAAATGCAGGAATATCGGCAATTACTCTTATTCCGAATATTTCAGGAGCATGAATCCAGGCTGAATATGCTTCCTGAAGGTTCGCTGAGATCTGACTCAATGGAGTTCCTGCATGCAACAGTTCCACTGCAGCTGTATAACCTCTCGATGCACTCAAATAATCTGTTGAAAAATAAGTTGGAATATGGATACCCATTCCATTGCATAATCCGGTAAAGTAATCAGACCAGGAAATTGCAACAGCAATATTACCCACAGCGTATTCCATAATTAAATCCCAGCCAATGATCCAGGCAATTAATTCACCAAAGCTTGCATAAGCATAGGTATATGCACTTCCACTTATAGGTATAGCTGAGGCAAAACGGGCATAACATAAACCAGAAAAACCGCATGCAATTGCAGTAAATATAAATAAAAGGGAAACAGCAGGACCACCGTGTGATGCAGCATTGCCAATGGTACTAAAAATCCCTGCACCAACAATAGCAGCAATACCAAAAGCAGTAATATCCAATAAACTGAGATTTCTTTTCAGTTTATGAGTTCCGTGACTCTCGTCGTCAGCATGGCGGAGAATATCAGCTATAGACTTTCTGCGAAAAAGATTATTAAATGGCAAACTGCTTACTTGTTTAATAATTTAATTGCTGCTTCAAAAATACTATTTTCATCATACCCACATTCAGCATAAAGTTCGGCTAACGAACCCTGCTCAACAAAACGATCTGGAACTCCCAACTTAACTACTTCAGCCGAATATCCAAACTGATTCATGAAATCAAGCACTGCAGTACCAAGTCCTCCCACTATCGTTCCGTCTTCCAACGTAATAATTTTCTTGTGTTTTTTAAAAACTTCATGCAAGAGTTCTTCGTCAATTGGTTTCAAAAAGCGTATATCATATAAAGCAACACTATGATTATCCTCTTCAAGTTTTTTTATTGCATCCATTGCAAAATTTCCGGGATGCCCTATACTAATAATTGCCATATCATTTCCATCAATAATCTGCTTTCCTTTTCCAATCGGCAATCGTTTGAATTCGGTCTTCCAGTTAACCATTACACCCATACTGCGCGGATAACGAATTGCAAAAGGACGTTTTTCGAACTGTGCTGTATAAAGCAAATCTCTTAATTCTTCTTCATTAATAGGGGCAGCAATAACCATATTCGGAATACATCTCAAGTAGGCCAGATCAAAAGCTCCGTGATGTGTTGCCCCATCTTCACCCACTAATCCGCCCCGGTCAATACAAAATACCACATGAAGATTTTGCAATGCAACATCATGAATGATCTGATCAAACGAACGCTGCAAAAAACTCGAGTAGATGTTACAATAAGGTATCATTCCCTGAACTGCCAGCCCGGCTGAAAATGTAACAGCATGTTGTTCTGCAATACCAACATCAAAAGTCCGTTTTGGATATTTTGCCATCATAATATTCATTGAGCAACCACTAAGCATAGCAGGTGTTACTCCAACAATCTGCTGATTCTGGTCGGCAAGTTCTACTAAGGTTTTTCCAAAAACAGTTTGATATTTTTGTGGTTTATCCTGACAAGGATGTTCAATTGCTTCACCTGTTTCGCGATCGAAGATACCGGGTGCATGAAAACGGGTCTGCTCATTCTCGGCATACTTAAACCCCTTTCCTTTTACTGTGATGCAATGAATAATTTTAGGACCTTGTATATGTTTCAGATCACTAAAAATTTTCACCAACCTAATTACATCATGTCCATCAACGGGACCAAAATACCTAAAATTCAGGGATTCAAATAAGTTGCTTTGTTTAACAATTGAAGATTTAAGATTTAATAAAAATTTATTGATCATCCTTCGCATTGTTTTGCCTCTTACTATATTCCAAATATTCCCTTTCAACCGGTTATAGAAACGTGATGTTGTTATATCAGTAAGGTATTCTTTCAAAGCACCAACATTTTTATCGATAGCTATTCCATTATCGTTAAGTACCACCAACAGGTTTGATTTGGCAACACCTGCATGGTTCATAGCTTCAAATGCCATCCCGGCAGTCATCGAACCATCGCCGATAACAGCTATATGCTGGCGATTGTTTTCTCCTTTAATTGAAGAAGCAATTGCCATTCCAAGAGCAGCAGAAATTGAGGTAGATGAATGCCCCACACCAAAAGCGTCATACTCACTTTCAGCCATACGTGGATATCCGCTAATGCCTTTATACATTCTGTTGGTATGAAACACATCTTTGCGTCCGGTTAGAATTTTATGTGTATAGGCCTGATGACCTACATCCCAAACAAGTTTATCATAAGGCGTATCAAAAACATAATGTAATGCAACTGTCATTTCAATAGTGCCGAGATTTGCGCCCAAATGTCCGGGATTAAAGGAGGTAGCATCAATAATAAACTGTCTGATATCGTCGCAAAGTTTCGGCAATTCATTTATATTCAATTTCTTCAGGTCAGAAACAGAATTAACTTTTTGTAAATATTCGCCTTGCTTGACAGTCATGAACGTAAAACTCCGTTTTATTAAAAATCGTGTGTAAAATTAGAAAAAAATACATAGAGTACACTTTAAAAATATAGTTGACTATTCCATAAGGAATCTGTTGATTATATATATTTTACCATAGCTCAGCAATAAATATATTTGTAAATGAGCGGAAAAAATGCTTTTTTTGCAAAAAAATTCAATATGAAAGAAGATTTCACCACTTATAAAGTGAAGGATTTACTGAAACTTAAAGATTTCGGAAAAGAAATAAATTTAAAAGGTTGGGTTCGCACAAAAAGAGGCAACAAACAAGTGGCTTTTATTGCTTTAAACGATGGATCGATCATACATAACATTCAAATCGTTGCTGATCTGGAAAAGTTTGATGAAGAAATAATGAAACTTGTCACAACCGGTTCGTGCATCTCGGTGAATGGTATACTTGTTGAATCTCCCGGGCAAGGACAACCGGTGGAAATTCAAGCTAAAAATATTGAAGTTTACGGTACTGCTGATGCAACAAACTTCCCTCTGCAGAAAAAAGGTCATACACTAGAGTTTCTGAGAGAAATAGCACATTTGCGTCCACGTACCAATACTTTTGGCGCTGTTCTCCGCATTCGCCATGCCATGTCATTTGCCATCCACAAATATTTTAACGACAACGGATTCTATTATTTACATGCACCGATCATAACAGGCTCAGATGCCGAAGGAGCAGGTGCAATGTTTCAGGTTACAACTCTTGATCTGGATAAACCTCCACGCACTGAAGAAAGCGCTGTAGACTATTCCAAAGACTTTTTTGGAAAACGAACCGGTCTTACTGTTTCAGGACAGCTAGAAGCAGAACTCGGAGCTATGGCTTTAAGTTTGGTTTATACGTTCGGACCCACATTCAGAGCAGAGAACTCAAACACACCAAGACATTTAGCCGAGTTTTGGATGATCGAGCCCGAAATGGCCTTTTATGACATCTCTGATAATATGGATCTGGCTGAAGATATGCTGAAATACCTTGTTCAGTATGCTATCGACAACTGCTATGATGATCTGGAATTTCTGAATAAAATGTACGACACTGAACTTATTGATCGATTAAAGTTTATTATTGAAAATCCTTTCGAGCGATTGAGTTATACTAAAGCCGTTGATATTTTGATGGCATCGGGACAGAAATTTGAATTTCCTGTAAGTTGGGGTGCTGATCTGCAATCAGAACATGAAAGGTATCTGGTAGAAAAACATTTTCACAAACCAGTAATATTAACCGATTATCCGAAAGAGATCAAAGCATTTTACATGAAACAAAATGACGATGGAAAAACAGTTCGCGCCATGGATGTTCTCTTCCCGAAAATAGGTGAAATAATTGGGGGATCACAACGTGAGGAAGACTACGAAAAACTTTTAAATCGTATTCATGAATTGGATATTCCGGAAAAAGATGTGTGGTGGTATTTAGATACCCGGAAATACGGCACCGCTCCTCATAGCGGATTCGGACTCGGTTTTGAACGTCTTATTCTCTTTATAACGGGTATGGCAAACATACGCGATGTTATCCCTTTCCCCAGAACTCCTCAAAATGCAGAGTTTTGATATCCATACTATTATCCTGAAAGGACATTAATTTTTTTATTTTTTTAATATTTTTTACCGGAAAAAGTACTATATTCGTGTAAAAAACCAGCTTGATGCATTATGCTTAACCAGAAGTTACAACAAAAGCTATCTCAAAAACTCTCACCACAGCAAATACAGCTGATGAAATTATTGCAACTCCCTGCAATGGCTCTTGAACAAAGGATCAAAGAAGAGTTGGAAGAAAATCCGGCTCTGGAAGACCCAAATGATGAATTGAACGAACAGGACGAAACCATAAATCAGGAAAACTCAGAAATAGAGATGGAGAGCGATGATGGGGATGATATAGAAAAAGAAATAGAAGAAACAGAAAAAGATCCGGAAGAAATATCCTTCGAAGATTATCTGGACGAAGATGACACACCCGCATATAAACTCAGCACCTACGATAATAACAACGAAGAAGACAATCGCAAGGAAATTCCTTTCTCGGTAGGACAAACCTTTCACGAAAATCTTTTCACTCAATTGGGGTTACGTAAACTGAACGAACGTCAATACCAAATTGCACAATATATTATAGGGAATCTGGATGACTCAGGATATCTGCACCGCGAACTTTCAGCAATGGTCGACGATCTGGCTTTTAATCAAAATATAACTACTTCGGTCAAAGAACTTGAATCATTATTAATGATCATTCAGGAATTGGAACCCTATGGTATCGGTGCCCGAAATCTTCAGGAATGTTTGCTCATACAATTAAACCGTAAAGAGTCAAGTTCAGAATCAATTGAATTAGCAAAAACTATTTTGAGTTTGTTCTTTATTGAATTTACTAAAAAACATTATGATAAAATTGAAAAACGATTAAATATCACCAGCGACGAACTTCGCGGAGCTATAAATGAAATACTGAAACTTAATCCAAAACCCGGAAGTTCGTTGGTAGATTCTGCAAAACCAAATCAATATATCATTCCCGATTTTATCATTTATAATACCGATGGCATTCTGGAATTAACCCTGAATTCGAAGAATACTCCCGAATTGAGAATTAATAAAGCTTATCTTGACATGATAGAAACCATGTCGGGTCCGAAAAAAAGCAAATCAAACCACGAAAAAGATCTTATTGTTTTCGTAAAACAAAAGTTAGATTCGGCCAAATGGTTCATCGATATGATCAAACAAAGACAGGATACACTTTACAGAACCATGAAAGCCATTATGGATTATCAGAAAGACTACTTTCAGGAAGGGGATGATACGAAAATGAGACCTATGATACTGAAAGATATTGCCGAAAAGGTCAATCTCGATATTTCAACCATTTCGCGTGTGGTTAACAGTAAGTATGTTCAAACTCATTTCGGCACTTTCTTATTAAAGAGTTTTTTCTCCGAATCGCTTCAAACTGATTCGGGAGAAGAAGTATCGACCCGTGAAGTAAAAAAGATCTTAACCGATTGCATTGAAAGCGAAAATAAAAATAAGCCGCTCACCGATGAACATCTCACCGATATTCTGAAAGAAAAAGGATACAATATTGCCCGACGTACTGTTGCTAAATACCGCGAACAACTTGATATTCCTGTTGCACGGCTCCGGAGGGAACTCTAAGTTCATTTTTATGGAAAAACGTATCGCGCAATTTCTTTCCATTGCATTTCACCCTCTTTTAATCCCGACTTATGCTTTACTGATCATTTTTCGTGCAAATGCCTATTTTGTATTTATCATGCCTTTTACTGCTAAATTGCTTTTATTGATCATGATGGTTGTTTCAACTGTTTTAGTTCCTTTGCTTCTTTTTGTGGTTTTTCGTCACAGAGGAATCATTGCTAACTTTCGGATGGAAACAAAAGAAGAGCGGGTTTACCCCTATTTGAGCATGACCATAATTTATTTTCTGGCCTATCTGTTGTTCTCAAAACTTCAAATACCGGTCGTATACAGTTTCTTCCTGCTGATATCAACGCTGCTCTCGTTAATTATTTTCTTTATCAATCTCAGGTGGAAGATCAGCGTTCATGCTGCTGCAATTGGAGGGTTAACAGCATTATTAGTCGGTTTGTATTTTAAATTCGAATTGAATTTCCAGATCATTATTATTTCTCTGATCCTATGTTCAGGACTGGTGGGTTTTGCCCGCTTAAAATTAAACTCCCACAAGCCATCCGAAGTTTATGCCGGATTTCTTGTGGGAGTATTTGTGTTTTTTGCTATGACGATGATCTTATAGATCAATATGGCGTAATAGAAATACCAACAGAAATAGGATACATATCAGGCCCTTTATCTTTCTTAAACAGATTTGATAAGGAATAATATCCGAATGCCTGTACCCATTTCCAACCTATACGGGCAGTAAGACCGTAACGATACGAAGCTACATTGGCAATTTTATATTCCTTATAGCGTAAAGAACCCGTTGGATAATTTTCGTTAAAATTATCACCGTTGTATTTAGTATAATTGGTTAGCGTTAAACCCACTTTTCCACCCAGATAGATTTTAAACTGATTGTTCTTTGTACGGTATCTGAACTCGAGAGGTACATCAAGAGATATTATTGTGAATTTATTATTTTTAACATTAATTTTCTGATTGTTATCCAGTGTTTCGGTAGGTATTTTTTTGAACACTGTGGTGCCGTCGTAAACTTTTGCACCTAAACTATCATATTTGAAACTTTTAACAGGCATAGCATTACTGTATAAATTTGTGCAACCAATTCCGATACCGGGAGCAAAACTAAAATTGCTTTTACCAAACGGAAATTCGTACATAAAGTAGGCATTTGCACCACGGTTGATCTGTTTTATCTTCATCGAATCGGTAGGTGCATTCATCCAAATATCGCTAAAAAGATCTAACACAAACCTATCTTGTCTCCTCGATTTTCCTTTATCCTTTTTTTTCGCATCATCCAGAGCTTTTTTTACATCAACTTTTTTATCCTGTGAGCTGGCATTTTTATCCTGAGCACTAACATTATATGCAAGAGTTACACAAAATGCAATTAAAAATAATTTCTTCATTAGTTCTGTTTATTAAATTTTTTACAAAGATAGCATTTAAACAATTATTATTCCCAAATTTTATAAAGCAAGGATGCTCTATACCGTTTCTTTACAATTACAAGCTAAAACGCAGGTAATGATAAATTATTTTATATCCGCCATTTCTTTTTGATTCAGCATTTGACAACGAGTAAAGGAAATCTTCAGGTCATAAACATTACTCTGCCAATAAAGTTGGATCAAAAAACAATATTTATTCTTACATTTGACGCCTAAAAAATTTTAACAAATCCAACAACATGAGAAAACTATTTTTCCTTTCAATGCTGGCTGTCGCAACGATAGCAGCAATTTCATCATGCAATCAACCAAAAAAAGAAAAGGGGACAGATGCCCTTGCCGCCCATATCGATTCGACCGTTAAACCGGGAAGCGATTTCTTTTTGTATGCCAACGGCAAATGGTTCAAACAAAATCCTATTCCTGCAAGCGAACAAAGCAACGGAATATGGCAGCTGATACAGGATACCATCAATGCACAGATCCGCCACGTGTGCGAAAGATCGGCTGCATTGAAAAACGAACCTAAAGGCAGCAACAAACAAAAGATAGGCGATTTCTTTGCCACGGGTATGGATAGCACCACCCTCAACAAAAAAGGCATCTCCGACCTGAAAGGCGATCTCGATATGATCGATAATATTAAAGATATTAACGGTATTATTAAAGCCGCTTCCTATATTCATACCGTTGCCGCTTCTCCATTGTTCGGATTTTATGCCGGACAGGACGACAAGAACAGCAGCAGAATAGCCATCTTTGTTTCGCAAGGCGGACTGAGCCTCCCCGATCGCAACTATTATTTCGACAATGATGCACGTGCTAAAACCATACGTGAAAAATTCCTCACCCATCTTGGAAACATGTTTGGAATTATGGGTTACACAGCCGATAAAGCTAAAGTTGCTGCCGACAAACTGATGAAGCTCGAAACTGCTATGGCTAAAGCATCGCGCAAACGTGAAGACCTCCGCGATCCATGGGCCAACTACAATAAAATGACCTTTAAACAACTCAGCGAATCGACACCCAACATCGACTGGAAACTTTTTATGGATGGTGTGGGATTGCATAATGTTGACACCGTTATCGTGGGTCAGCCTGAATATCTGAAAGCCGTTAACGGTTTCCTGAAATCGATTCCGGTTGACGATTGGAAAGTTTATCTGAAATATCAATTGGTTCGGAGTTTGGCCCGCTATATGGACGACAAAACCTTTAAGGAAGCTTTCGATTTTTATTCAGCTACTTTACGCGGAGTTAAAGAACCCAAACCACGTTGGAAACGCGTTGTGGAAGAAACCGACGGTTCGTTGGGTGAACTTATCGGACAAGTTTACGTGGATGAATATCTGCCCAAAGGCACAAAAGACAAACTGGTTGAAATTGGCAATGCCATCAAAGCCGTTTTTGCAGAACGCATCAAAGCTCTCGACTGGATGAGCAGTGTGACCAAAGAAAAAGCCCTGAACAAACTCAATTCGGTGATCATGAAAGTGGGTTATCCCGACAAATGGAAAGACCTCAGCGCTATGCAGATCGACCGCAGTTCGTTTGTAAAAAATGTGATGAATGCCAACAAATGGGAATTCAATTACATGATAGCCAAATACGGCAAACCTGTCGACCGCACCGAATGGGATATGGAACCGCAAACCTACAATGCTTATTACAATCCCTCGAACAACGAGATCGTAATACCGGGTTGCAACATCATTGTTCCGGGATACGAAGGTAAAATGGCCGACGATGCACTCCTTTATTCGATCATAGGTGCAACTTTCGGACATGAGATCACTCACGGTTTCGACGATCAGGGTTGCAAATACAATGCACAGGGCAATCTGCTAAACTGGTGGACCTCTGAAGACAGCGCCAAGTTCTTCACCAAAACAAAAATGATCGTTAATCAGTTCAACAATTATATTGCTGTCGACAGTCTGCACATCAACGGTGAACTTACACAGGGCGAAAACATCGCCGATCTGGGCGGTATCATTATGGCTTATGAAGCTTTTAAAAAGACCGATCAATTTAAAAAGAACCAAATAATAGCAGGTCTCAGTCCTGCACAAAGGTTCTTCCTGGGTTATGCGTTGGCATGGATGGTGAACGAACGTCCCGAAGCTATCGCCAATCAAGTGAAAAGCAACGAACATTCGCCTGCTAAATTCCGCGTAAACGGTCCTTTATCCAATATGCCCGAATTCTTCGATGCCTTTGGCATTAAAAAAGGTGACCCGATGTGGGTAGCCGAAAAAGACAGAGTGAAGATATGGTAAATCTTTGAAGTTGCAGCTTACTTCATTCTTTGTAAGCAACTCTTCAACACCAAACATAAAATAGCAGCCGAACTTCATGGTTCTCTAAAGAGCAAAGAAGTCCGGCTGCTTCTGTTTTAATGTGTTTGTTAAAAATTTTGAAAAAAATTTACATTAATATACAATAACTTGCACCACATTCGCAAAGAAATATTAATTTCACCACCTCAAATCCAAATTCTATTTATTAATAATACAGTTAAATTTTTTTACATGAAAAAATTCAGAATTAGTATCTTAAGCATTGCCCTGATGTTCTGCTTCATCGCAGCAGGTTACGGACAAAAAGGTATCGTTAATCCGAAAGACACCATCCCTGTTGACCCGAACGTGGTAGTAGGAAAACTTTCGAACGGGTTGACCTATTACATCCGTAAGAACAAAAAACCCGAAAACCGTGTTGAACTGCGTTTGGCAGTGAATGCAGGTTCAGTGCTCGAAAAACAAAGTCAGCGCGGATTGGCGCATTTTACCGAGCACATGTGTTTCAACGGAACTACAACCTTTCCGGGAAACCAATTGGTAGATTATCTGCAAAAATTAGGAGTTGCTTTTGGCGCCGACATCAATGCATACACCTCGTTTGATGAAACCGTTTATATGCTGCAGATACCTACCGACAATAAAGATACCTATCAAAAAGGATATCAGATACTCAAAGACTGGTCGCACAATGTAACTTTCGACAGCAAAGAGATAGACAAAGAACGCGGTGTGATCACCGAAGAATGGAGATTAGGTTTGGGTGCCGACGACCGTATGATGAAACAATACTGGCCCGTTATCTTCAAAGGTTCGAAATATGCCGAACGCAACCCGATAGGCGACATCGATGTTATTAAAACTTTTGCGTATGACACCCTGCGCGACTTCTACAAAACATGGTATCGTCCCGATCTGCAGTCGGTAGCTGTTGTTGGAGATATTGATGTGAAAGAAGTTGAAGGCATGATAAAACAACTGTTCGGCGACATTCAAAACCCTGCAAACGAAAAACCACGCGTTGTTTATGATGTTCCTGATAATAAAGAACCCCTTATAAGTATATGTTCCGACAAGGAAGCCACCAACTCGATGGTGCTGGTATTATACAAACACAAAGCAAAAACAGTTTACACGGTTGAAGACTACAAACAATATCTGGAAGCCGGCCTGTATAATGAAATGCTTTCGGCCCGTTTTAAAGAGCTTACCCAAAAAGCCGACGCACCATTTATTCAGGCAGGAAGCGACTATTCAAATTTCCTGGCACGCAACACCGATGCTTACGAACTTTTTGGAGTTCCGAAAGAAAACCAGATCGAAAAAACAATGGAAACCATGCTGAACGAAAACGAACGCGTGAAACAATTCGGATTTACCACTACCGAATTCGAACGTTTGAAAGATCAGAAACTCTCCGACCTGGAAGAAGCTTCGAAAGAGTTCGACAAAACAGAATCGAGCCAACTGGTGAACGAATATGTTGCCAATTTCCTGCATCACGAACCCATACCCGGAGCCAAGAACGAATATAAACTTGCCAAACGCCTGTTGCCCGAAATAAAACTCGAAGACATCAACGCACTGGCAAAATCATGGATCACCGACGACAACATCGCCATAGTGGTTACTGCTCCTGCACGCGACAATGTAAAACTGCCTACAGAAAATGATATCAAAGACATTATTCTGAAATCGAAATCGGTGAAACTTACCCCTTATGTCGACAATTTTAAGGCTGAACCGCTGGTGAAAGAAGAACTGAAAGGTTCGAAAGTGGTTAAGAAAACCGAAAACAAAGAACTGGGCTATACCGAGCTTACTTTTGGCAACGGGGTTCAGGCTATCATCAAAAAAACCGATTTCAAAAACGACGAGATCGTGATATCATCTTATGCTTTGGGCGGAACTTCATTGTATCCCGACAACGAATTTGTTTCAGCTTTCTTTGCCAGCAGCGTGATGAACGAAAGCGGTGTAGGCAATTTCGACAACACCCAACTGGAAAAGAAACTCAAAGGCAAGGTTGTTGAGATCAATCCCTATATCGACGATCTGAAACAAGGTTTCAACGGCAGTTGTGCACCCAAAGACTTCGAAACCCTTTTGCAGCTCACCTATCTATACAGTAAAGAACCACGCAAAGACACCGCTGCATATAATGCATTCATGTCGAAAATGAAATCGCAGTTGAAATTCATCGGCAACAGCCCCGTGTATGCTTTTATCGACACCTTATACAAATCGGCAACTTCAAACAGCCCGCGTTCGGTGGTTATACCCAGCACCAAACAACTGAATCAGGTGAACCTCGATGTATTGTATAAAATCTATACCGAACGTTTCAGCAACACCGCCAACCAGAAATTCTTCCTCGTGGGCAACATCGATGCCGACAGCATCACTCCTATGCTCGAAAAATATTTCGGCAGTTTACCCGGAAACGGAAAAGCTGAAGCCTGGCAAGATCATGGGGAAACATTCCCTAAAGGTGTAACCGACCTCACCATCACCAAAGGCACCGAACCCAAAAGTATGGTTGGTATTATTTTCAACGAAAAGATTGACTGGAACGATAAAAACCTCATTGCGCTGCGCATGGCAAAAGAGATCATCTCTATCAAACTCATCGAAGTGATACGCGAAGCTATGAGCGGAGTTTATTCTCCTCAGGTGCAGGTGCAATATCAGCAATATCCCAAACCGGAATATACCCTGATGATCATGTTTGGCTGTTCTCCCAAGAATACCGGCAAACTAACAAAAGCCTGTTTCTCTATCATCAGCAACATCCGCAAAAAAGGACCAACCGATGTTGACCTTGCCAAAGCAAAAGAAGAACTGATACGTGCCCGCGAAGTAGACATCAAAACCAACAAATTCTGGATGAACAAACTCGAAGCGGTTTATTACGATAAACTCGATGCAAGCAACATCACCGATTTCAACAACAAGGTGAATGCCATGACGGTGAAAGACGTGCAGGATGCTGTTGTGAAATACATTCTGAAAGATCATTACCTCAGAGTAGTTTTGGTGCCGAACGGAAAACCGGCCGAAAAATAAACCATAACCAAAAAGGAAAAGGGGCGCAAGCCCCTTTTTTTTGGTGTATATCTTAAAAGATTGGTAACCGAAAACGAATTACTGAAATTTTTAAGTACTATAAATCATACTGCAAAAACAAATGTTTCTGCATCAGTTCTGTTTAATGGAAACTTTATCTTTTCTTCTTTCATCCCTTCCAAATGAAACCGGATTGTATCCAAAAATTTTTTTTCAACGAGGCTTCTTGTTTTAGCAGTAACTAAACAAACAGGTATATCAGGCACATAAGCACTATAGCCTGTTTTTGTTTTTTCGAAAATTACCACATATTTTAACATCATTTTTGCTCCTTTTTTAGTTCATTATGTTTTAAAATACTATTTCATTTTACTTCTTTTTCTTTCGTTTCAATTTACGCTCCACTTCTTTGGCAACGGCTTCGGCCTGTAGTTTGTGTATCTCCAATATTTCGTCCTGTTGTTCTTCGGTGAGCTGGTTCATCATTTCTTTGACCAATGCACTCATTTTTTCAACATTTTCTTTTAGTTCGGGTAAAGAATTTACCTCGGCTTCGTGCTTTTTCATCAGGTCAATAACCCGAAGAAAACTGCAAATCTGGTCGATTTCATCATCGGTTAGATCGTGTGCCATAGCATTCAGGTTTTAAATTAATTAATAAAAGTCATGAAATATATTATTGCAACACCGGTTTTATTTGATCGGATCTACCATAACATTTACTTCGCCTTTTGGGCCAATGTTTACTTTAACAATTTTATATTTTTTATTGTCGGTGGTTTTAACATGCACAAAAGAAATATTCAGCGCCATCATCCTGTCGGCATCTTCCTGGGCTCCTTTTCGGTTAAAAATATTTCCGTTCTTGTCTTTTTGTTGCAAACGGCTTTGAAATCGTAACTTCAACGCATCTGCATGTTCGGGTTTGAAATACAAGAGGCGTGAAGTGTGTTCGATGGCTTTATCCCACAGCCCTTTTTTCATACTTATATGGGCCAATAAGAGCGAGGCATGAGTATAATCGGGTTTTATATCTATGAGTTTCTGAAGGTCTTTTTCTGCTTTATCATATTCGTTCAAAAAATACCAGCAAGTGCCCCGGTCGTGCAACACCCCATACGGCATGTTACTCTCAGTTTCTGCCTTATCGAGCCAGGGAATCGCTTCGGCATGTTTTTTATTCAGCATCAAACAGCGGCCATAATTATAACTGACCGGCGTATAATCGGGATAAAGCTCCGTGATCTCTTTAAACATGTTCAAAGCATCCTGACCTCTTTGATTCTCCGACAAAGTAACAGCATAGCTGGACATCGCCTGTGGCGAAGATTTTGCTTCGTGCTTTGCCAGTTCAAAATGATGCAGGGCCTCTTTCATTTTTTTTAACTCAAAATAGTTTAAGGCAGAAAGCAGGTGGCCTACCAGCGAAGTTGAATCAATTTCGAGCGCCTTTAAAGCAAACTCAAGACCCTGCTTATATTTTTTATCGTCGTAAAAGCTTGATGATTCGGCCAGAAAAAAATCTAATTCTTTCATAGCATTCAGGTTTAAAATTGAGGGATAAAGTTACGAAAAAAAAATACAGAGAACTAAATTTTTTGTTCGAACATTTAGGAGAGAAGTTTTTCTTTTGGTACTAAATTATTCTACAGGCCTTACTCCAATATTCACCTGACCTTGTTCGCCGATTTCAAGTTTCATAATTTCCAGTTTTTTGCCTTCTTTGCTTTGTGCGCTCATGAAAGGAATTTCAAATTCAATAATTTTATCGGCATCGGCTTGGGCTCCCTCACGGTTTACTATTAGTCCGTTTTTATCTTTTATTTGTATACGGGCCATCAATCGTTGTGTTAAGGCTTTATGATGACTTGGGTCGAAGAATAACACCTGTGAAAAATATTCAACGGCTTTTTCCCATAATCCTTTTTTCATTTTTATTTCTCCTAATGCAAAAACAGCCTGCACGTGATCAGGTTTTAGTTCACAAGCTTTCAGAAGGTCTATTTCAGCCGTTGCAAACTCTTGTAAATTAAATTTGCATGCTCCTCTGTCGAAATATAATTCTCCTCCGGCATATCCGCATGCTTCCGCTTTATCATATTCAAGGATGGCTTCCGCCCATTTTTCTTCCATCATCAGGCAATGTCCGTAATTGAAATATATTTCTGTAAAATCGAGGAAATTTGTAACTATCTCTTTAAATACCTCAAGAGCATCCGAATTTCTGTTATTATACGAAAGTGCAACTGCATACATGTTCATCCATTCAGGCAATGTTTTCACCTTTGGCAAACATTTTTCGAAATACTTCAGGGCATGTTTTTTATTTCGTAGCCGGTAACAGGCAATACCTGCCAGCATGTTTGCTTCGGGCGAAGCTGCATCAATGTTAAGCGCTTTAAGTGCCCATTCCAGCGCTTGTTTTGGCTTACGATCATTTAAAAATGTTTCAGCCTCTGAAATAAAATAGTCAATTCCTGACATGGCTTATTATTTTTATTGTAATTATATTCAAAGGTAGGAAAATAAATGGTTGGAAAAGGGAATCTTTACTAGTGAGAAAAATGAATTTTGAAAATATAAAGTAAATTGAAAACAAAAAATTGGATATTAGAAGGTAGCTAATAATATAATGCCTTATATTCATCATCATCTTTCATTTTATCAATTAAAAACTCAGCCCAATTTTTAGTGTACCTATATTGGCCAGAAGGTTCGTCATATATGCAATATTTAGTATCCGTATTAGAAGGATTAATATTCCCATTAAAAGGACGAACAGCAAATTTTTTCCAACACCTAATGTGGGTATCAGAATTAAATTTATTTTTAGATTTGCCATTTTTAGTGATTTTGGGATTACCTAAAGCACGTTGAACAATCTCAACTACTTTCTTTGGCATTAATAAATCTTTTCCTGAAACAGGTCGTTCTTTATACTTGACTAATGCTGCAATTCTGCCAACATTTCTTTTTTCTTCATCTGTTAAATCATCATAACGTACAAATTGAATAGGTAATGCATCTGCAGATTTATGATTTGCAACTTGTAATAGAAACGCTTTAAAGGAATATTGGCCGCTTTCTAAAATATCTGTTGTTAATGCTGAACGGTATTTTTCTATAAAGGCTTTAACCTTCTTTGCATCTGGATTTGATTTTATTGATGCGGCAAGGTTTTCTGAAGAAGGGAAAAGTTGTAATGAAAATGATAGACTTTCTCGAATGCAATAATCAAGTCCAAATTCCTTTTCTAGTATTTTATCATAATTCAAAAGCATAGCTTGACATTCTGCAAACAAATCAGGATCAATTTGTGGTAATGATTTATGCTCAATTTTATTTCTCAATGGAATAAAAAACTCTAAGTTCTTTCTGATTGGATTTTGTGTGTCAATACCAAAATATTCTTGTAAACATTCATCTAATGACCAATAACAATAATCACCTTCTTTAGTTTCAAACCGTAGACTTCCTTTTTTTCTTCTAAATGGTTTGATTTTATCTCTATAAAATATTGAATGAAAAAGAGAAGTCCAAGAAATAGTCATTAAAACAACATAACCGCCAGTACGAAATTTAATTGCAGGTTTATTGTACGTTTCGATTGCAAGTAATGCACAATCTCTCGATTTTTCAAGGCATTGTTTTACATTATATGGTAAACCTCTAGACATTATTAAATTAGTTTAAGTGTAACTGAACCTCCAATATTTTCCAATCCAATCTTAATATACTCAACTGCTTATTTTTCAAAATTTACGCCCATTAATAATTTGTTTTTACTGGAAATTAATAATTGCCCTTTTTCAATTTTGTTTTGAATGAGTTGATGAACTTGCACTTCTTTATAGCCATATTTTGAAACAAAGTATTTGATGACTTTGTTAATATCCCAGCCAACCATTTTCATTAAAACTTTATTTCTAAAATTGCTCCCTTTAATACTTACAAATTCAGAAATTTCTATTTCATATTTTTTTTCATGCAAACCAACAAATTCACCATCATAGAAACAAAATTTCCCCATAGTGTCGGCTTTAATATTAGTTATTATGTTTTTCTCGTTAGTCTTGGGTCTGTATAAGTTAACATAATCCATTATTTCTGAAATATGTTTAGGGAAATTTTCTTTATTTAAAAATTCTTCAACAAGTTTTCTGATAGTACCGCCCTTTATATTTTCAGTTCCATTTTCCCAAATACGAAGGCCATAGGTGCTGCTTCTTCCAAAATAGATAAAATTTTCTTTTTCTCTTTGAATGGATGATCTAAGAGTTTGTTCAGTTATTTTAAGTTCGGGATATTTCAAATTAATTGCTGCACAAATGTCTTTTAAATGCATCACAGTTTTATTTTCTTCTAATATTTCAATTGCATAATAATGAATTCTCTTCTTAGTATTTTGCTCAAAAATAAGCTTACCATGAGAATTAACAATTAAATCAAATTCATAAAAAATTATTTTTTCACAGGTTAAATAAATATCATAAAAAAACATCAATCCCGAATTCTGAATGTATTCAGATAAATATACTTTAAAATTTAATGAAATTGGTTCACAATATCTTTCTTTTATTTTCAAATATAAATTTTTTAAAAAATTCTCAAATCTAAAGTGCTTAAAATGAGCTGAATTTATTAAATAATAATGATTAAATTTTCTTTTCCCAAATATAATTTCTTCATCACCAAGAGTTGTATGCGTTTTGTTAAGTATGATTCCAAATATTAAACTGTAAAACTTTGAGTTAAAATTAACGACATCAATATTATTTATTTTTTTACTAAAATCATTATCTATCACAATACAATCAATAGAATAGTCTTGACCATAATCTGTTAGATCTCGAATAACAAAATTTGAAATAAACCAAAATTTTTTTCTTATACTTTTTTCAAAAATTATTTTTTTTTGCCTTACTCGTTCTCTAGTTAAGTTGACTTCTTTTGCAATAGCTTCTAAAGTTTTATGTTTATTGTTTTCAAACGAAAACATATCATGGAAAAATAAAATATCAACTTTTGAAAACATTTGACTCGATTCAATCAATAATTTTAAAAGTAGAAACAATTTTAAATTTCCTTTTTCATCGAAAACATCATTCAATTGTTGTTCTAAATCACCGTATATCTTTATAAATGTATTCTTAATTATTAGTTTTGAATAGATTTTATTCAAATCGTTTTGACTAGTATTTTGTATGAGTGAAATAAATTCAGAAATATTTAATTTAAATTTTTTAAAATTCAAGATGCTCTTAGCACCAATTCTTTTCAAATCGTTAATTCTGAATTTTTCCGAAAAAATTGTACCGAATATTTCATTTGGTTCAAGTAATTCAGAGATTAATTTAAGACCATTAATTAACCTGATATTTAATTTAGATACTAAATATTCTAATTGCCTATCTAAAGCTGCTTTTTGAATTGGAGATAGTGAATTTATTTTGCTTAAAACTGATTCTTTTCTAAATGAACCAAATTCAATTTCATTTTCTCCCTGTATAAGATTTGTAGTAAAATAATGGGAATATTTTTTACACAAATTTGTTAATTCAATGTTTGACCTAGGTCCGCAATTTGTTATTTTTAGAAAGTTTTCATGTTCAATGTAATAATGCAAAATCTTGAATAATGATGTTAATCCATTACATCTACACACATTTAAAGATCTTACTGTAAAGTTTTCACTTATAGCTAATTCTTCTAGTATGATATCATTATCTTCCATTTGGAAAATATAAATAAATATATCTCCAAATATACAAATTTCCCCTTTCCAAACATTATTTCTCCTTTATTTTAATTAAATCACTCCTCCCCCTTCAAAAACCTCAACATAAACATAACTATAATCAAGTAGTTAAACAGAGTTTCGCAGTTTGAAATCTCGTTTTTGTTCGTTTCAATATTGGTTTGTTACATTTCAATATTGGTTTAATATATTTCAATATTGGTTTGTTACGTTTCAATATTGGTTTAATACATTTCGATATTGGTTTAATACGTTTCGATATCGGTTTGTTACGTTTCGATATTGGTTTGTTACGTTTCAATATTGTAAGTGTAAAAAATAATATTTATCAGAGCTACCCAATATTAATAAAGAATCTACGTTATAAGAATATGAGTTAAAACCAGAAGAACATGAACTTTGCCCAGCTTATAAAAAAATATAAGGCTATCGGTCGCAACAGGGACATTGTTCAACTTTTGCACAAACATCAGCTTTTTACTGCGCTTGAAACTGCCACCAACCGCTTTTACGAGCAGGCAAAACACAATAACAAACAAAACCTTCAGCAGCTTTTCGATAAGTTGGTTCAAAACTACAGCGTGGCGGCAGCCCTGTTTATGCAGGATGTTAAAACCGATGCACAGCGCGAAGAAGATGCCGGAAGCCTGCTTCATTTTATTTCGTGCCTGATATCGGAAGCCGTTCGCTATTCGCAGCTCGAAAAAGCGGTGTATAGCGATATACTGAAAGGCAATTTGCAGGCCGAACCCGTGAAACTTTTATGGAAAGAGTTCGCCTACTATTATTTTTTGGGCGATATAGAGGTGAATGCACTGCCGAAAAGCATAAAAGTACCTCCCCATGCGTATGCAAACCCAAACGACGGGAACACCTATTTCGTGTGGCAGATATGGCCGGGCGATAAAGAAAAGCGCATCTCGCTTCAAACCTTCATCATCGACCTGACCGATACCTTCGAAGGGCTGAGAACCGGAAATAATATTGCCAAGCTGTTCAAGAACATCCCCAACGATTATAAAATTACCATCCCTGCCGAACATCTGTGTGCTTTTCTGGAGATATTCCGCAAGCTGCATCAAAGCAAACGCATAAAATGCCAAAACAGCCGCGGTTTGTACCATCATCTGCAAACGCACTTGCAGGCTCCGCCTCACGATAAGCTTCCCAACAGAAAGGAATATTCGAAACTGAACCACGAATCGCACCATGATACAAAGAACTCCATAGCGGTGCTTCGCAAAATAAGCGCCCTGCAAACCAAATATTGTGTGGCCTGAAAGGCTTAAATAAGATGCTTTTTTCTTCTGTTTTTACTTTTTTTGGCAGCAAACAAACTCTAAAATTTCTTTTTCAATCGCTTTTTGGTAGTTTTTGACTTATGAGGCCTCAATTTTCTTGTAAGTATTTTGTTTTTAGAAAGTCGCATTTGATAAAGCCTTGAATAGCATTTTTCGGAAGATAGCCGGAAGATAGCATACCGGACGGCCCCAAACATTTGGTTTCAGGGGTGTTTCCATCGTACCTTTGTATGGTAAACTTTAAAAATATAAAGCCATGGCAAAAAGAAACAGAAAACCAATCAGAAACTTTAAATCGTTACCGACTTTATTGTTCATCGACATTGTTCGCACAATAATTAAAAACATGACGGGCAATGCAAATTTCACCACCCCAACGCCATCACTGGCATCATTAACCACAAAAGTGGATGATCTGGCTAAAAAGGAAATTGCTGCCAGAACAGGAGGTGTGCTGGAAACCAAAGAAATGCATGATGCAAGAACCAATCTTGAAAAGGATATCGTGAACCTCGGTTTATACATCGCCTTAACAGCCGACTGGGACGAAGCCATCATGCTTACATCTGCTTACCCTTTAACTGCCGAAGAAGCTGCTCCTCCACTGCGTCGTGATTTCTGGCTGAAAGCCGGCCCACGCCCGGGTGAAGTGCTGGCTTTTTGTAAAGTTATGGTAAAAGCAAAGTCTTACATCTGGATGTATTATGTGGGCGAAACCGAAACCACATTGGAAAAAGACTGGATATTCGGTTCGGGCACCACCCGCACGCGCATCACCATCACCGACCTGGATTCGCAAACGAAAGTATGGATCAGGGTGTGCGGAATTACCAAGGACGGACTAACACCATGGCTCACTGCCGAACACATCATCGTACCGTAAAAAATACAGGGATCGTCGCCGTGCTGTAGATGAAAAGCCTCCTGAAACAAATTGTTTCGGAGGCTTTTTTGGTGGTCCCACCAGGACTTGAACCTGGGACCACTTGATTATGAGTCAAGTGCTCTAACCAACTGAGCTATAGGACCTGTTGCTTTTGTTGAAAAATTTTTTCTAAAAAAGCATGCAAATTTACATCTTTGTAGTTACTTTACCAAAAAAATTTTTGCATGCATAGCAACAACACCATAAAAAATATCATTTTCGATTTCGGAGGTGTGATCATTAATATTGATTTTCTGCGTAGTATCAATGCATTTATTGGACTCGGCGCCGAAAACTTTGACGAAATATATTCCAAGACGGCTCAATCGCAACTTTTCGACCTGCTGGATACCGGTCAGATCACCCCCGAAGAATTTTGCAATACCCTGAAAAAACTCCTGCCCCAACATATCACCACGCAACAGATCATCGATGCCTGGAACGCCATCATCATTGATATACCCGAAAACCACATCCGGCTGCTGGAACAAGTGCGCAAAAACTATAAAATATATTTGCTGAGCAACACCAACCTGATACATTACAGGGTGTATACCGCCGATCTGGAAAAACGATACGGGTATAAGAACCTCAGCCAGTTGTTCGATAAGGTATACCTGTCGCACAAAGTGATGATACGCAAACCCGACATCGAATTTTATGAACTGGTGCTCGATGAAAACGATTTGAAACCCCAAGAAACCGTGTTTATAGACGATTCGGAACAGAACCTGCCGCCCGCCCGCGAACTTGGCATCAACACTATTTTGCTGGGAAAGAACACCGATGTAACCGACCTGTTCAAAAACGGGAGGCTAATGCCGATTTATAATGATGATGAACTGAAGATAGAGGACCCGCTTTTCACCTTTAACGTCAACTGATAAAAAGCCCCGCAGGATTTATTGATAATATGCTGCGATCTCATCAAAAATGCTGAGTACTTCAGTGTAATCTTCAGCCGTTACTAATTTCATACGGAAGGGCTTGAAATCGGCCAAAGCACGAAACATGCCGCTGTAGTGTTTGCGCATTTCCAACACGGCGCATCGTTCGCCTTTGTTGGTGATAGAACTTTGCAGATGCTGGTTGCAGATATCAATGCGTTCCAGTATTCCGGGAGGCTCAGGAATGGTTCCTGAATTTAAATAGGATTTAATATCTCTGAAAATCCAGGGGTTTCCGATAGCTGCCCTGCCCACCATGATGCCGTCGACCCCATATCTGTTCTTCATTTCGAGCGCTTTTTGAGGCGAATCGATATCGCCGTTGCCGATGATAGGGATATGAATTTTAGGGTCGTTCTTCACTTCGCCTATCAGGGTCCAGTCGGCAAGACCTTTATACATCTGTGCTTTGGTTCGGCCGTGAATGGTGAGCAGCGCGATACCCACATCCTGAAGTTGTTCGGCAACTTCGCGTATCACCAGCGTTTTATCATCCCATCCCAATCGTGTTTTTGCAGTAACAGGAATGGAAGTACTTTTCACCACGGCTTCGGCAATGCTAATCATTCGGGGTATATCTTTCAGCAAAGCAGCACCTCCGCCTTTCTTCACTACTTTTTTCACCGGGCATCCGAAGTTGAGATCGATAAAATCGGGACGAACCTCAGCAACAATTTTAGCGGCTTCGGCTAAGGCTTCGGGGTTATTGCCAAACAACTGTATGCCAAAAGGACGTTCGTCGTCGTAGAAATGCAGTTTACGGAAACTTTTTTCCACATCGCGTATCAGTGCATCGGCAGCAATAAATTCGGAGATAACCCTGTCGGCGCCATACCTCTTGCAGATACGGCGAAAGGAGCTGTCTGTAATATCCTCCATGGGAGCCAATGCAATAATAAATTCGGAAAATTTCACAGTAAATTGTTTTTTATAAAAAATTATTTATATTTGTAGAGTAATAAAAATTAAATGATCGTTTTTAGCAATTTAAGCAACCATATTAATTTAATACTTGTCTAAATTATTCCAATCAGATAAAACAAAAATAATGAAAAAAGTATTCTTAAGCGGTATAAGTATTTTTTGTGCCATAATATTTTCGATGGCTATCATTGAAAATGCACAAGCTCAGTTAACGGTAGTTCAGGGTGCCGGACTTTCATTGACACCGACACAATTTGTTCAACAAGTAATGGTTGGCGGTGGTGTAAGTGTAAGTAATGCGACTTTCAACGGATCAGCAGCAAACATAACTTCTAATATGATTGGAAAATTCCAAACTGCTGGTGTTGCAACAACTCAGCTCGGATTTACAGGAGGAGCCATTATTTGTTCGGGTAATGCTACAGGTGCAATTGGGCCAAATAGTTCAGGAAGTAATGGAACCGCCATGGGCACAGGTTCAGATCCCGATCTGCAACTTTTAATTCCATCGCACACAGTATATGATAAAGCTGTTCTGGAATTTGATTTTGTACCTATTGCTGATACCATCAGATTCAGATACGTTTTTGGTTCAGAAGAATTTGATGAATTTTGTAATACAAGCTTCAATGATGTATTTGGATTTTTTATAAGTGGTCCGGGCATTTCAGGTCCGTTTTCGGGTGGGGCTATCAATATTGCAATTATGCCCGGCACTACTTCAAATTATGTAACCATTGATAATGTTTGTAGCACAGGTTCATTATATTCATGGTTAAATACTTCGGGGGTGTATTATCAATATGACAGACTTACTAATGTTTTTACTGCTATGTGTGTGGTTCAACCCTGCCAGCAGTATCATATTAAACTGGCTGTTGGTGATGCCGGAGACCAGAACTATGATTCAGGAGTATTTCTGGAAGCCAACAGTTTTTCAACCAGTGGAATATCTTTCAGTACACATTATACCTCCAATATCGATACTGTTGCTGTGGAAGGTTGTAATAATGCTATTATCAACTTCATTTTGAACCAACCTGCCACCGATAGTATAATAATACATTATAATCTTTCAGGAACTGCCACCGAAGGCGTTGATTATCCTGCCGTACCCGACAGTCTGATCATTGCTCCGGGACAGGATTCTGTTCATTTTACCATTATCCCAATTTCTGATAGTATTCCTGAACCTACCGAAACAGTTTATATTGCTTATCAGAATACTGTATGCGGAACTTATGATACCATCGTCATCCTTATAAAAGATTATACTCCTATTGTTGCCTCTGTAACTCCGAATGTATATACATGCAACGGTCAGCCAGCTACTATCGGTGTTGCTGCATCAGATGGTTATCCACCTCTCACATACAGCTGGGCTGACAGCCTCGGAACAACGCCCTCAATAACGGTTTCTCCAACGACACCGACAGAATACTATGTTACCACTTCCGATGCGTGTCACCAATCCCGTATCGATAGTATAAAAGTCAGTATCAGTAACCTGACTTCAACAATAACCAATATAGATTCCATCACCTGTTATGGCTTCACCGATGCAACTGCAACTGTCGCGGGTGCTGACGGGCTTGAACCGTATCACTATAACTGGTCTACAACAGGCGATACTACTGCTACAACAGATAATCTTGGGGTTGGAACTTATACTGTCACCATGACAGATGCTATTGGTTGTACAAGCACAAGTTCGGTGAACATTGTTAGTCCGCCTCAAATAGGATTAATATTAAGTCCCATTGATCAGCTTTGTTTACTGGCATGCAACGGAACAATTTCAGACTCCATCACCGGACCTTACACATTGCCTGTTTCATACCAATGGAATACATCACCGGCACAAAACACTCCTACTGCTACCAATCTGTGTCCGGGAAATTATACATTAACCCTCACGTATTCTCCGCATAACTGTATTGTTACTCAAACCGCAACGGTTGGCACAAAACCTATAGCGGTTGCATTGTCATTAACTCCCAACAATGAAACATGTTATATGAATTGCAACGGAAGTATCTCTTCACTACTTACTGGGGTTTGGGATACACCGGTTACCTATACCTGGAGTACAGATCCTTATCAGATTACTTCAACAGCTGTAAATTTATGTCCGGGAGACTATACGTTAACAGTAACGTATTCGCCTTACAACTGTCCGCTTGTTCAGTCAGCCAATATCGCTACAAATGCATTTATTGATGGCGTTATGTCAACTGATCCTAATCCTCCTACTGGCTTTGTACCATGTACCATAACATTTAATTCAGCAGGAACAACAGGTGCCGCATCTTATTTATGGGATTTTGGAGACGGCACTACCTCAACCTTACCCAATCCTCCACCCCACGTTTATAATACGATGGGAAATTTTTTAGTTGTATTGACGGTCAACAGCGGAGAGCCCAACAATTGTATAGACACTGTTCAGCGCTTTGTAACCGTAATAGAACCATCGAATATAATCATCCCGAATGTTTTTACACCGAATGATGACAGCCATAATGATTATTTCACAATCGAATCGCAGGGTATACAAACCATTAAAATTGATATTTATAACCGTTGGGGTAAAAAAGTGTTTAATTTTAGTGGAATTGATTTTTCAGTTGTAGATGAGAAAAAAGATATTTGGGACGGCAATAGCACAAGTGAAGGCAAATGTGCTTCCGGAACTTATTTCTACGTGATAGATGCTGTGGGTTACGACAAAAAAGAGTACAACCTGCAGGGAACTCTCACCTTAATGCGATAGTTCAGCGTTTTTTGATTATCATCAAACCATCACGAAAGGGCAGTAAGAAAATTTCTGCCCTTTTGTCGTTTTTAACAAAAGTATTAAAGTCGATAATGCCTTTGGTTTCTTTATCGTTTTGCTGTTTCTCATCAAATATCTTACCATGCCATAATACATTATCGGCAAAAATATAACCGCCCGGTTTTAGTTTGTCGAAAACCATCTGGTATACTGCTGTATAGATTTCCTTATCGCAATCAATAAAGATCAAATCGAACTGCATATCAAGCGTAGGAATTATTTGCAAGGCATCACCTATATGCAATTCGATCTTGTTTTCCTGACCGCTTAGGCCTATATATTTTCGGCAGATATCTTCCAACTCAGGGTCTTTTTCAATAGTATGTAATTTGCCTGCCGGTTTTAAGCCCTGAGCCAGACAAATGGCGGAATATCCTGTGTAGGTTCCAATCTCCAGTATTGTTTCGGGTTGTATCATCATACTCATGAACTGAAGTATCTTTCCCTGTATTTTCCCTGTCAGCATGATGGGATTCATTACTTTAAGATTGGTTTCGCGTGTAAGCTGCTTCAGAATCTCACTCTCGGGAGCAGAGATCGCTTCGGCATACTCAAATATCGTCTGTTCGGTAAGATCCATTGGATTGATAAATTAATTGTGTGAAACGATTAACATCAAAAATTTCATTCGATATCTCCAGCAATTCTTCAGAAGTTATTCTTTCGATCTTCTTATTGATATCTTCGATGGTGTCAACCTGATTAAATATCATAAAGGTTTTTCCGATGGAGAACATTTCTGCTATCTTCGATTCGAACGATAATGCCAGATTGCCCGATAATTGTTTTTTAGCACGCGTCAGTTGCAGACTGCCCATTTTCTGATCGCGGAGTTTCTTCAGGTCTTTATTAATAATCTGCAAGGTCTTATCCAGCGAATCGTTGTCGGCACTCACATAAATACTAAAAATTCCGGTATCATAAAACGGGGCATAGTTCGATTCAATATTATAGGTCAAGCCGTGTTTTTCGCGAACCGACATATTCAGCAATGCGTTTGATGCAGGACCACCGAGCAGATTATTCAGCAGGGTAAGACCTATCTTATGCTTATTGAAATGAGAATAGGCTGCATTACCCATGATACAATGGCTTTGGAATATCTTTTTGGGAATGGTTTTTTTTACCGGTTTGTAGCTGTCGAATAATTTTCGCTTGTTCAGTTTTCCGGAAACGGGAAGAACAATATCATAATATTTTTTAATAATGCGCACGACCTTCGCAAATTCAATATCACCAACCACACTAATCACAATGTTTTGTGGTCGGTAGTTTTTATAGATAAAATTATCGATATCGGTTTTGGTGAACTTTTGAATTTTATTCGGGTCGCCTAAAATATTCCTTCCTAACGGATGCCCGGCAAAGACCATTTCTTCGAACTCGTCGAAGATCAATTCCTCGGGAATATCTTTATAATAGAAAATCTCATCAACAATGATATCCTTTTCTTTTGCCAGTTCCTTTTCGGGAAATACAGAATTGAAAGCAACATCAGCGATGAGTTCGGCAGCTTTTTCAAAATATTCTTTTGTGAACGAAGCATGTATGCAGGTATCTTCTTTGGTAGTAAAGGCATTTAGATCGCCGCCTACATTTTCGATGCAATTAAAGATCTGATAAGATTTGCGTTTTTTGGTTCCTTTAAAAACCACATGTTCGATAAAATGTGCCAGTCCGTGCTCTTTGTCAGTTTCATCGCGCGATCCGGCATCAATAAAAAAGCCAAGATGAACAATGGGGGTTCCACTGGATTTGTGTATCAGACGTATTCCGTTAGATAGTTCGGCGTAGTTATATTCCGGGTTTGTTTTCATCGGGTGCAAAGGTACATCATTTTATCGCCCTATTTTGCTACTTTTGTACTACAGAAAATTGATGACATGAAAAATATTGCTGTGTTTTGTGGTTCTGCTATGGGTAATCGCGAAATTTACAAAACAAAAACTCATCTGCTTGGAAAACTATTTGTGAAAAATGATTTTTCTCTGGTATATGGTTCGGGTAATGTGGGATTGATGGGTGTATTGGCAGACAGTATGCTCGAAGAGAACGGGACGGTGATTGGTGTGATACCTCAGCGTTTGGTTGATGTAGAGGTGAATCATAAGCATATCAGCAAAACTCACATCGTTGATTCGATGAGTGAACGAAAAGTGCTGATCGATAAACTTTCTGATGCCTACCTAATATTGCCCGGAGGATTCGGTACCCTTGACGAACTCTTCGAAATGCTTACCTTAAATCAATTGGGCATCATTAAAAAACCCATCGGCATTTTCAACATCGAGGGATATTTTGATAAGATGTTCGAACTTTTCGATCACTTTATCGAGGAACGTTTTATACGCCCCGAGCATAAAGAACTCTATTTTGTGAGCGATGATGAAAATGATTTGATAGAGAAACTGAGGACATTTATTCCCAAAGAAACCAATAAATGGCTTGAAAATTTCAAACACACAAAGTTTTAAATGATACGGACCAATAAAAAACTTCTCGACAGCCTTATTGATAAAGCAAAGCAATCGTCGCGCAAACGGATGAACTATAATTTTCATCCTGCCGATGATGCAGTTCTGCAACGTATGCTGAATGCTTTGGAACCGGGCACGTATATCAGGCCTCATAAACACATAAACCCCGATAAGAACGAAGTTTTTGTGGTGTTGCAGGGAACACTTTTGCTGGTTGAATTCAATGACGATGGTAGCATATGCGACCAAATCATTCTGAATAAAAATTCAGAGGATCTCGCCGTGGAATTTCCTCCAGATCGTTATCATACCATCATTTCGCTGGAATCAGGTTCGGTTGCTTTTGAATTTAAAGAAGGGCCTTATGTTCAGGCTACCGATAAAGTTTTTGCATCGTGGGCCCCGGAAGAAGGAAGTGATGAAGCCCATGAGTATCTGGAAACGATACTTAAAAGAACAGGAATATGCAGTTGAAGAATTTTCTGCTGATCTCTGCATTATTATTAATTATGGAAACAGGTTTTTCACAAAAAGAAACGCATCCGATGAACGATCATAAAATTGAAGTTATTGCACATCGCGGCGGAAGTTTACTGGCTCCCGAAAACACTTTGGCGGCATTTAAAAATGCTGTTGGCATGGGAGCTAAAAGAATTGAACTGGATGTTCAGCAAACCAAAGATAAAGTTACCATTGTGCTGCACGATGCCAGGATCGACCGGACTACGAATGGAAGCGGGCATGTGAATTCATTTACCTATCAGGAATTATGCGGCTTTGATGCAGGTGTGAAGTTTTCGGATAAATTTAAAAATGAAAAAATTCCTACTCTGGACGAAGTGTTGACATTTGTGAACGGGCAATGCACGGTTCTGATCGAAATCAAAAATAATGAGAATATCTACGAAGGATTGGAAAAAGATGTTGTTGATTTGATTCACAAACATTATGCACAAAAATGGTGCATTGTTCAATCGTTCAGTTATAGCTCTATCAGCAAGGTGCACGAACTTGACCCTGAAATCGTCATAGGATACCTTAGCCTGAAAGTTCCCCGAAAAAAGATGGAGGCAGAACCTGCACACTTTAGTTTCATTTCGGAGATAAATATTTATCATCGTTTTGCTTCAAGAAAAGCTGTATCATTTATCCACAGCCAGAATAAAAAAACCTGTGTTTGGACGGTGAACCAAGCTAAACGCATACAAAAAATGATTAAAAATAATGTGGATGGCATTATGACCGACAACCCACCGATGCTAAAAGAGTTATTGCATAAATAATCGATAATCAGCACTAATTCCGACTAAGCATTTTTTGATGCGAGTACTTTGCTTGTTAAAAGAAGCAGGCAGTACAAATGTATTGACATATTGCAGGGGTACGACATAGTACTTATAGAAACCCATAAGCATATTGCAGGGGTACGACATAATACTTATAGAAACCCATAAGCATATTGCAGGGGTACGACATAGTACTTATAGAAACCTATAAGCATATTGCAGGGGTACGACATAGTACTTATAGAAACCCATAAGTATATTGCAGGGGTACGACATAGTACTTATAGAAACCTATAAGCATATTGCAGGGGTACGACATAGTGCTTACAGAAATCCATAAGTACTTTGCATAATTTGACAATGTATCCATACGATTGTATTAGTATATTGCAGAAAAAAATAAAGCACTACATTTTGCAAGTCCGCCGGAGTTTAACCCTACTGACCTTCAACAATTAATTTTATTTTATCGGACAACAGCGATAATTTCATATTTTTACAAAAAAATTTCAGATGGCAGTTAATGTATCAATACCCAAAGGCACACGCGATTTCACACCTATAGAGATCAAACGTCGTAAACATATTTTCGAGATCATTGAAAACGAATTTCAGGTTTTTGGCTATCGACCCATCGAAACCCCTGCCATGGAAAACCTCAGCACGCTGACAGGTAAATATGGTGAAGAAGGCGACCGATTGATCTTTAAAATACTGAACTCGGGCGATTTTTTGGATGGTGTTCAGGATACTGAATTGAAGAAAATCAGTACTGCAAAACTGGCAAACAAAATATGTGAAAAAGCGCTTCGCTATGATCTCACTGTGCCCTTTGCCCGTTATGTAACCATGAACCGCAATAATATCACCTTTCCGTTCAGGCGATATCAAATTCAACCGGTTTGGCGCGCCGATCGTCCGCAAAAAGGTCGCTATCGCGAGTTCTATCAATGCGATGTTGACGTGATCGGGAGCAATTCATTGCTGTGCGAGGTAGATATGATACAAGTTATCGACAAAGTGTTTGAGCAACTCGGATTAAAGGTCGTAATAAAACTTAATAATCGTAAAATATTAAGCGGCATTGCTGAAGTTATTGGGGCTCCTGATAAAATAATCGATATTACTGTGGCTATTGATAAGATCGAAAAGATCGGTCTCGAGAAAGTAAATCAAGAATTACAAAGCAAAGGATTGTCGGCTGAGAGTATCGCAAAACTTCAACCCATTCTCACCTTAAAAGGTACCAACGAAGCTAAACTTAAAAAGATAAAAACCATTATTGGCAAAACCGAAACAGGGCTGAAAGGCAATGAAGAATTGACACAAATTTTTACGTACATCAAAAGCATTAAACCTAAAGCAAAGGTGGAGTTAGACCTTACGCTTGCCCGCGGACTTGATTACTATACCGGGGCCATCATCGAAGTTAAGGCCAAAGATGTTGAAATGGGAAGCATTTGCGGTGGTGGACGCTATGATAATCTGACCGGTGTGTTTGGCCTGCCCGATGTTTCGGGAGTTGGAGTTTCGTTTGGTGCCGACCGCATCTACGATCTTATGAACGAACTTCATTTATTTCCTGAAGAAAGCGGGATTTCAACCCGTGTACTTTTTATCAATTTCGGATCCGAGGAAGAAATATTTGCCTTGCAGGGATTAACTCAAATGCGCGATGCAGGAGTTGCATCCGAGTTATATCCTGAACCGGCAAAACTTAAAAAACAACTAGCATACGCCAATGCTCATAACATCCCGTGGGTGGCTATGGCAGGAAGCGAAGAAATTAGTCAGGATTTATTCAAGTTAAAGAACATGAGTACAGGAAAAGAACAATTAATGTGCATAGAAAACCTAATCCTTGAAGTTTTCCCCGATGTTGAAATGCAATTGATAAAAGTATAAAAAAGTTTATCAGGGTAAATAACAACAGATTGAATACAAATTCGTAATTTTGATAAAAATTTCAATAAAAAATGATTAACTGGTTTCTGAAATTCAAGATAAAGATCAACCGCAGCGGACTCTGCTGAAATCCGTTTCATTTTCAATTTACATTTTTCAATATTTCATTTTATTAATCACAAATTTTAAATTATAAATATTATGACACTCATAGTCAATGGAGGAAATTTAACCATAGAAGATGTTGTTAACGTAGCACGTTACAACGAAAAAATAGAATTGCATCCAGATGCAGTTGAACGTATAAAAAAATGCCGTGCCATGCTCGAGAAAAAACTCGAAAACCATGAGATCATGTACGGCATCAACACCGGTATCGGTGAGTTTTCGGAAATCGTTCTGAACGATGATCAGGTTCAGGATTTTCAGAAATATTTAATTTATAATCATGCTGCCGGCATTGGAGAACCTATGCCGATAGAACATGTTCGTGCTGCTATGCTCAGCCGTATCAACGTTCATGCTCATGGTAATTCAGGTTGCCGTCCGGAAATAACACTTACTTATGTTGACATGCTCAACAAAGGTGTTACACCGATGGTATGCAAAAAAGGTTCTGTAGGTGCATGCGGCGATTTGGCACCTATGTCGCAGATAGCATTATTGCTGATGGGCGAAGGACATGCTTATTTTAAAGGTGAATTGCTCACCGGTAAAGAAGCTATGCAACAGGCCGGAATTCCTACACCGGGATTAATGGCACGTGATGGTCTGGCTGCGATTAATGGTTCGAACTGCATCACCGGTATTTCGTGTTTGATCCTTCACGATGTGAACAACTTCCTGAAACAGGCAGAAATTGCTTGTTCCATGTCGTTAGAAGCACTGAAAGCAAACCTGAAACCATACAACAATCGTTTGCTAGAAGTAAGAGGTTTTAAAGGTGGAATCAGAAGTGCTGCAGCAATTCGTAAAGTTACTCAGAACGGCGACCTTGCCACAAATAAAATAAAAGTTAAAGTGCAGGATGCTTATTCAATGCGTTCCACACCTCAGGTTATCGGTTCGGCTCACGATCAAATTGCATGGGCTCGTTCACAGGTAGAAATTGAATTGAACGGAGTTGCTGATAATCCTATTTTCTTTGCTGAAGATAATCTGCAGCTTTCGGGTGCTAACTTCCAGGGAACACCTGTTTCGGTTCCTATGGATATGGTTGGCGCGGTTGTTACCATGGTTTGTGTTCTTTCAGAACGCAGAATGAACCGCTTGAATAATCCCGCATTAAGCGTTGGCTTACCACCATTTCTGACCAAAGGTGCCGGAATGTTTTCAGGACTGATGCTCAGCCAATATACGGCAGATATGCAAATCGTTGAACAGCGTATTTTGTCGATGCCTTCTTGCGTACAATCTATTCCGGCTGCTGCCGATCAGGAAGATTTTGTTTCGATGGGAATGAACGGTGTGTTGAAAAACCTCCAGATCATGGAAAATGCTTACGGCATCTTAGGTATTGAATTCATGGCAGCTGCTCAGGCTCTCGACCTCCGCGAAAAGTTTGATGAAGAAAAATACAAACTCGGCGACGGTACAAAAGTTGCTAAAGATACCATACGCAAGCATGTTCATTATCTTGATATTGATCGTCCGTTATATCCCGATCATAATAAAATGAAAGAATTAGTTCAATCGTGCGAAATTCTGAAAGAAGTTGAAAAAGCAATCGGAAGCTTAGAATAGTATTCTGAAATTGTTTCGAAACTCTTTCTTTTATAGAAATAAAAAAGGCGTTGTAAAATACAGCGCCTTTTTTATTGTGCATTCTGTACTTATTGTTTAATGATCTTAAAGATCTTTGAGTTATTCTCAGAAATGATGCGAATCATATAGACACCTGTAGCCAGGTCTAACATAGGCACACTGTAGGTCTGACCTCCTGAGAAGACACTTTGAGATAACAGCTTCCCTTCAATTGAATAAACAGAAACCTCGATATCAACAGGTTTTTTACAATCGATTATCAATTCGTTATCTACCGGAATTGGTCCGATGGTAAAGTTGTTCAGATCATTTTCTGAAGCTATTCCTGTACAAGGGTCAACTGAAACTGTAACCGTGGCAGTATCCGTACACGTTAATGAAGTACCGGTAACAGTATAAACAGAAGTACTTGACGGAGAAACAACTTGAGAAATGCCGCTCAATGTACCCGGTTCCCAGGCATAGGATAAAGCACCGCTCGCAGCTATCGTTGACGATGAGCCTGCACAGATCAAAGTAGGTGTAGCGTTGGCAGATACCGTAATTGGCGGATCGACAGTCATACCTATTCCTGTGCTGGTTGCTGTTGTAGAACTTACACAAAGTGCGTTTGAAGTTAATATACATGTAACAATCTGTCCGGTACTTAAAGTTGAAGTAGTAAATATCGGAGAGTCTGAACCTGCATTCACAGTGTTAACCTGCCATTGGTAAGCAGGTGTGGTTCCTTCATTGCCGGGCGTTGCAGTGAAAGTTGCTGAAGAACCAGAACACATAGGATTGGTACCCGATGTCAGCACAATTGAAACTGTTGGGGTAACGAGCGGAGTTACAGTTATAGTATACGTTGATGGTGTTCCTGTACAACTTGTAGTGCTTGGTGTTACTGTAATCGTTGCTGTGATCGGGCTTGTTGCTGTATTCACAGCTGTAAATCCCGGAATATTTCCTGTACCACTTGCAGCTAAACCAATTGAAGTGTTTGAGTTGGACCATGAGTAGTTAGTTCCTGTAACTGAGCTGGTAAATGCAGTTCCAGATATAGAACTTCCCCCACATACTGCAATATTGGTTGGAACTGTTACGTCCGGTGTTGCATTAATTGTTATTGAACTTGTTGCAGAGACTGCTGAACAACCACCTGAAGCAGCTATACTATTTGTAACAGTATAAGAACCGGGAGTACTTACAGATACATCTACCTGCCCTGTAGTCGTACTAATAAAAGCCAAACCTGTTGGACTGGCACTAAATGTTCCGGCACTTGAACCTGTATTATATGTAGGCATTGGATCAATTCCTGCAGAACAATAGGGCCCGGTATAATTAAATGTGGCTAAAGGCGAAGTTGTAATTGTTATGCTGCTTATACTGCTACCCGGACATGTGCCATTTGTTGTAAATGTAATAGTATAGGCGTTAATTGCGCTGGCACTTACATCTATTTGTCCGGTAGAAGTGTTCAAAAATATTAAGCCTGACGGACTGGAAGTAAACGTTCCTGTTGCACCACCTGGAATTGTTGCTAATATATCACTTCCTGTTTGGCACAACGTTGAAGGCGAATAGTTAAATGAAGAGTTATCCGTCGGATTTACCGTTATGGTATAAGTTATGGGCGTCCCGGAACAATTACTCAAAGTTGGAGTAACCGTTATAGTCGCCGTAATAGGAACCACTCCGGTGTTTGTTGCTGTAAATCCCGAAATATTTCCTGAACCGCTTGCAGCCAATCCTATTGCTGTATTGGAGTTCGACCAGGCAAATGTTCCACCAACTGGTGTGCTAACAAAACTTGTTGAAGAAACCGTTCCATTATTGCAAACAGTAATGTTTCCGGGGTTATTTACTGTTGGAATTGGATTTACGGTGACAGCAATAGTTGCCGTTCCTGTACATCCGGAAGCAGTACCTGTTAAGGTATATGTAGTAGTGGATGATGGAGTAACAGAAACTGGTGTCCCGCCCAAACTACCCGGCATCCATCCATAGGTTGTTCCGCCTACTGTACTGCTTGCACTTAGTGAAGATGAAGACCCGTTACATATTGTTGATAATGTAGCTGAAGGTGTAACAACAGGTTTTGGATTAACGGTTATTGCTATAGTTGAAGTTCCGGTACAACCCGAAGCTGTTCCTGATAAAGTATATGTTGTTGTAGATGATGGAGTAACCGAAACTGGTGTTCCACTCAAACTACCCGGCATCCATGTATAATTTGTTCCGCCTACTGTACTGCTTGCACTTAATGAAGATGAAGTGCCATTACATATTGTTGATAATGTAGCTGAAGGCGTAACAACTGGTTTTGGATTAACGGTTATTGCTATAGTTGAAGTTCCGGTACATCCGGAGGCTGTACCAGTTAATGTATAGGTTGTGGTCGACGCCGGAGTTACAGAAACAGGTGTACCACTCAAACTACCCGGCATCCAGGTATAGTTTGTTCCGGCAACAGTACTGCTCGCACTTAATGAAGATGCTGTACCATTACATATTGTTGACAATGTAGCTGCAGGAGTAACAACAGGATTTGGGTTTACGGTTACCGCAATAGTTGCAGTTCCTGTACAACCCGAAGCTGTTCCTGTTAGTGTATAAGTAGTAGTCGTTGATGGAGTAACAGAAACTGGTGTTCCACTCAAACTACCCGGTGTCCATCCATAGGTTGTTCCGCCTACCGTACTACTTGCACTTAATGAAGATGCAGTTCCGTTACATATTGTTGTATAAGAGGCTGCAGGAGTAACAACAGGTTTTGGATTAACGCTTATTGTTACTGTTGAAGATCCTGTACATCCCGAAGCAGTACCTGTTAAGGTATATGTAGTTGTAGATGATGGTGTAACAGAAACTGGTGTACCGCTCAAACTACCAGGCATCCATGCATAGGTTGTTCCCGTTACTGTACTGCTTGCACTTAATGAGGATGCAGATCCACCACATATCGTTGAAAGTGAAGCTGCAGGTGTGACAACAGGAACAGGGTTAACCGTTATTGTTGTTCCCAAACTTGTCGAGGTTGCAGGATTCACACAAGTTGCATTTGAAGTAAGTATACATCTAACCACCTGACCTGTTGTCAGGGATGATGGTGTAAATGTCGTTGAATTGGTTCCGGCATTCACTCCATCAACCGTCCACTGGTATGAAGGAGTTGTTCCCCCATTGGTAGGTGTTGCAGTAAATGTTACTGATGAACCAGCACAAGATGGATTACTTCCTGTTGTAACAGCAATCGATACTAACGGAACCAGCACCGGATTAACAGTCATGGTCAAGGTATTTGAAGTAGCCGGACTTCCTGTCGCACACGAAAGTGTAGATGTCATAACACAGGTAACCACACTGCCTGTTGGCAGAGAAGAATTATAGTAATAAGGACTGTTGGTTCCGACATTTACCCCACCTACTTTCCATTGATAGGAAGGAGTTCCGCCATTTGTTGGAGTTGCAGTAAATGTTTCTCCGGATCCTGAACAAACAGGATTGGACGAAGCAGCAATGCTCACTGATGCAGCTCCTGAAGTTACAGAGATATACGCTGTTTTAGTAATTGTATTATTTCCTGTGGCATTGGTAGCAATCAAAGTAACTGCATAGGTTCCGGCAGTATTGTATGTTACTGTAGGATGTTCGAGTGTGCTTGTTGCAGGAGCTCCACCGGTAAAAGTCCAACTCCATCCTGTAGGTGAATTTGTACTAATATCTGTAAATGTAACAGTGCTTCCGGCACAGATCTGCTGTGTACTTGCATAAAAATCGGCAACAGGCGCACAAGTTATGTTTATAGTTTTTGCATACGATTCCGGACCGGAGCCACAAGCATTGTTGGCATGAACTGTCATATTTCCGTTATCACCCGGGCAGGCAAAATTAGCAGTAATACTATTTGTTGTTCCACCACTCGCAATAGTTGCAAATCCAGGCATGGTCCATGTATAACTGGTAGCACCTGTTACAGCACCAACAGAATATGATACACCATTTTGACCACCTGTTACAGCCTGTATTCCTGTAATAGTTCCGGGAGATACCGGAACGGGATTAACCGTGATCGGGAAACTGGCGGAAACAGTTCCTGTACCGCAAATATTTTCACCATAAACGTTAATGTTACCGGCTACCTGATTCTGAGCATAGTTAACCGTGATCGTATTGGTATATTGTCCTGACACAATTGTGGCACCTGTTGGAACAGTCCAATTGTAGACAGTAGCACCGGTAATTGCCGGAATCGTATACACCACATTCGTCTGACCCTGACAGATCGTTGAAGTTCCGGTAATTGTTCCAGCGGCAGCAGGTGAGTATGGGCAAACCTGACCACTTACATAAATATCATCAATTAAAGTCAGAGCCGCTGAAGTAATTGTTCCCCCAGCCATAGATGTAGTTGCTGTTTTTAACCATAAGATCATTACACTTGCCTGATTGTCGCATTCGGAAGGTAAAGGAAAATTGTTCAGAACACCCTGAGTCCAGTTACTCGCTGTTGTCATGGCAGGGACATCCGTTAAGAAGGAGAAGTTATTACCGCCGTCAATTGAATAATATACTGAAAAATATTTTGGAGCTGCAGTAGTAGTTCCGCTTTGTTTTGATGATAGTTTTATGTTAGTATAACCTGCTGTAGTAAATTCAACCGACCAATAATCGTTTGTAGTGATCGCATCGTTCCAGCCGAAAGAACTTGCACATTTATCGGTACCCCCACCAGCACCTGTTGTAGCATAAACCGGCGTGGAAACACTCGTCGTTACAGTTAATGTTTTTGCCAGATTGGCTGTGATACCTCCGTCTGCTGTTAGATTTGCAGAAGTGCTCGGAAAATTCCAATAAACAATATTGGACACAGGAGAAACCAAAATATAGCCGCCTTTGGTCTTGGCATTTGAACCATTTGAATTTGCAGCCGTCAGTGAAACATCATACAGACCTGCAGCAGCATAATTTTCGGTTGCTGGATTCTGCGTTGTAGCAGTCGTTGGTGTAGCACCACTGAACGACCATGCCCATGATGTTGGAACCGGGCCCCCGGTTGATTGATCGAAGAAGTTTATGGAAGTTCCGGGAGTTATTTCAGTTTGACTGGCATAAAAATCGACATCGGGAGGATAGGTATTTGGTTTATCTAAACAAAACTCCGGTAAAATATATAAGGAAGCATTAACCCCATATTTAGCCAGATAGGTTTGCCATGTCGAGCCGTTATAACAATAAGCAGTATTTATTCTGTTCACGCCTGCTTTGGCAATATAACATGCAAAAGTGTCTAATGCCGCCACGTTGGTAAGTTGAAAGCCTGCAAAGAAGGAATTACTTACCGAAACCGGTGAGAATTCGATGGTATTGATATAGCCCGGTTGTAATGAACTAACTGCAACAGCTTTTGTCATCAGCACAGTTCCCGGTGTTCCGGCATTATCGCTCCAGATGGTGAAGGTAACATTGGTGGCAGCTCCCACAACTGATGCCAATGCCACACCGACATCGAGTGATTTTACTTTCCCAGTGAGGTTACCGATGGTATACCTGTCGGCATAAGCATAGGAAGTCACGCCTCCGTTATAGTTATGTCCCGGAACGTAGCCCCAGTTTCCGGTAGGTGCCAATGAGTATGAAAGCTGATCATCGTCCTGAATGTTTGCACCATCGTAGCTGCAATCAGAATACACATGAATGTAATCTGTTTTTACGGCAGTGATTGTTCCGTTCTGATTGGAAGCCGCTAAGGTAACTTTATAGTAGCCTTGCGAGGTATACACAATGTTTGTTGGGTTTTGAACGGTTGAAGTAGCAGGAGTACCACCTTCAAATGTCCATAACCACGATGTTGCATGCGTTGAAAGATCTGCAAAACTTACACTCTCGCCCGGACTTATATCCCTGCTGGTAGTTGCTGTAAAATCTGCTGTAGGCAGGGTATTTCCATAAGCAACACCCAACAAACAAACATCATCAATTTCCCATGCATATCCCCAGCCGGCATTGGTGCTCATGTTCTGAGTGCTGCGGAAGGTAAACCTAACTTTTACATTTGTTTTTCCGGCAGCAACACTTGAAATGTCTATATTCTGGACATATGGGTTGGTCGTTGCACCATTATTTGCAAAATCAGAATGAAGCACATAACGTTTGGAGGTTACAAAATTATCGGTACTAACATACACCAATGTGCTGTCGTAAAATTTCATATAATTTTCCTGGAATCTTAAAAATACCGATTCGTAGGTGCTGCAATTCTGCCCGGTTGCGGAAGAAATGTTCGCCCATTGATTATCGCTAGCAGCGCCTAAAGCATCTGAATCGAACAAGGCATAGTTGCCTCCTGATGTTGAACTGATACGTCCCATGGTACTGCTATAGGTTCCGGTGGGTGCAGCCGTTGTTATTGCCCAGTTATCTGTATATCCGCCCGATGTGGATAAGGTCCAGTTAGCAGGAGTGGTAAAATCATCACACCAAATAGATGTTGGCAGAACTCCCGGTAAAACGGTGATATATCCAACCTTTTCAATGGATTGGGTTCCGGCAACAGCCGTATTGGTGGTTAAGGTAACTCTGTATGTGCCCTGCTGATTATACACAATGTTGGTAGGGTTTTTTATTGTTGAAGTGGAGGGCGAACCGCCTTCGAACGACCAAGCCCAGGTTGTGGCATTGGTGGTCAGGTCGAAAAAGTTAGCCGACTGTCCTTCGTAAAGAGTAGTTGGGGTTCCGTAGAAATCGGGATATCCGGCAAAAGGATCGTATCCGTTTATTGTTGCAGGGTTGGTGCCCAGAGGATCGAGCCATGGACGCAGGCGCACGGTGCTGGCTGTTCCGTCCTGATCCCAGTGGAAATAGAATTTACCGTATTCGAAAGAAGAACCCGTGGTGCAACTTGCTGCTGACCCCCCTGTGAGGGTTCCGACCTGTAAATTGTTTTGATTGAAAAGAGGTGAACCCGACGAGCCTCCTTCTACCTGACCGTAGCCGTTGGTAGTTGCTACCCAGTTGCCCGACCAATGGGCATTCGTAGTTCCAACATTTGTTCCGTCGTTCCAGGTTCCTGTTCCCAAAGTGGCAGTGTAGGTAGATATCTTTTTAATATCGCCGGCGGGATGATGGATGCCAACGCCGCTTGTGGGTGCAGTGTTGTTGTGGTTCCATCCATTATAATAAGGCTTAAAGCTTATGGTTGGAGCTGAATTGAGTAATACCAAACAAAAATCGGAACCACCGTTGATGGGGCTCGATGCTTTTAAGGTACATCCGGTTATGGTGTTATAAGTTGGTTCGGTAGCAGGATCGGCGCAGGCAGTTCCTTCGTAGTTGAAATAGAAACCCCATTGAAGCATGTCGGCTGCAGAGGCAGTGGTGCCGCCTTCGCTGTGGCAATGGTCGGCAGTTAAGAAATATGGAATACCGCTGTTGTTGGTTGTGTTCACCAGATCGCCTGTGCACCATCCCCAACTGGTCCCCATTTTTAACCAAATTTCGGCAACGCCTCTTTTTTGGATTTGCCAATTGGTTCCTTCCGAACAGTTGATGTTGACCTCGCAAGCCAATGAAGCTCCCCATCCGGTTTGTTTGGTCATATTGTATTGTTTCAGAAAGGGAATGGTCTTATAAACGTAAACTACTTCGGAGATGCTTATGATCGGCAAATTGCTGAGTTGATTGTTGCCCGACGAAATTTTATTCCCGTTCTGTGTTGCGTTAATTACTTTGTTGGGATCGGTTTTTTTAAGCACGGTTGAAGGCGAAACATATTCGAGTGTAAGAGATTCGCCTTGTATCAATTCGGTGGCAAAAAGTTTGTCGGCCGGATTGTTTTTGAAGGTGTAGGCACCGCGTATCTGATTTTCGGAAGCATTGTAAATGAAAAGTTGTCCGCCTTCGGGTAAGTAGAAGTTATTATAACACAAGCCAAGTGCCTGTGCACCGGTTGAGGTTATTTGCAGACGCCAGATCTTGCGGCCGTCGGGCAGATCGGTCCAGGTGCCCGAGTTGTTCATGTCGTAGCTAACGGGTATGGAACGTCCGGCCCATTCGGGACCGGGACGGTTATTATCTTCCTGCAAGGCCTGAACCACATCAATGGGGTCGACCGTTTTGATGTCGAAGTCGCTTGAAATGTTTGATGTATTCACGAAACTCGGAGGTGTTCCTCCTTCACTAATTTGTGCTTTGGCATTTTGAACGAAAAACGTGCCGATGAATGCAACTAAAAGGATAAGGGCTGATCTTTTCATAAAAATTTTGATTTATTTAGGCGGTAAATTTATTCAATGCTTTTGATAATTGGTGTTATTTTTAGGTCATTAAACTAAAATTAACACAAATAAAGAATCTGTTACACAGTTAGTGTATACTAAATTGCATCCGCGAAGACGGGAAGACAAACAGAAGTTTTTTATAATGCAATAGTATCTCTAAAACAATAAATGGGAATGAAAGCCTCTGCTCATAATCAAAACGGTGAAAACAACCCCGTAGATAGAAAGCAATGCGCCCTGCACTATGCCCACGATGCCAAGTATGAATGCAATGAGGGTTTTGGCAAACGAACCGCCATGGTAGCGTTGTTTGTCGGTTTTCCATAGTTCCATGCCGCCGCGGCCTTTGGTCATGCCAACGATGCTGATGATAACTCCGGCTACGCAGGCCAGTATGCCCAGAAAGGGGATCATGTAGAGAAAACTAACTGCATTGCCCCAAATGCTGTAGGTAAGAGCAGTGCCGGCTTCGGGCAGGAATTCTTTTTGAGTGATTTCGGTGTTTATTTGTTCCATTGTGAATCTATTTTTTACAAGTTTATCAGGTTAATAAATGATAGTACAAAGTAAATAATAATGCAGCAATAAAGCAAATTACCGACATAAATATTCCGATAAAGCCAAGCACCAAACCGTAGCGGGCATTTTGCATCTGCGCACGGTGGCATACTTCGGCCTTCTGTTTGCTGAGTTTGATGAATTTGCGCCCGGTGATGATGGCGGTTACCGACAAGGCCATGGTGAACACCGTGATGATGATGCCGTAGACCGGGATCCAGAAAAACCAGCACATCATCAGCGATAATACGCCGGTGAGTATGGAGATGGTAGAGTGTTTTTTTGCTGCCATAATGTTTGATGTTGAGGTATGATGCGATTGCAAATATAGTAAAAATTGGTGATTGGCGATAGGAATAGCCAAAAGCCATTAGCCATAAGCCATGATTAGCGGTTTAGGGGTTTAGGGGAAGCGGAGGAGAAGGTGAAAAAGGGGGGTTATTCTTTAATAAATTTCTTTACGCTACTTCCCTTTTCAGTAATTGCTTTAATAATATAAACGCCGGATGATAATCTCCTTATATCAATTGTCTTTTCATAATATACATTATCGAATGAAGTAATAATTTGACCCTCCATATTAATAATTTCTATTCTTGTCTTTATTGGAGTCTCAATTGTTATATGATCATTTGCAGGGTTTGGAAATAAAGAAAAATCTGAATTGGAATTGGAATTCAATTTTGTAATAATGGTATTATTTATTAGTTCTGATAATGAACTTTTCCAAATACCACGACCGTAAGTTCCTGCATAAACTTCAGACCCGAATATTTTTATAAAAGAAATTGGCAGTTTTATTGAACCGTTATCAACCATATTCCAAGTATTACCATCATCTATCGAAATTAGAACATCTCCCTGACCTGTTGAAGCTAATAGAATCGAATCGTCTGCAGTAAGAGAGAATATGGAAACATTTCCAATAGCATTATGCCAGATTTGCCCGGTATCTGTAGTAAAGTAAATCCCATAATTCAACGTCCCGGCAAATACTTTATTATGGTATGTTTGCATGGCCATGATATCTCCTCCAAGTATGGAATAATGCCAACTGACACCGTAATCGTCTGATGAGTATAGGCCGTAGTCTTGATTTGCCGCATCAAAAATAGTATGTCCGATAAGAGCACTGGCATAAACATAATTAAATGAAAGCAATTCCGGGTTAAGGGGGATCCATTGTGCCCCATTATCGTGAGACAAATATACACCTTTGCCAGTTGTTCCCATAATAATGTCAGTATCGTTTAAGGTTAGCGATGTTGCCGTCGGGATTTGGCTAATTGCCGACCATGTATTTCCAGTGTCCGAAGAAAGTAACAATAATGTGTCACAGGCTAAATACAAAGTAGAATCAGAGGCAGCAATGGCAGATAAGTTTCCTAAGTTTATGGAATGCGTAATTATATCGTTAGTGGGCCAACTGTTAACAGTATTATCAGAGATATACAAATTATAGTTGTCGGAAGTAGCAACAATCTTTTCTCTTATTTTTACCATTGATTTTATATATGTTCCAACAAGCCCATTATTGTGTTGTGTCCAACTTTTACCAAAATTATTAGAAAAATAGATTCCTTCTCCAAATGTACTTACAAAAATATTACCATTAAAAGTTGTAATGGCATTAGTCCATTGCGTCGTCAAACCCGTATTAATAGCAGACCAACTGCTGCCATTGACAGGCATTCGACAAACGCCGCCATTCCAGGTTGCCGCATAAAGGTTAGAATCATCCTTTGCAAATGATAGCACATTACTCGTTATACCATTATTCGCGTCAACCCATGTGCTTCCGCTATCTGAGGAAAGAAATAAATCATGACATGTTGCCCCTGCATATATTTTTGTACCATCATAAAATATAGATTGAATCTTTTGTTGTGAAATTCCATTGTTTATTGCAGACCAGGTTCCACCATGATCGCATGACCTGTATATTCCGTCGCTATATGTTCCTGCAAAAAGACATGTGTTTGTTTTCGTTAAACAAGTGACCCATATACCTGTATTTCCAAGAGTGATAGGTGTCCAAATAGTATCATTTAATGTGGTTCTATACAATCTGTCATATTGTGTTCCAACAAAGATGGTGCTATCAACAAATAGAAAACATGTTATATAGGTAGGAAAAGTACCTTTATGAATCCAATTTGAGCCATTATTGGTGGAAGTATAAACTCCGTTTGTAGTGCCTGCATAAATAGTTGATCCATTAACTGCAAGTGCAAAAACCGTTTTACTAGTTAATCCATTATTTACCTGAGTCCAATTCAGTCCATTATCTGTAGATAAAAATACTCCGTTGTTATTGGTGCCCGCAAATAAATTGGTTCCTAAGTAGGTAATACAATTTGTTCTTCCGCCATAAGGACCATTAGTTGGTTGCCATTGTGCTTTAACCAGATGTATTTGAAACATTACTAGAAAAAGTAAAATAATTCTTTTCATAAATATTTTCCTCCCCTCAAAGATACAACAATTTATTTAATAAAAAGAAATCTAATTATGTTTTGATTTTTTTTATAATTTAGCATCATCTATGGAACAGGCACGGCTTGAACGATTGATGCATGCAATGATTTTGCTTGCCGACAACACCCGCTACAGCGTTGGCGATCTGGCCGAACGGCTGGAGGTTTCGGAACAAACCGTTTCGCGGTATATTAAGCTGTTTAAGGAAAAAGGTATCGAAATTGACGACAACGACGGCATTAAAAGCATCAGGCGGATGTCGCCTTTTTTTAAATTGTTTTTCGACCTGCTTTGTTTTAACGATATTGAAGCGGCTATGCTGCTTAAAGGCATCGATAGTCTGGACGAAACCAACCCCGTGAAACAAACTCTGAGAAACAAGATCAGCCGTTTTGCGGAGTTCAAATTGCTGGCTCAAACCATTGAAGTGCCTCAGATCTCGGTGAACATACAGGCTTTGAGCGATGCTATCAGGCAACAAAAGCAGGTGGTGCTTAAGGATTATGCTTCGGCCAACAGCGAAACCACCCGCGACAGGCTGGTTGAACCCTTTCGGTTTGAACTTAATTTTATACAGTTGTGGTGCTACGATCCGGAAGATCAAAAAAACAAACTTTTTAAAATTGCCCGCATCGGCCGGGTGGAAGTTTTAGATACCGCATGGAAATTTGAGCCGCTGCACGACGCGGGCTATACCGATATTTTCAGGATGAACAGCAGCCACACCGTGCAGTATCAGCTGAAGTTGAACGTGCGTGCTGCCAATTTGCTGCTGGAAGAGTATCCCGCGGCGGCGGCATACCTCACCAAAACCGACAACACGCACTGGCTGCTGGATGCACCCATTTGTTCGGTGTATGGCATCGGCAGGTTTGTGATGGGCTTGATGGACGATATTGAAGTGATAAAACCCAAAGATTTTGTAGATTTTTTGAAACGGCATTGCAAAGACGGCTATACTAAGATGAAAAAGTGGCGTTTTGGTACAAATAACAGTTAGATAAACTGTATATAATAGTATTGTGAACTTTTTTGCAATGCTGGTTTAAAGCCATTTCTGAAAATTTTTTATCTCTTTAAAAAATTTTTTCATTTTTTTTTAGAAAATCAGTTGCTGACATTACCGGTTTTTAATTTTGTAAAATCAAAATTGAAACAAGAGTATGGACGCTCAACAACATTCCGATATTTTGCAGTATGCAGTTTTTGCTGATAAGGTTTATTATGGTTTGAAAAACCTGCCTGAAAGTGATGTTCGGAATACTTCAGGCGATGGCGAAAACGGGGTTTGCACGGTTTATGACGCGGCCCATCTTGTTTATGATGCGGACCATCCTGTTTATGACGCGGCCCATCAGGTTTATAACGCGGCCCATCAAGTTTATGACGCGGCCTTCCAGGTTTATGACGCGGCCCATCATGTTTATAACGCGGCCCATCAGGTTTATGACGCGGCCCATCAGGTTTATGACCCGGCCCATCAGGTTTATGACGCGGCCCATCAGGTTTATGACGCGGCCCATCAGGTTTATGACGCGGCCCATCAGGAAATGATTTTTTTCGCATCTGTTCAAAATAAATCACAGTTTAAATATAGTATAAATCAATTAATTATAAATTAAACCCAAATAAAATGAGAAGAAAATATAATTCCCGCTATAATGCAGGCATAAGAGGCAAAAATCTTCTGGACGATCACGCCACAGAATTAAACACCATAGCAACCTACCCGGCCGAAAAAGCCAATCACGATGCCATACTTGTGGATATTGAAAAAGCACGTATGATTCAGGCTTTAGAATCGGAGGGCTTGAGCACCGACAAAATAAATCTGAAAATTGTGATGGGCGAAACCGTCATCCCCTTTGCCGCGCGCTGCGTGGTGCAGGCACATCAACTGGGGCTCACCAAACTCGAAGTTGAGCTCGACAAATCTATTTATTTTATCATTAAAGCCGAAGCCAACGAGGCTTTCGACCGGGCAAGCAAATTGAGAGACTTGATGAGCGACAACCTGACCAGTTTCACCGAACTGGATGCTGCCGACATCGTTACGATGACCAAAGCCATCACCAAATTCGGCGATGCAAAAAGTTTGCCTCAATTGCTTATCAGTAAGAAAAAATCTATAGGCACCGATCCTATTCCTGCCTTGCTGAAAAAACTCAGTCTGTCGCAAAAATATATCGGTAAAATAATTTTTGCGTACAAACCATCGCTCTACCCGGAATGGCGGGCTGCCATCAAAGTAATTACGCCGGTGGGGTCGCACCACAAATCGCTGGTGGCCTTTATTACGGATGCCGACACCGGGGCTCCGCTGGAAAAAGTGAAGGTTACGGCTACCAACGATATCACCACCGTGGTGCGGAAAAGCAGCAAAAAAGGTTTGCTGACGCTCTACAGTCTGGCTTCGGGCAGTTGGGCGCTCAGGTGCGAAAACAAAGCCTATATCACGGTGTTTAAAAACAAGATTAAGGTGGTGGATGGAGAGGTTGCTAAACTCAGCATCGCGCTGCAGAAAGTGAGTACTTCGGGCGATACAACGCCTGCAAGCACGGGCTACGCCAACGTTTACGGCAAAATGTATAACACAGCCACCAACGATGGCATTGGCACCGGCCTGGTGTTTTTTCAATACGTGGCCAACGCGGAAGAAACCGAAGACGACGGCACCTACGGCAAAGATAATACTCCCGCCAACTGCACACACATGAGCGCCACCGCCCCCGGCTTTCAGGATTGGCATAAAGACATTACCCTCGAACCCGATACGGACAACGAAATCGACATCCCTATGGACCCGATAGACGACGGGCCTCCGGCACCGGATGCTTGAGGAAGGGAAGAGGTATCTGGTAGATGGTAGATGGTAAATGGTAAAATGGTAAAAAGAAGGGGCGTTTTGCAATGCCCTTTTTTGTTTGCCTGTTTTTTTATGGATAATTGAATGAATAAATTTTGTACTTTTAATCTCAATTAATACTTCATTTACATGCCCCGCCTGAAGCTTCTGTTTATCATTCTATTTTGGATACTATCCATATCAGATGGGTTTAGCCAAAATTTAGTCTACAACGGTAGTTTTGAGGATTATTCTTCATGTCCTGATAATTTTGGGCAATTAAGTAAAGCAAAATACTGGTTTTCGGCAAACTGGGGAGGTAGTGGTTCATCAGAATATTTCAATGCTTGTAGTAATCCTAGTACAGTTGGTGTCCCTGATAATGGATTCACGTATCAATATGCAAGAACCGGAAATGGATATGTAGGTACAGGTTGTTTCGTATATTATGAAGATTATAGGGAATATATTGAAGGAACTTTAAAACATCCTTTAGTGCAAGGAGAAAGTTACTGTGTATCATTTTATGTGAATCTTTCAAATCCATTCTCGTATTATGGAATAGATGCATTAGGTTTATATTTTACAAATGATAGTCTTATTACAGACTCTTCTGGTGTATATGATGTAAAACCACAAATTGCAAATGATAGTTTAAATATTATTACTGATACTTTAAATTGGGTAAAAATATCTGGTACATTCATAGCTGCCGGAGGTGAACGCTTTTTTACATTTGGAAATTTTAAAACAAATAGCCAAACTAATTACATTAATCTAAATGGGATTGCAGATGGTGTTGCTTATTATTTGCTTGATGATGTGGCGGTATATGAGTGCGATGCACCAGTAAATACAGCAAAGGCAGGCAGGGATATTACCATTTGTAAAGGAGAAAGTGTAAAACTGGGTATGCAACGCTACGATGAATACCTGTATAAATGGTATACTTTTGGCGGCGAGTTAATTGATACAAGCAGTTATTTAACCGTTTCACCCACAACTACCACAAGTTATGTTTTAAAGCTTGAAGATTTTAAATACGATATTACAAGCGATACAGTTACCGTTACAGTGGATGAAAGTTGTAATAAAAATATCGTATATATCCCCAATATCTTCTCCCCTAACGGCGATGGGGCAAACGATGTGTTTCGGGTGCGCGGGCCCGAAATAGATAGCTTGCATTTGCAGGTATACAACCGCTGGGGCAATATGGTGTTTGAAACAAAAGATATTAACGGGGCTTGGGATGGAACATATAGTGGGAAGAAATGCGAAGCAGGAGTTTATGCTTATTGGGCGGAGATCACCTTTAAGAATGGGGAGAAGGAGATGAAAAAGGGGGATGTTTCACTGGTTAGATAATAGTGAATAGTTGGAAGACGGGAGACCGAAGCCGGAAGTGAAACAGGGCGGAACTTAAAAGCCAGATGATTAGGGAAAAATTGTCTGAACTGCTGATTAAGGTGATTTGTTTGATTAAATTTTATTACTTTTGAAAGATGAACGATACAACTAAAATCGAACAACCTTTGGCCGAAATTTTTGGGTTTCCGATATGTAATGAGACTGACAGGGCCAAAAGATACAGAGAAAATAAGCTTTGTCCGTTCAATAATATTGTTTCGAATTGTACTAAAAATAGCATAGAATTTCCTTTAGGGGTTTGCAGTTTATTTCACAAGGGCAGCCCGGTAATAATTTGCCCGGTAAGATTCAGGGAAGACTGGACAATTATAAGCGATGCTGCTAGTTTTATTTTTGACGGCAAGGTGGCATGGACACATGTAGGCGAAGTTAAATTGAAAGATAAACACGGAAAATCGGCTGGTAACATTGATTATGTTTTGGTTTCGTATGATGACAAAGGACGGGTGATTAATTTTGGTTCACTAGAAGTTCAGGCCGTTTATATTTCAGGGAATCTAACCGGGCCATTTTCAGCATACTTTGAAGAACCTTTACCGGAATTTAACTGGACAAGGGCTTTTAAATATCCTAAGCCGGATTATCTTTCGTCGTCGAGAAAACGATTGATACCGCAAATCATAGCAAAAGGATCAATCTTAAAACAATGGGGCAAGAAACAAGTTGTGGCTTTGCAAACCTCTTTTTATAATACACTTCCAACATTACCCGAATTTGAAAAAGCGGAATCGGATTTTGCATTTTTTCTTTACGACCTTTTACCCGACAAGAAAACAAATGTTATGACGCTTACACTGGATAGGATTGTATACACAAAATTTGATAATGCTTTAGAACAGATTGCGAAATTTGAAGCTGGTCCGGTTATTCAATTTACAGAACTTTTACAGAAAAAACTTGATGCCAAAAGGTCAGGCAAACCCGATAATTATAACCTGGAAAATATAGTTGCAGAATGAAAAGCCAAATAACCATGTTCGACATGGGTGAAAAAAGTAATGAGCAGGCTGTTATCAATGTTGCTTCGGTTCCGCAACGCAGTCCTTTTCGTTATCCGGGGGGGAAGACATGGCTTATACCTACTGTGAGACGCTGGCTAAAACAAGAAACCGAACCTGCAAATATACTGATTGAACCATTTGCAGGAGGTGGTATTGTGAGTTTGACAGCCACATTTGAAAAATTAGCTGATCAAATTGTTATGGTGGAAATGGATGAAGAAATTGCCGCAGTTTGGGAGATAATATTAAATGGGGAAAATAAATGGCTGGCTGATAAAATATTTTCTTATAGCCTGACGCACGAGAATATTAAATCGGAATTGGACAATCCCAATAAGCAGTTGAGGGATGTTGCCTTTTGCACTATTTTGAAAAACAGAGTTTTTCATGGTGGAATTCTTGCGAAGGGTTCGGGAATGATAAAGCATGGTGAAAACGGAAAAGGAATAGCCTCGCGTTGGTATCCAAAAACTTTACGTGACAGAATACTTGCTATTAGTTATGTAAAGGAAAAAATAAGTTTTATTAAGGGAGATGCTTTTAAAGTAATAGAGCAGAATTTAAATAATGAAAAGGCCTATTTTTTTATTGACCCACCATATACTAAAGCGGGGAAACGTCTTTATACACATTTCGACATTGATGATGAAGAATTGTTTAAACTTTCAGCACAAATTAAGGGTAAGTTTATGCTAACCTATGATGATAGTGTCGAAATAAGACAACTTGCTGAAAAATATAAATTGTCCTACCGAACAATTCCTATGAAAACAACTCACCATTGGGAAAAGAATGAAATAATTATTTCGGATAATTTCTCGTGGTGGATATAGTAACAGTCCCCATTCGTCTCCATCCTACCCCCCTCGCCCCATCCCTTCAAATCACCAATCGCTAAGTCATAGCTAATGGCTTATGGCTGGAAACAATGGAAAAAGCAAGTGCGTTTTGCAGACGCCCTTTTGTTATCGCAAAACCATTGCATTGGTTTCCCGGTGTGGCAATGCAATCCACAGGGATATGCCATGGCGTGTTCTTAAATAGGCGTGGTCAGTTATCCGAAAATATAAAACGCAAAATCAACCACTCCTTTCAATAAGATGATTAATTTTGTTCTCCCCTTTCCAATTTGGTTTTAGGGGTTTTTTATTCATTCAAAAAAACATAAAAAAATGATCCAAAAGATTTTCGCTATCGTTCTCATGGCAATGGTGCTTGTTTCATGCCACAACCCGGGTAATAACAATTCAGCTAAAACAGATTCGACTGCTGTGCAAAATTCAAAACCTGCCAATACACTTCCCGATATAGCAGGCTATTACCGTCTGCCCGAAACAGGCTGCGACATTGCGCTTACCATAACAAAAGAGAAAAATGGTTTCAAATATTTTTTCAAAGGCGAACATCTCGATCTGGAAGGCGTAGCCCTGCTCAGCACCGAGGCAGATGGTTTTTATGTTACTTTCGATGGTCCAATCGGCAACACACCTCCGAAAACCGTAAGCGGATTGTTTAAGGATAATACGCTCACCATACAGAATGAAGGTAACAGCCAAAACAACTATCACTATTTTACAGATTGTGATGAAAAATACCTGGAGTTTAAAAAACAATAAACGTCCCGTTAGGTGCCTGGTTTACTTCCCACAAAAAAACCTAACAAAAAGTATTATCTATAGATACACGCAGCAACTTGTATAGAGTATCTGGTAGTTGGTAGTTGGATGGTAATAATTTAAAGAGTAAGGCCCGGACGAGAGTTCGGGTCTTTTACTTTGCCAATATCTGAAAAGCTGTAATTGTTATAGAAAAACAGCAGCCATGAAGGAAATTCTTTTAGCTTATAAACCCCTAAATTTAGTATGGGTTAATGCTCATTACATAACAGAAACAATACCTTTGTATTGATGCGTAAGACCCATCCAGTCTTTCAGTGTTATGTAATAGACATAAATCCCTGTTGCGATATTATTATCAGAACCTGAATTGAATTTTGTTCCATTCCAATGAATATCAGGGTCGTCGGTTTGGAAAAATAATCCGCCCCAACGGTCATAAATATAAAACCTAAAATCTTCTTTGGGAAAATTACCTTTGGGGAAGAAGAAATCATTTTTTCCATCAGATGAAACTGGCGAAAAAGCATTAGGAATATAAACCGTAAAAAGATCATATACTTTCACAGAGTCGGTTGCAGTGTCAGAACATCCGAAGGGATCTGTTACGGTTAAAGTTATAATATAAGAACCCGGACTGGCATAATTATATAAAAAATTTTGCTGAGTAGAAGTATTTCCATCGCCCAGATTCCATTGCAAGTTAACAATGTTCCCAACCGACAAATCATTGAATGTAACTGTTCCATCGGTATAAATATCACTAACTATATGCGGACTAACATAAATAACAGCTTCAGGACCGGATATATTGCCAATAACACAAGAAGCCGAACTTGAACATCCCCCACCATCAACAGTAACAGAATAGCTTCCAGGGGAAACAGCTACAATAGCAGCGGTATTTGCCGGTGGATTTGTGTTCCATACATAAGAATAGCTGCCGGAACCACCTGCCACGGCAACAGAAGCCTGTCCGTCGGCCTGGCCACAGTGGGCATCAATTACAGCAAAAGTAAGTTGTAAATTATTATTAACCGCTATAGTGCCACTTGCAATGGAGGTGCAGTTACCTGCATCGGTAACAGTCACAGAATAACTGCCTGTGGGAAGATTGGCGGCAGTTTGAGTGTTTTGAACAGGAGTTGTGTTCCATGCATAGGTATAAGGAAGAGAACCTCCGTGCACTGAAACGCTTATTGAACCATCGGATAAACCACAGATAGCGGGAACAGTGGTGCTGATAGATGCAGAGGGGCCCGGCAAACTGGTGATAACTGCAGAGGCGGTTGCGGTGCAGTTACCTGCATCGGTAACAGTTACAGAATAACTGCCAGCCGGAAGATTTGCAGCGGTTTGAGTGTTTTGAACAGGGGTTGAGTTCCATGTATAAGTATAGGGAAGAGAACCTCCCTGCCCTGAAACGGTGGCAGAACCATTGGATAATCCACAATTAGCAGGAACAGTGCTGCTGAGGGATGCTGATGGACCCGGTAAACTGGTGATGACTGTTGTGGCTGTTGCGGTGCAGTTACCTGCATCCGATACAGTTACAGAATAACTGCCTGCGGGAAGACCGGAAGCAGTTTGAGTATTTTGAACAGGGGTTGTGCTCCATGCATAGGTATAGGGAAGAGAACCTCCCTGCCCTGAAACGGTGGCAGAACCATTGGATAATCCACAATTAGCAGGGACAGTGGTGCTGATTGATGCTGAGGGACCCGGCAAACTCGTGATAACTGTTGTGGCTGTTGCGGTGCAGCTACCTGCATCCGATATAGTTACAGAATAACTGCCTGCGGGAAGACCGGAAGCTGTTTGAGAATTTTGAACAGGGGTTGTGCTCCATGCATAGGTATAGGGAAGAGAACCTCCCTGCACTGAAGCGGTGGCAGAACCATTGGATAATCCACAGTTAGCAGGGACAGTGGCGTTGATGGATGCTGAGGGTCCCGTCAAACTTGTGATAACTACAGTGGCTGTTGCAGAGCAGTTACCTGAATCCGTAATAGTAACACTATAACTTCCTGCCGGTACATTTTGAAGGTTGGCAGTAGTTTGTACGGGGATACTATTCCAATTGTAGGTGTATGGTAAACTACCTCCATTAGCACTTGTTGTTGCTCCTCCATTTGACATGCCACAACCAGCCTGAGTTGTACCGGCTATTGATACTGTGGGTCCGTTGAGACTTGAAACGGTTACACTGCTTGTTGCAGAACAACCTGAAGAGGAAACAGTCACAGTGTAGTTACCTGCAGGAAGATTGGCAGCAGTTTGTGTGCTCTGAACAGGAATACTACTCCAGGTGTATGAAATACCGGAACCTCCCGTAGCATTAACTGTAGCAGAACCATTGCTTGCATTGCAACTTGCAGGAGTGGAAGTGATACCTGTAATAGTTAATGAACCCGTTGACCCAACGATAATCGTATCTACGGTATGGTTTGGTGGAACGAAATTATCGGTAACACTCACAATATACGTCCCGGCAGGAAGGTTGCTAAAAGTATAAGGATCAGTAGAAGTACTGACAGGCCCAATATTAACCGGTCCGGTTACCTGAAATGAATAAGGAGGTGGTGAAGCAGTTTGATTCAATATCAAAGCAGAAATAGAGCCGTTATGAGCACCACACGTGTCGGGAGTTGAAGATAAAATCAGGTTTCCACACGCAATGCATGAACCATCATTACACCTCTGCGTTCGTAAAGGGCCTATAGTTGGAGGCCTGTTGGTTTGAAAAGTACCACCATCAGGCAAACGGCTAAATGTGTTTCCGGTGTTGCAGCCGGCAGGATCGCCCATATATTGAATTAAAGCGGGAGTTGTTTGAAAGATCTGCAGGGCCGATTTAAGTTGAACACCTGTATAAGCAGTTGGGGAACACGGATTAACTGTGAAATCAGAAGTGGTTGAAATATCACCTGCTGCTGCTGACCAGTAAACTGCCGAATGCACAATACCGCTTGGCTCATACAAAGCCATCCATCCGTCATAATTGCTTAAAAACCAATAGGTATTTGCAGTGTTCAAGCAAAGGTATTGTGTTCCGATATAATTGGGTATTTTAAAATCGAAAGAGCCTGCAAGATAATCAAAAGTGCCGTTTACCGTATTATGATCGTTTGCACCACCGACAATCAGAAAAGAACCTGCAGGAACTATGGTTCCCGGAGGGAAACATATTGCACCACCATTACCAACAGTAGGATCGTTAATGTTTGCACTTGCAAGAACAAAACCGCTTAGATCAAAATCGTGAGTACAATCGGAATTATAAAGTTCAACGTATTCTCTACCACAAGTGGGTTGAGGTTGTGAAGCCATTTTTTGGTCACAACCCACTGTTGATGGCCCCGGTTTAAACATAATTTCGTTTACAACCATCGTTTGCGATTGCGCAAAATAACAACAAAACGCAAATAAAAATGTCAGTAAAATTGATTTTCTATAAATCATCTTATAAGAACCATTAAATTATAAATTTAAATATTGTAAAAGCTTTTTCAACTTGCCATTAATAAAGAGGCTAATGATAAAACAAAACTACAAAGAATTTGGGGTGAATAAATGGGTGTCACGTTCGGACTTATAAGTCAGAACATTTTAATGCTGAAAAACTTCCATTAATTTCAATATTCCAATAAGGCAATTCCAATTTAAAATACTATATCCGAACTAAAAAAAGACGGAGATCCGGGCATTGAACGCCCGGGGCTGAATCCCCGTCTGTCTCCAATTATTGCCCCGCAATATTTGCCTAAATCTGCTTTTAAATCAGTATCTATTTATCTTAAAATGGTTATAGTACCATTGATCTCTTTATCAATTCCGGGAACAATTAAAACGTAATAATACACACCATCGGCACATTTTCCTCCATTCCAATCGTTCTGATAATCGGAGCTTTTAAACACTGGTTTTCCCCAACGATTAAAAATTGTAAGTTTTTTATCAGGAATTGCTTCCAGACCTTTTATATAAAAAAACTCGTTCGTACCATCACCATTAGGCGTAATAATATTCGGAACTTTAAATTCAACAATTGTAATCTTTACAGAAATAGAATCCTTACAACCATTATTGTCGGTTACGAGCAGCCAAATCGTATAATCCCCCGGTGTGGAGTAATTGTAGTTAAGGGCAGGAACAATAGTTTGAGTTTGGTTACCATCTCCAAAGTTCCAATGCCAACCAACCACATTTGTATTATTAAGAGATTGCAGAACTATATTTTGTCCGGGTTGTGCAAAGATCGGAGTAACTGATAAACCAGCAGTTGGTCCGGGAATATCATTAACAATAATAGTAACAACAGGCGAACAACTTCCCCCATCACTAACAGTTACGGTATACGAACCTGCTTGTAATCCTGTAATGGTTGCAGAATTTGCAGGAGGCGTAGTGTTCCAAACATAAGAATAAGTTCCGCTACCCCCTGAAGCTAAAACAGATGCCGTTCCATCTGACACTCCGCAATGTTCCGGAGTAAATGAAGATACAACAGTTGGTCCGTTTTGACCTGTGACCACAACATTATCTGATGCACTACAACCACCACTGGTTATTGTTACCGAATATATACCCAGAGGCAGATTTGTTGCAATTTGAGTATGTTGAACCGGAGTAGTACTCCAACTGTAATTATATGTGCCATTGCCACCTGATGCATTTACTGTAGCAGTACCATCGCTTGCATTACAACTTGCCGGAGTGGAAGTTATGCTTGTAATGGTTAATGAACCCGTCGACCCAACAACAATGGTATCTACAGTGTAATTCGGGGGAACAAAATTATCGCTTACACTCACAATATACGTCCCGGCAGGAAGATTGTTGAAAATATAAGGGTTTGTAGACGTAGTAATCGGACCAATATTAACCGGACCTGTAACATTGTATATATAGGGCGGAGGTGAAGTGATCTGATTCATGATCTGAGCAGAAATGCTTCCGTTATGACCACCGCAAGTATCAGGTGAAGAAGATAACACCAGATTTCCACATGCTATGCATGAACCATCGTTACACCTATCTGTTCGCAAAGGTCCTATTGTAGGAGGCCGGTTAGTCTGAAAAGTTCCACCATCAGGCAAACGGCTAAAGGTGTTTCCGGTGTTGCAAGCTGCAGGATCGCCCATGTATTGAATTAAAGCGGGAGTGGTTTGAAAGATCTGTTTGGCTGTTTTAAGTTGAACACCTGTATAAGCAGTTGGTGAACAAGGATTAACTGTGAAATCAGAAGTGGTTGAAATATCACCTGCAGCCGCTGACCAGTAAACTGCCGAATGCACATTTCCACTTGGCTCATACAAAGCCATCCATCCGTCATAATTGCTTAAAAACCAATAGGTATTTGTAGTGTTCAAACAAAGATATTGTGTCCCCAGATAAGTTGGTATTTTAAAATCAAAAGAATTTGCAGGGTAATCAAAAGTGCCGTTTGCTGTATTATGATCGTTTGCACCACCGACAATTAGAAATGAACCTGCAGGTACTATGGTTCCCGGAGGAAAACATATCGCGCCACCATTACCAACAGTAGGATCGTTAACGTTTGCACTTGCAAGAACATAACCACTTAAATCAAAATCGTGATTGCAATCAGAATTGTAAAGTTCAACGTATTCTCTACCACAAGTGGGCGCAGGTTGTGATGCCATTTTTTGGTCACAACCCACTGTTGATGGCCCAGGTTTAAACATGATTTCGTTTACAACCATAGTTTGAGATTGCGCAAAATAACAACAAAACGCAAAAGCAAATGTCAGCAAAATGGATTTTCTGTAGATCATATTATTTATACCATTAAATTTAAAATCCATACTTTTAAATTTACACATCATAATAGCTTTATCAACTTTTAAGAAGTTTATATAGTGAAACGAAATTACAAAGAACGCAGGATGAATGAATGGAATTTATGTTCGGATTTATAAGATAGAACGACTGCAAAGTTATTATAATACCTTAAATTCTGGAATTAATATTATACTTTGGTTTGAATTAACAAAATAGAGCATTTTAACGGTAACAAAATAGAGTTTTTGTCCCATCTTCAGTTAACATGATATACTTCGTTTTAATAAAAATTAAGACCAAGTTTTTCGATGACAAAAAAATATTATACCTTTGAACCAATAAAATTTCGTAATGACAGAGATTGATTTCAGTACTATTCTTCACATTATTTTGGTTTTACAGACCTTATTGTTTTCGTTGATATTATTTTCATTTAGAAATTTAAGAGGACAATCCAACAAGGTTCTTTCTGTTTTTATGCTGATAACCTTTGCTCAATTTCTTCTGAATGCTTTTGAAATTTTTAAATTCTATGAAGGGGCTATAATTGGATATTATCTGATTATACCGTTAATGTTATGCAATGCCCCAATCTTATATCTGTATGTCAGAATATTAACCATTCCGGATTATAAACCCAGATGGCTATTTCTGGTTCATTTTGCTCCGGCAGCTATTATTTTAATTATCAATATCTTTTCTTATGGCAATATCTCGCATGATGTAAAAATAGACATTATCATGCAGAAACATTTTAGCCTGAATCCTTCAGATAGCTTTTTTCTAAATTTTTTTACTAAGGCTTATTTCCTAACATCTCAATTCTTCTATAATGGACAGGTTTTGTTATACAGCATTTTAATGATACTTCGGCTGCGCAAGCATAGAAAAAATATTTACACTTACTTCTCTTATACTGAAAATATTTCACTTAACTGGTTAGGGATTTTTATAATTGCTTTTGTATTAATTTCTTTATACGAAATATTGTTTTATGATTATTCTGTATCTCTGTATCTAGTAATAATTAACATTTATTTTCTTTTTCTTGGTTTTTTCGGAGTCAAACAAACCGATATTTACATAGGACGGTTGAAAGATTTGAAAGAACTAAATAATTCAAACCTTTCTTTCGGGCAGATTGTTGAACAGTTAACAAAAGATCCAAATAAAGAAATTATTGAAACCGCTACTATAATAAATTCGAATGAAATAGATAATCCAACTTTTGAGAATAAAATAAAAGTCCCAAAAGAGATCATGAACAGCTATATTCTTAAACTCAAAACAATAATGGAAACTGATAAACCCTATCTTGACAGTACACTCAGTCTCCCAGATCTGGCAGATCGTTTAAAAATTAATCGAAATATTTTATCTCAAGTTATCAATGAAACCTATAATAAGAACTTTTTTAATTTTATTAATGAATATAGAATTAAAGAAGCACAATTACGACTTTTAGACCCTAATTATGATAATCTTTCAATTGAAGGATTAGCAAAAGAAGTTGGGTTTAATTCAAAATCGGTTTTTAATCCTGCATTTAAAAAATTAACCGGAAAAACACCTGCCGAATTTAAGAAGGCACATCGCTAACACCACTTGTTGCCTGAAAGAAGAACATAAAAAGACTTGGGTTTAATATAACAATGATAACATGGTTCCCATAAAATCGGTTTTAGCATGTTCGGCTTTTTCGATTCCTTTTTTATAAACCTCGATAGCCTTTTGATATTGTCCCGAATTTTGAAGAACCACGCCCATTTTCAACAAATTATCAAAATAGTTTTCCTGAATAGTAAGCAGGCGTTCGTGTTCCGATAAATTTGCGTCCATAATTTTTCTTTTCATAACATTATGTTTGTCTGGAATTATATAGTTGACGGTGACTGTATGTTATCGGTTAATTTTAATACTGAAAAAGCCCGGATATTAATCCAACATTCCCAACATGGAATATTCGAGTTTTGCTTTGGCTTTTTCGGCTTCAACAATCCCTTTCTGATAAATTTCGAAGGCTTTCTTGCGCTGTCCGCAATTTTCAAACAGCAATCCGAGTTTCATCAGGTTTTCGAAATAATTTCCCTGTACTAAAAGCAGGTTTTCGAGTTCAGCAACATTTGTTTCCATATTGTCGGTATTCATAAATTTGAATTACGCAACAAAGGTACAACACGCGTATTAAGCTATGATTAAGCCCGTATTACCGAACTATTAAGTTTGATAGGGCAACTAAATAGTTGCTGACGTTTTTGGTATTTGTGCATTATTTACATGCAGCACAAATCTCTTTTTATTTGTTGTCGAGTTCAAGGATGAAATCCCTGACAGCTTGTTTAATTTGATCGCGGACTTTAAGCGTTTGCTCAATTTTTTCGCTGTGTGTTCCCGTAAATTTCGATGGGTCGTCGAAGAGCCAATGAATCATTTTAACCATTCCGGGAAAGATAGGACACTTTTCAGCAGCTTCAGGATCGCAAACAGTTATCACATATTCGTAGATCTTCCCTTGCTTAAAAAAATCGAAAACATCTTTTGTTTTGTTTCCGGAAATATCAATGCCGTCCTGTTGCATCACTTCAACTGCCAAAGGATTCAGAATACCGACTTCCAAACCGGCACTTTCAACCTCGAAGCGGTTGCCGCCAAACTCTTTTAAATATGCTTCAGCCATTTGGCTTCGGGCCGAATTGTGTATGCACAGAAATAAAACTTTTGTTACCATATTTATGATACTTTGTAAAATTTATCCGTAAAATTCTTTTTAATAAACAATGCTATCGTTTATTATTTCCCGATTTTCTTTGGCCGGCTGTGGCGCAGCACTTTTGCTTCGATAAAAAAGATGATCTCTTCGGCTATGTTGAGGGTTTGATCGCCCACGCGCTCCAACTTGCGGATAACCGAAAGCAGGTTCAAACTCTGATCGATGCATTGCGGATCTTTTTGAATGAGGCGGGCAATGATCTTATTGGCTTCGAGGTTCACCTCGTCGAGTTTTTTATCTTTATAAAACAGGTTAGCCACCAAATGCTTGTCTTCTTTTTCGAACGATGCGAAAGCTTCGTTGAGCATCTCGATGCTGGTTTCGAACATTTCGAGGATGCGGGTTTCCTGAAGCAACTCCTCGCAAAACGGCTTCTCGGAATCGAGCACGACGTGCGAAATGCCGTTGGCATAATCGCCTATGCGTTCCAGATTATAATTAATTTTCAGGGCTGCCAGCACAAACCTCAGGTCGATGGCCACGGGGTTGAACAGGGCCAGTATCTTTTCGCAATCCATGTTGAGTTTCAGCTCGAAAGCATCCACGCGTTTTTCGTTCACGTGTATCTCGTTGGCAATTTCTTTATCGAAGTTAACAATGGCTTCTTTCGATTTGGTGATCTGGTTTATCACCAAACTCCACATTTCGAGCACATCGGATTTGAGTTCCTGAATTTCTGTATCTAAATGACTCATGATTTTTTGGTTTTTGTTGTTATCAAATTAATTTAACAATCAACCGAAACGGCCGGTTATATAGTTCTGCGTTTTTACATTTTGCGGGTTGATGAACATGGTTTTGGTTTTATCGAACTCTATCAGTTCGCCCAGGTAGAAAAAGGCGGTATAGTCGCTCACCCTTCCGGCCTGCTGCATATTGTGGGTTACGATGATGATGGTATATTTATCTTTCAGGTCGTAGATGAGTTCTTCAATTTTGGAAGTCGACAAAGGGTCGAGAGCCGAAGCGGGTTCGTCCATCAGGATAAGGGATGGCTCGATGGCCAGAGCCCGTGCAATGCACAAACGCTGCTGCTGACCGCCCGAAAGTTCGTAGGCCGATTTTTTCAACTTATCTTTCACCTCGTCCCAAAGCGCCGCCTGTATCAACGAGCGTTCGACGATATCTTCCATTTTGTCTTTATGGTTAAAACCGTTCACGCGCAGCCCGTAAGCCACGTTCTCGAATATCGATTTCGGGAAGGGATTGGGTTTTTGGAACACCATGCCTACCGATTTGCGCAACTCATCGACGATGATATCTTTTCCGTAAACGTTGCGGCCTTCCAGCATCACATCGCCGGTGATCTTAACGCCGTCGATCAGATCGTTCATGCGGTTGAACAGCCTGAGGAACGTAGATTTGCCGCATCCCGAAGGCCCGATAAGCGCCGTAACGGTGTTTGGTTTCACCACCAGGTTGATATTTTTCAAGGCGTGAAAATCTTTGTAGAAAAGGTTCACATTTTTTGCTTCTGCTTTATGCAAGCCGTTATAGGTTAAAGTATCCTTTTCGTTAATTTGTATAGTATCTGTGTCTTTCATTTCTCAATTCATTTTGTTTTTTTTGCCGAAATAGCGGCGGAAAGCGTTTGCCAGCAGGTTTGCCACCAGAACGATAAATATCAGAACGAAGGCGGTGCCGTATGCCATAGGGCGGCTGGCTTCCATGTTGGTTCCGCTGGTTGTGAGCACATACAAGTGATACGGAAGCGCCATAGCCTGATCGAACATGCTGTGCGGAAGTTTTGGCAGAAAATAAGCCGCCACGGTGAAAAGTATGGGAGCCGTTTCGCCCGAAACCCTGCTTATGGATAGTATCAAACCCGTGATGATGTTGGGCGAAGCAATGGGAAAAACCACCCTGCGGATGGTTTGCAGTTTGGTAGCACCCAAAGCATAGCTTCCGACACGCAGATCGTTGGGAACCGATTTCAGGGCTTCTTCGGTGGTGCGGATGATAACAGGCAGGGCCAATAAACCAAGCGTTAAAGAGCCTGCTAGAATTGAATCGCCGAATTTGAGTTTATCGACAAACAAAGCCATGCCGAACAAACCAAACACTATGGAAGGTATTCCTGCCAGGTTGTTGGTCATAGAGCGCATAAACTTCTTCAGCCAGTTTTCTTTCAGGTATTCGTTGATATAAATTGCCGACAACACCCCCACAGGGAACGCAAATATCATACTTCCGGCTATCAGGCAAAGTGTTCCGACTATCGCGGGCAGTATACCGCCTTTGGTCATACCCTCTTCGGGCATTTTGGTGATAAAGCCCCAATTGATCACCGAAATTCCTCTGATGATGATAAACCCCAGGATGACAAACAAAATAGCAACAACCGTGAAACTGACGAGGCTGAAAAATGAGAATGCTATTTTTTGTTTAGCTCTTTTATTGATAAACGACATCATGACTTTTTGCGGGTTTTAATAAGTTCAACAGAAGTATTGATGATAAAGGTTATTAAAAAGAGTAGAATTCCTAATGCAAACAAAGCTTTGAAATGCAGTCCGCCAAAAGGAGCTTCGCCTAACTCAGCCGCAATGGTTGCCGGAATTGTTCTGACTGGTTCGAGGAATGTATGAGGTATAACGCCTGCGTTACCCGTAACCATCAACACCGCCATGGTTTCGCCCACGGCTCTGCCGATGCCTAAAATAGAGGCTGCGGTAATACCCGAACGGGCATAGGGTACAGTAACCCTTGTGATGGTTTGCCAACGCGTAGCTCCCAATGCCAGACTCGCTTCCTTGAGCGAGGTGGGTGTGGTTCGCAGGGCATCTTCCGATACGGTGATTATGGTGGGCAGGGCCATTATTCCCAGAATAATACTACCTGCAAGGGCTGTTTCACCAACCGGCAGATTGAACAAATGCTGAATTAAAGGAACAAGCACCACGAGTCCGAAAAAGCCGTATACCACAGAAGGGATACCTGCCAACAACTCAATAATGGGTTTCAATATGTTTCGCAACCTTTGACTTGCCACCTCGGCCATAAAAATGGCGGTAGCCAAACCCAAAGGCAATGCAATCAATATGGCGCCGAGGCTTACCCAAAGCGTTCCCAATATCAGCGGCAGCACACCAAATTGCGGTGCAGGCTTTGATGTTGGATACCATTCTTTTCCGGTAACAAATTCCTTAACCGTAATTTTTGTCAAAGGCAACACATGCCCTTCCAGTTGCGACGGAACATATTTGTCGGAAAGATAAGCCAGTATACCCGGTTGTTTTTTTATCAGTTCGTTGATCTTTGAGGGAAGGTTTTCAAAATTAGCTCCCAGTTCGTCGTCGGTAAAATAAGTCGACAGATCGTTAATGGTAAACAGAATAATGCTGTCATTCTTCCCTCCCACTTGTTTCCAATTTGTGATATCGTAATTAAAAATATCTTTCAGTTGTTTGCTAGTGAGCTCTTTTACCGTGTTATCGTTGCTGACGATAAACTTGTATTTTTGTTCGACAGGAGTGCTGTTGAACAAACCTATGCCTTCGTTGAACAAGAATATAATGATAAAAAGTACCGTCAAACTAGTGACGGTACTACTCGAAAACAACACTACACCAAAAGCTTTCTCAAATATTTTTAATCTTTTACGTTTCATGGGTATTGGTTTTCATAACCTGAACAATTATTTTATAGGAACATATCCTTCGGTTAAAACAATTTGCTGGCCTTCGGCCGATAAAATAAAATTGATGAAAGGCAGAATTGTTTTTTCGGTTGAATTCAGATAATAATAGTATAAAGGACGCGTGATAGGATAAGTTTTGTTTTTTGCATTAGCAACCGACGGGGCAACATAGGTTTTGCCTTTATCGTAGGATACTTTTAACGCTTTCACGTTTTTTTCAACGTAGGCCAAACCTACATAACCAATGGCGCCTTTTGTCTGGCTAACAGATTGTACAATGGCACCGGTTGCAGGCATCAGCATACAGGTTGATGCAAAATTCTTTTTCATCAGCACATGTTCTTTCACAAAATCATAGGTTCCCGAACTGCTTTCTCTGGAGTAAACAACAATAGTCATATCAGCACCGCCAACTTCTTTCCAGTTCTTGATCTTTCCGGTATAAATACCTTCCAGTTGTTCGCGGGTAAGTTGGTTCACTCCGTTTGTCGGATTCACGATAAACGAAATGGCATCGTAAGCAATAATGGTTTGCTTGTATGATTTTCCGGCTTCCTGCAGTTTTAGTTTTTCGTCCATACTCAAAGGTCTCGACGATTGGGCTATATCCGTTGTTGAATTCAGCAATGCTGAAATGCCAACTCCCGATCCTCCGCCGGTAACTGATATGGAAGAACCTGCATATTTTTTCATGAATTTTTCGGAGAGTTTTTGCGATAAGGGTAAACAGGTATCGCTTCCTTTAATTTTGCAGACCACTTTCTGCGCGTTGATTACCGAAACACATAATATTATTGCGGTTGCGGTTAAAATAATTTTTTTCATAATCTTTGTTTTTTTAGTTTGTTTTGATTGTTTCGAGTTTGTTCATTAATTAAAATTTATATTGCATTCTGAGTGTGTAGACATTGTCGTACAGATCGCCGCCGTAGCCTGTTATACCGGTTTTTTCGTTCACAACCCAGGCTCCGTAAACGGTCCATTTAATATTTTCGGTCATTTTATAATTCACACCTATCCCTAAGGTCTGGTATTTAATATCCGAAGCCGTTAATAAAGTTTTGTTGTTCGGGATTACTGTTCCCGTGCCATCTGTATAAGAATAGGTAGGTATTACATCTTGTCCTTTTACGTCAGTATTCGGATCATACCAATCGTATTTTACCACGATGCCGAATTTCGATTTTCCGATGTTCTGAACTAAGTAAAAATAAGCTCCGTTGAATTTACGGATGTATGTATCTCTGGTTGGAGGAGTTTTCGAAAATGTTGCATCGCTTGTACTTGTTGAACCTAAATTGTCGTAAGCAGGTTGTTGTCCCATGATGAATTCGCCGCGCAACTGGGTTATTCCAATAACGGGTGTAGCAATGATAAGTTGAATATCAGCACCGAAATATTCTCTTTTAGCATATCCGCCTTTATTGATAGCTGCTGAATCAACGGTAAACCCTTTGGTCATGTTATCTTTTAACGTATTCATTGAATAAATGTACTTGGTTCCCTGATACACTTTACCATTATAATAGGAAACACCGGCTGAGTATTTAAATAATTCGTTTTTTGTACTGCCCGTATAGGTCAGATGACCGATAAAATCTTTTATTTCTTTAAAATCGGGGTTAATACCATTGCCAGAAAACAAACCTGCTTCGAGTTTAAACCCGCTCCATATACGTACTGTTTTAGGAGCCTGGATTACGAGTTCGGCACCCAGATCTCTTTCGCCCGGAAATAAAATCTGCGACATTCTGGCGCGTTCAGGCGATTCGCGCAAACTTGATGAATAGGGTATTTCAAAACCAAATGGGCGATTGAATACCCCAACTGTAATTCCAAATGTTTTCAACCAGGGTTCCGTAAAGCTTGCATAAGCATCTTTTAAGGCAAAACCTTTTTCGGTAACATCAATTTGCAATACATACTGGGTTAAATCTCCCATGTAAGCAAGCTTCAGACGGCCTCTGCGAACCATAAACCTTTTATCGCTGATTGGTGAAAAATCGCCACCTTCATAGGTTTTGGTTCCAACCCGATCGGCAAGTTGAAATTGGCCTTGAATGTAACCGGAAAATTTTATTTTCTTTAGTATATCTATTTCCGTTTTTAATAAATCAATACTTTTTTTTACTTCCTCTATCTTGGGGCTGATAGTGTCGCCATTGGCTTGTGGTTGTTCCTGTGCATACATCTTATTTATACCTAAGTATACTAAGAAGAAAAACATCATTGGAATAAATTTCATTTTCATAGCAGTTTTGTTTTTGGTTTTTAATTTATTTTTCACGATGCAAAATAACTGCTGTAATATTACGTGAATATTAAGCCGATATTAAGTTACTGTTAAGTTTGTTGCTTTGGTATTCTTGATTTGGAATATGCCTATTATGTAGGTTACTACTCACTTCTTTGGAATTACTACTTACCGGACGGAGATTTCCATGTGCTTTTTTGGAATTACTACTCGCTTTTTGGGGATTACTACTTCCTATTTTGAATTACTACTCACGGGATGGAGATTTCCATGTACTTTTTGGGAATTTCTATTTGCCTTTTTGAGGTTTCTACTTCCTTTTTTGAAATTTCTACTTCCTTTTTTTAGAGTACTATTCGCTTTTGGAGAAATACTACCTGCTTTTTGGGAATTTCTATTCGCTTTATGGGAATTACTATTCAGGGAAGGAGATTTCTATCCACGTTAAGTGAAGTGTTTGCAGGTATTTTGTTTTATTGAAATTAAGGAATGTGTATGGCAAAAAAAAAGCCGCCCAAAGGCGGCTTTCAATTTTGAATCAAAGATCTTACATCATACCATGTTGTACTATTGCTCCGCCAATAACGAATGAAAAAATGATGGCAATAATCAAAAATAAAATATTCAGAATTAAGCCTACAAGGCCTAAAATTTTGCCAACTTTAGCTAAGCCTAAAGAACTTGGTTTGTATAAAGCCGGTGAAGCATTGAACTCTGCCATTGCTTTTTTACCTTTACCCATTGCCAGAATACCAAAGACCAGGCAAACGATATTTAATACCAAACCAACAAATGGGAACCAAAAGTACCAGCATAATACTAATGAGATAATACCAAATACCAATGCCATGATAGCACCTGGTACTGGTGGAACGGTTTGTGCCTGAGGTTGTGTGTTTGTGTTTTGTTCTTCCATGATTTTTTGTTTTTAGTTAATATTAGAAGCAAAGAAAATACTTTTTGCTGTGAAAACCAAATTTTTTAATTTTTTTTATGATTAATTAATATTAGAAACTTTCTGTAATATCATCCATCTTGAATGTATGTAACCTTTTAGATAAAATGACGTATTGTTGCCAACATCAATAATTTTATCTTTGAACGAAATTGCGAATTCAAACAACGAAACCCCTTCGAAACGAAAGTTTTTACTCACATTTCTGTGCGTACTGACATTTATATCGAGTGGTTTTTTTGTAATTGCGTCGCTGGCGGGTGTTTTTTCATCAAGTTGGATAGCCCAGGCGATGGAAGATTTTGCTCCCGGTTATGGGACGTTAGGAGGCAGTTTGCTTTTGATCCTTTCATTTGTGTGCCTTATTATTTTCGGGTTATCGTTGTGGGGAGCCATATTGATGTTCTATCAGCGAAAAGGCGGATACATTATGTATGTTATCCCCAATGGGTTGTTGTTGGTAGTGAATATTATCGCGATTTTTTCAGCACGCAACCCCTACCTGATAATTTATTTATCGGTGAGCGTGGCATTTATTATTTTATATGCTACGCAAGTTAAAAACATGAAGTAAACCCCAATTACTTATAAAGTCCCACTTTATGAAAACAGCAGAATAATTTCTGCTGTTTTTTTTAATTTTTATATTTTATTTGCCGCAATAGTTATAAATTTGCTTGTTTATAAATTTAAAAAATTATGGGTCTGAACAAAGTTTTTCAGTTCTTTATTCCAAAGGAAAAGAAATTTTTTCCGCTGTTTGAAGCTGTTGCCGAAAACGTTGAGAAAGGAGCCGTGTTGCTCAACAAATTGTTATTGCTTTTTAATAACGAAGAAGAAAAACATTCGCTTGTTGCTCAAATAAAGCAGTGCGAGGAATTGGGTGATGACATTACACATAAAATATTTGAAGAATTAAACAAAACCTTTATTACTCCGTTCGATCGGGAAGATATACAAACGCTGACTTCATCGCTTGACGATGTGCTGGATTATATTAATTCGTGTGCAAAGCGTCTGGAACTTTATCGTGTGACTGAATTACCAATCAACACCATCGAAATTTCGGAACTTTTGGTGCAGGCAAGCCGCGAACTTAAAATTGCCATCGGTGAATTGAAAAACCTGAAACATCCGCAAGTAATAAAAAATGCTTGTGTGAAACTGAACGAAATAGAGAATCAGGTGGACGATTTGTATTATATGTCGATCTCCGATCTGTTCGAGAACGAAAAAAATGCCATCGAACTGATCAAAAAAGACGCTATATTGAAAACGCTGGAAACTGCCACCGATAAAGCCGAAGATGTTTCGGATGTGTTGAAATCAATCATTGTTAAAGTTGCATAATCCCATCCTGTTATGTTAACCTTAGTGATCATCACCATTTGTGTTGCCGTAATCTACGATTTTCTGAACGGTATGAACGATGCCGGAAACTCAATTGCCACGATAGTTGCCACTAATGTGCTGTCCCCAAAACTTGCTGTTGCCTGGGCTGCCTTTTTCAATTTTCTGGCCATTGCAATACTCGGAACCCATGTTGCTGCTACCATAGGCAAAGGAGTTATTGTTCCCGATGTTATCAAGGGCGATTATATTTTTATACTTTGTTCGTTGCTTGGAGCCGGAACTTGGGTTTTGATATGTGGATTGAACGGAATTCCCAACAGTGTTTCGCACGCACTGATTGGCGGTTTGATTGGTCCTGCTTTGATAAAAGGTGGAACGAGTGCTGTTTTTGCAGCCGGACTTTTTAAAATTATTATTTTTATTGCTTTAGCTCCTTTGTTTGGTTTTGTTATCGGATACTTTTTTATGGCGATAACACTTATGATCTGGGGCCGAAAACCTCCCCTAAAGATTGACCGCTATTTTCGTGTTCTGCAATTGGCATCCTCTGCAGCATTCAGTTTGGGACACGGAGGAAACGATGCACAAAAAACCATGGGAATCATCATGATGCTGCTCATCGGAACTGGTTATTTGCCCGCCGATACAACAAGTCCACCGTTTTGGATCATCATCATTTGCTATACTGCCATTGCTCTGGGAACACTTTTAGGTTCGAGAAAAATCGTGAAAACGTTAGGAGCAGGGCTCACACATTTGAAACCTATCGGCGGATTTTGTGCGGAAACAGCCGGAGCCTTAACATTGTTTGCTGTTACTATAGCAGGAATTCCTGTTAGTACAACTCATACCATCACTGGTGCAATTATGGGTGTTGGAGTGACCAAACGTGCCAGTGCAGTTAAGTGGAGACTTGCAGGAAATATTGTTGTTGCCTGGATCATAACCATACCCTGTACTATGGGACTTTCAGCATTGGTGTATTTTCTGATACATTTGTTTTTGTAGTTTCTTATTACCGAAAACTTTCGGGGAAGTTTTTCGTATAAAAAATAAAAGCTTGTAATGGAACAAATCACGCAACTGATACCTAAACAATTATTAGATTTTTTATTGGTTACGTTGTTTTCTTTATTTATTGGGCTATCGCAACGAAAACTGCATGCCTCCAATGAAGATATGCGTTTGTTCGGCACCGACCGAACCTTTACTTTTATAGGAATACTGGGCTATATTCTGTACATCATCGACCCCGAATCGATGTTTCTATTCATGGGTGGAGGGTTTGTAATAAGCATTTTTATTGGGATACATTATTTTTTCAAGATCTCGGTATATAAAGATTATGGGCTTACAACCGTAATTATTGCACTTATTACCTATTGCATGGCTCCCCTGATCATTACACAACCTGCTTGGCTTTATATTTTGGTCGTTGTTACAGTTTTGATCTTTACCGAGCTCAAAGAAACTTTCACCACACTAACCGAACAAATAGAAAAAGAAGAATTTATTACGCTGGCAAAATTTCTGATCATTGCGGGCATAATTTTACCCATAGTCCCTAATAAACCCATAGTTGATTATCTTTCGCTAACCCCTTATAAAATATGGTTTGCTGTTGTGATTATCTCCAGTATATCTTACTTCAGCTATTTGCTAAAGAAGTTCGTATTTAAAAAATCCGGAATCATCATTTCGGGTTTATTAGGAGGAATGTACAGTAGCACTGCAACCACCATCATACTTGCAAAAAAGAGCAAAAAAAACTCCCATTTGAAGAACAATTATGCTTCGGCCATAATTTTTGCCACTGCCATGATGTATCTGCGTATTGCCATACTGATGATGATCTTTAATTTGGTGTTATTCCAGCATAATTTGATTTCCTTTCTTATTATGTTTGTGATCTCAATGATTGTTGGAATAATAGTTTTCTTTTATCATCACAAACAACCTGAAGCTACGGAAATAAATTTCCTGAAAGATAAAAACCCTCTCGAATTTAAAGTTGCCATGTTGTTTATGGTATTGTTCGTTGCTTTTACTTTTCTTACCTATTTTGCGGTTAAATACTTCGGCGATCATGGACTGAATACCTTATCGTTAGTGGTGGGCGTTACCGATATCGACCCTTTTCTTATCACACTTTTCGGAGGGAAATACAATATTACAATCGATCTGATATCGAGGGCAACGTTTCAGGCTATTATCAGCAACAATGTGTTGAAATTAATTTATGCACTTTCATTTTCGGGTAAACATATTCGGATAATTATTGCCGTGGCATTTTCGGTGATCATAATTGCCAATATCCTTCTTTTATTCTTTATATGATCGGGAATTTTTTGGTGCTTTAATTATTTTTGGCTACGTTTGCAGTAATCTGTTTTTTTATGGAATTTGAAGAAATTTATGCCGATATAACCAACACTTCAAAAAGACCATTGTTGCTTCGCCGACTTTGTTATATCACATTTTTTTTCAGCGGAAGCATGACACTGTTTTCTTTTGGCGGGTTTTTCCTTTCGGGATGGATGGCAAATTATATCAACACTTTTGTAAAAGGGTTTTATAATATCGGAGGAACAGTTTTTATATTATTTTTCCTTGCGGTTTTTATTCTTTTCGGAAGTTCGTTAACAGGCGCATTTTTAATGTTCCGGTTGAAACATTCCGGGTTCTGGATCTATTTATCGGCAAATGCTATGATGATATTTCTATCGTTTTTTGTGGTAATGAATTTTATAAACATTCTCTTTATTGTCGTCAGCATCATTTTTATTTTTCTGTATGTTAAAGCCTACAAGCAAATAAAAAAAAAATAATGGAAGAAAGTTTATCAGACACCAAGGTCCAAAGACCCATATTTTTACTGATAATCGGGATCATCAGTATCTTTTCAAATTCTGTTTCGATCCTGATCAATGCTTTCCTTTTATATGGTATCGATACCAACAACTTTTTGCTAAAAATTCCGGTTACAGATGTTATTACGGAAGAAGGTTTGCATGGGAATATCCTTTTCTTTATACTGGAAATAGCGCTTCATGCCACCATTATTTTTAGCGTTATCCTATTATTGAAAATGCAACGAAAAGGATTTTATATTTATATCGGAATCCAGGTAGCCCTGCTTATACTTCCGTTGCTTTTTCTGGGCAGTTTGGGCATGTCGTATTTAATAATGAGCCAGGTTTTCTCACTTATTTTTTGTTTGCTGTTTGTTTTTCTTTACTGGATGTATCTACCCAAAATGAAATAGGCGGTCATTTTGAATCCCCAACAGCATCAATGATCTCGTCCACGTTGATATCCATCATGCATTTGAAATGTTTTTTCGGACATTCTTTATAACCCAGTTTGCTGCAAGGACGACATCTCAGGTTTTTTACTTCCACAATTGTAAAGTTTTCTTCCCCTTTCGGGTAATACGGATACATACCAAAACCCGGAATGGTGTTGCCCCACACCGAAATAACTTTTTTTCGTAAGGCCGCGGCTATATGCATCATCCCCGTATCGGGAGTAATGACAACTGAAGCTTGCTGAATTATGGATGCCGACTGATTGACCGAAAGCGAACCACAAGCGTTAAACGTTTTATTCCCGACAACATCCATCAACTGCTTTGCCTTTTCAAAATCTTCTTTTCCTCCCAGCAGAACGACAGGTTTATTAAGCCGGCCGATTATTTCAAGCATTTTCTCGCGGGGAATCTGCTTTGTTTGCTGTTGACTTCCAATAACCAAAACCACATACCCATTTTGAAATGAATCGGGCAAAAAGCTTTTAATATCAATCTTTTCAGAATCGGGTATAAAATAATCGAGACCCAAACCATCGTTCTTAACGTGTATTTTCTTAACGGCCCTATAATAGCGGTCAATAATATGAATTTTGGGCAACAAATTAACTTTGAAATTTGTGAGCAGCCACTTTTGTTTGTTCAATTTATTAAAAGAACCCGATTGAACCCCAAGATGCATGAGCACCTGAGATGACCGCAGATTTTTATGCAGATCGACAACAAAATCGTAGTTTTCGGCTTTAAGCGCATTGATAACCTCGCCAACTTTTTTATCGATGGTAAAAACTTTATCGATATAGGGATTGAACGATAATAACGGCGCATATTGTTTCTTAGTGAGGTAATGCACTTCAACCTGTGGAATTTGCTGTTTGATGCATCGAACTACAGGAGTAGTAAGCACGATATCGCCTATAGAACTGAAACGGATGACCAATATTTTTTTGATGCTGTGCATATAAGCCAACTACTAAAACTTTATCAAAAATAGTAAAAAGTAAGTCAATAGCTGATTTCATAATTAATAATATTTTATTACTCCTGAATTTACTGATAAACTTAAAAAGTTTAAGTACTGAAAATTTGAATAAAATTTCTGCCTACCTTTGTTTCATGAAATTTATCGACACCCACACACATCTGTATGCCGAAGAGTTCACTAGTGATATTGATCGTGTGATAAATCATGCCAGCGAGCTGAACGTGAAAAAACTTTTGTTGCCCGATATCGATAGTACCACCCGCCTGTCGATGATGGATCTGCATGATCGTTTTCCCGAGCAATGCCCCGTGATGCTTGGGCTTCATCCCACTTCCGTTAAAGAAAACTACAAAAAAGAACTGGAGGAAATAGACCGAATTATTGATAAAAATCGTTTTTGCGGCATCGGCGAAACCGGCATCGACCTGTATTGGGATAAAACATTCTTAGACGAACAAATTGACTCATTCACTTATCAGGTTGAGCTGGCAATAAGATTCGAACTCCCTATCGTAATTCATGCACGGAAGTCGCTCAACGAAATTTTTTCAGTTCTGAATAATTTTAAAAACAAGGGGCTGACCGGTGTGTTTCATTGTTTCCCGGGCAATATTCAGGAAGCGCAGCGGGCAATAGATTTCGGATTTTATTTAGGCATTGGGGGCGTGGTAACCTACAAAAACTCTTCGATGGCCGAAGTTGTCAAAAACTTTAGTCTAAACCATATATTAATCGAAACGGATGCACCTTATCTGAGTCCTGCTCCTTTGCGCGGAAAACGAAATGAAAGTGCAAATATTCCGATAATTGCTGCTTTCATAGCCGGACTAAAACAGTGCGACATAGCCGAAGTGGCCGAAGTTACTACCCAAAATGCTGAAAATTTGTTTAAAATAATTGCATCATGAATCAAAACCGATCGTTGTTAGTTATTTATACCGGTGGCACTATAGGCATGGTACAGGATAGTGAAACCGGAAGTTTGATGCCTTTCAATTTTGAAAATTTATACGAATATATTCCGGTTCTAAAAAACTTTAATTACACCATCGATTTTTTTGTGTTCGACAGTTTGATCGATTCCTCGAATGTAAATCCTGAATTTTGGATAAAACTCGCGGGTGTGATTGAAACAAAATACGAAGATTATGATGGATTTGTTGTGTTGCATGGCACCGACACTATGTCGTTCAGTGCATCGATGCTGAGTTTCATGCTCGAAAATCTTAACAAACCGGTTATCTTCACTGGTTCGCAATTGCCCCTCGGGGTTATCCGAACAGATGGCCGTGATAACTTTATCAATGCAGTTGAAATTGCTGCAGCATATCAAAATGACACACCTATTGTACCGGAAGTGTGTATATTTTTCGACAATAAATTATTCAGGGGCAACCGAACCACCAAATTCAATTCCGAAAACTTCAAAGCATTTCTTTCGGGCAATTATCCTTTACTTGCCGAAGTGGGAGTGAAAATAAAATATCACAAAGAATATATTCAGAAACCAAACTTTAAAAAACTCAAAGTCTATAAAAATATCGATCGTGATGTTGCTTTGCTGAAATTATATCCGGGCATTTCGAAACAATTGGTTCAGGCAGTATTGCATACCGAAGGAATTAAGGCTTTGGTTCTCGAAACTTTCGGCTCAGGAAATGCACCAACCGATGTCTGGTTTATCGAAGCTATTGAACAAGCCATCCAAAATGGGATCATCGTTTTTGTTGTAACCCAATGCAAAGGTGGTTCGGTTGAGATCGGCAAATACGAAACCAGTCGCGATCTGGGTAGAATTGGTGTCATCAGCGGATATGATATAACCACTGAAGCAGCAATAACAAAAATAATGTTCCTACTTGGAAATATTAATTCAAAAGAAAATATCAGGGAACTTCTGCAAACTTCATTGCGCGGTGAAATCACCGTTTAATTTTAGTCCAGCTTCCGTTTCACTTCTGTTTGTTCGTATCCTTCAATAATATCGTCAACTTTAATATCATTAAAGTTTTCAATATTCAAACCGCATTCCTGTCCGGCAAAAACTTCTTTAACATCATCTTTGAAGCGTTTAAGCGAACCCAGTTTACCTGAATAAACCACAATACCATTACGGATAAGGCGAACCAATGTTGCACGGGCAATTTTCCCGTCCAAACACTGACAACCTGCGATAGTACCAACTTTAGTGATCTTAAATACTTCTCTGACCTCAAGATTACAAACAATTTTTTCCTCGATTTCGGGAGAAAGCATACCTTCAATAGCCGATTTCAGTTCGTTGATGGCGTTATAAATGATAGAATACAAGCGAATATCAATTTGTTCCTGCTCTGCAAGTTTACGTGCGCTGAGCGAAGGACGAACCTGGAATCCGATAATAATAGCGTTCGATGCAGAAGCCAGCAAAACATCAGACTCAGTGATTTGTCCAACCGATTTGTGAATTACATTCACCTGAACTTCTTCGTTCGACAATTTTAATAAAGAATCTGATAAAGCTTCGATAGAACCATCCACATCACCCTTGATGATAATATTCAGCTCCTTAAAGTCACCGATGGCAATACGACGACCAATTTCGTCGAGCGTAATATGTTTATGGGTCCGGATGCTTTGTTCGCGTTGCAACTGGAACCTTTTATTGGCAATTTCTTTCGCTTCGCGTTCGTCGGTCAATACATTAAATGCATCTCCGGCTTGCGGAGCACCATTTAATCCAAGCAATAAAACCGGAGTAGAAGGACCTGCATAATCAATCTGGAGATTGCGTTCGTTATACATAGCTTTCACTCTACCATAACTATATCCTGCCAAAACCATATCGCCCACTCGTAATGAACCGTTTAACATCAATAATTTTGCAACGTATCCCCTGCCCTTTTCGAGCGACGATTCAAGAACTGTTCCTATTGCATTGCGTTTTGGATTTGCTTTCAATTCGAGCATTTCCGATTCGAGCAGTACTTTTTCGAGCAATTTATCTACATTGATACCTTTTTTCGCAGAAATTTCCTGACATTGATATTTCCCACCCCAATCTTCAACCAACAAGTTCATATTTGCCAGTGCTTCTTTAATTTTTTCAGGATTTGCACCATCCTTATCAATTTTGTTGATTGCAAAAATAATAGGAACTTTGGCAGCCTGAGCATGATTGATAGCTTCAACCGTTTGCGGCATCACACTGTCATCTGCGGCAATCACAATAATTGCGATGTCGGTAACTTTAGCGCCACGGGCACGCATGGCTGTAAAAGCTTCGTGTCCGGGTGTATCAAGAAATGTAATTTTCTTTCCGTTCTCAAGTTTAACTTCATAAGCACCGATATGTTGGGTTATTCCTCCGGCTTCACCTGCAATAACATTTGCGTTACGGATATAATCGAGCAAAGAAGTCTTTCCATGATCGACATGACCCATTACCGTTACAATTGGGGGACGTTCAACCAGATCTTCAGGCGAATCGGTTTCGCTATAAACGGTATCCTGAACTTCGGTACTGACAAATTCTGTTTTAAAACCAAATTCTTCGGCAACAATAGTCAGTACTTCGGCATCGAGGCGCTGGTTGATAGAAACAAACAGTCCCAAACTCATACATGTTGAAATAATATCGTTGACCGAAACACCCATAAGTTTTGAAAGTTCGCTAACAGTGACGAACTCCGTAACCATTAATGTCTTTTTGTCTTCTTCGAGCTTTAATTGCTCCTCTTCGACCTGTTGTTGGAAAGCATCGCGTTTTTGACGACGATATTTAGAAGCTTTAGATTTGGAAGGACCGCTCAAACGGGCCAAAGTTTCGCGAATTTGTTTTTGAATATCTTCATCAGAAACTTCAGGACGTAAAATTGTTTTTCCTTTTTGCTTTTTAAATCCTGGCTTTTGTGAAGCTCCCACATTAGCACCTGTCGCTTGATTTGTTTTTACACCGGTTTGAGGAGAAGTTTTTTCAACTGGGGTTTCTTCACTCTTAATGCGTTTCCGCTTTTTCTTTTTATTATACCCCTTTTCGTCGGAGGAAGAAGCAACAGGTTGTTTTTTCTGTGGTTCTCTTGCTGCCGGCAGATCTATTTTACCTAAAATGGTTACCCCTTCCAACACGGTATATTGTGTTGTAATAAAATTTTTATCCAGCTTTTCATCTTCACTTTCAAGCTCAGCATGAGGAATCAAATCTGGTTCATCTACTTGTGAATCCAGTATAATTGCATGATCATTCTGAGTAGTTGCAACTATTTCTTCAATTGCATCGCTTTTTTCAACGGAATCGCCACTCTTTTTTGCAGGTTTTTCAACAACTTTAGGTTCAACATCGGTTGAAGCTTCCTCTTTTGCTTTTTCTGCAATTTTCTTTTCTTCAGCGGTTTTTTTGCTGGGTTTCTTCGAATTTACTTTTTCCAAGTCGATCGTGCGAAGCACTTTAGGGCCTATCTGTTCGAAACCTGGTTCGGAAATTTCTTGTCTGTTTTCTTCAACAACTTTTGTGGGTTCTTCAGAAACAGATTCTTTTTTATGAGGTTTTTCAGCAGGTTTTGTATCAACTGGTTTTTCGGGTTCGGTAACTATTTGTATAATCTCTTCTACAGGCTTTTTAATTTGAGGTTCATCAAGTTTCTTAAGTTCTTCTTTTGACTTTTCAACATGTTTTTCGGGTTCTTTCGAAAAAGTTACGGGAACATTTTTAATAAATAGATCTTTATCAAGGTCAGAATCTATTTCACGTTCCTTGGCTTTATCGAGGGTTACGGTTTCATGACGGGATATACCGATATCCAGTTTTTTTGATGTTTCTTTCAACTGCTTTTCCGATTGAAATTCTTTTTGCAGCATCTCGTACATCTGTTCGGTTATCTTTCCATTCGGATTACTATCGATCTTAATTCCTTTATTCGAAAGGAATTTAACCACAGTATCGACCTTGATGTTGAACTCGATAGCTACTTTACTTAATCGGTGTGTTCTTACGGTTTCTTCCATATTTTGCCTGTTGAACCAGTATTGTTATTTTCTTATTTTGATACCCATTTTATTGGATATTTATTATTCAAATTCTGATCTTAATATTTTTACCACTTCTTTTATTGTTTCTTCTTCCAGATCGGTACGTTGCACCAAATCTTCAACAGGTATTTCAAGCACTGTTTTAGCCGTATCGCAACCTATCTTCTTAAGTTCATCGATGATCCACTGATCGATTTCGTCTGAAAATTCCTGCAGATCCACATCTTCATAATCATTATCGGCATCACGATAAACATCAATTTCGTATCCCGAAAGTTTTGAAGCTAATTTGATATTGTATCCACCTTTACCAATTGCAAGCGAAACTTGATCGGGTTTTAAATATACATCAGCTTTTTTGGTTTTTTCATCGATCTTTATCGATGATACTTTTGCAGGGCTCAAAGCACGAGTGATATAAAGCGAAGAATTTACAGTATAGTTGATCACATCGATGTTTTCGTTGCGGAGTTCGCGAACGATGCCATGAATACGTGCACCCTTCATACCAACGCAGGCACCAACCGGATCGATACGATCGTCATAGGATTCTACTGCAACTTTTGCACGTTCGCCTGGAATTCTGACGATCTTTTTTATAGTTATCAAACCATCGAATACTTCGGGAACTTCGGATTCGAACAATCGTTCGAGGAATACGGGCGAAATACGCGACAGGATAATAAACGGAGTTCCGTTTTTCATTTCCACTTTTAAAACAACCGCACGAATTGTATCGCCTTTGCGGTAAAAATCGGAAGGAATTTGTTCTGATTTGGGAAGTATCAGCTCAATGCCATCATCATCCAATACGAGGATCTCTTTTTTCCAAACCTGATAAACTTCTCCAGTGATGATTTGTCCAACGCGGTCGATATAGTCTTTATAAATGTTATCTTTTTCGAATTCTAAAATTTTCGCGATAAGGTTTTGACGCATGGAAAGAATTTCGCGACGACCGAAATCTTTTAGTTTTACTTCTTCCGAAACATCTTCTCCAATTTCGAAATCGGGTTCGATCTTTATAGCCAGCGAATAGGCAATTTCTTTATTATCATCAACAACTTCGCTGTCTTCAACAATAGTTCTTCTGCGCCAAACTTCCAGATCGCCCTTATCAATATTTACGATGATATCAAAGTTTTCGTCGGAGCCATATTTTTTTATCAGCATGTGTCTGAATACATCTTCCAGAATACGCATCATGGTTTCGCGTTCAATATTTTTGAATTCTTTAAATTCCGAAAATGAGTCTACTAAATTGATATTTTCCATTTGTAATATCCTTTTTAATTTATTGTTTCTTTGTGTTTATTTACTGTTTATTTTTATTACAATTTTTGCTTCTTTTATATCCGAAAAGGCTATCAAAACTTCTTGTTCGGGAGTTTTAAGTTTTTTGTTTTCGGGCACCAGCAAGATGATGTTTTTCTCATCGACTCCTAAAAGTGCTGCTATCAGAGTTTTGCCGTCTTTGGTTTCAATTTTCAGATCGTTACCAATGTTTTTTTGATATTGACGGTGAAATTTCAGGGGCTGATCTATGCCTGCCGATGATACTTCGAGTTCAAAATCTTCTTTTTCGCGATCGAGATTCGATTCGATATAACGGCTCAGTTCGGCACAATCTTTTATGAGCACCTGAGTATCGGAATCGATAAACACGCTAATGCGGTTACCGCTTCTAACCCGGGCTTCAACAAAAAACAGTTCGGTGTCTGAAAGATATTCGTTTACGAGTGCTATTATTTTTTCTGATGTAATCATATAATTTAATAAAAGAGGGGACTGACGTCCCCTCACCAACTTTCCCTTTTCTGTTGTCCGATCAGGTTTCGAACCTGAACTCTTCTGAACCAAAATCAGACGTGTTGCCAATTACACCATCGGACAATTTGAGCGTGCAAAAATATGAAATTTTTTGATTAAAAAAACATTTTTGTGTTTTTTTCTTTATAATCAAAGCTTATAGGATTCTATAACGCTATATTTTGGACCTGCCGGGCTCAGAATACTTTCGTAAAGATAAAAGCCGTTAATAGGCTGATTTGAAAATTTTACGGTACTGAAACTGTCGATCGTTTTCTGAAAATAGCTTTTATCGTTAATAAAGTTAATTCTTCCCAGAGTCAGATGCGGAACAAAGTTTTGACGATCATCTTCAAAACCAAGCGGCAATATTGTTTTTCGCACGGCTTCGGATAAGTTTGCAAGATTTCCGCCATCGTCTGTTCCCAACCAAATTACCCTAGGTTTGTAGCTGCTGCCAAAAATTCCCAGGTGGGTAAATTCGATACTAAATGATGGTGTTGGTGCAATTTCTTTGAGTGCCTCTGCTATTTCGATCACTTTATCGTCGGGGGTTTCGCCAAAAAATTTCAGGGTGATGTGCATGTTTTCTTCTTCAACCCATTTAATGCGGTCGGCAGCAAGCTGATGTTTCATCTGCTGCATTAAATTATGGATGGCTTGCTGTGGCTCGATCCTGACGGCAGCGAAAATGCGTTTCATAAAATTTCTGAATAAAATCTTTGTAAATGTACGGATTTTATAATTAAATTTGCTCCCGAATTGCTTGGGGCGTTAGCTCAGTTGGCTAGAGTGTCAGACTGGCAGTCTGAAGGTCATGGGTTCGACTCCCATACGCTCCACAATTTTTTTTTGCCTTGTATCTTTTTCCGATACAAGGTTTTTTTTATTGTATCGTTGAAATAGATTCTCGAACACCCTAATTGGAAATTGAAAAGGCTTGCATCAATGCAAGCCTTTTCAATTTCCAATTAGAGTAATAGGTAGTATAAATTAGATTTTGTAAACAGATGATTTAGCAGGTTTAAAGGTAGCATAAATTAGATTGTGTAAACAGGTTTAGAGGAGAGTTGGCTTGTGCTGAAGTGGAGCGTAGCGAAACGAAGCACAAGCCAACTCTGGAAAATTTTATTTACCTTTAAACCAAATACTAAAATGGAAAACAAAAAACACACGGGAGAACAATTTCCCAAAGGCTTTTTCAAACAATTTAAAAGCAAAGAATCGTTTCAGGAATATTTTAATTCGTTGTTCAAGCAAGGCATAGAAGAAATGCTTCAATGTGAACTTGACGAACATCTGGGCTATTCCAAACATGCCAAACAGGGCTACAATACAGGTAACAGCCGCAATGGATCTTTTCCAAAAACCATTACAACAGAGAATGTAGGAGAAGTATTACTAAACATTCCAAGAGATAGAAACGGAGCGTTCGAACCGCTTATTATACCAAAGGGAGAGACTATCAGTAGCAAGATAGAAGATGCCATAGTCGGGATGTATAGCCGTGGAATGACCACCTCTGATGTACGAGCACAGGTGCTTGAGATTTATGGGCTTGAAATTAGTGATACAACTGTTTCCAATATTACAGAAAGTATCATGGTCTCTGCCAAAGAATGGCAACAACGAACACTGGAACCAGTCTATTATACAGTGTGGATGGATGGCATTGTTATTAAGATCAGAACAGATAATAAGGTGATAAACAAATGTGTTTACATCGTTATAGGTCTTAAACCTGATGGCATAAAAGAAGTGCTCGGATTTTGGATTGAGAAAACAGAATCAGCCGCTTTTTGGATGAGTGTTTTAACCGATTTAAAAGCCAGAGGTGTAGAAGATATACTTATTGCTTGTACTGATAACCTTAAAGGCTTTACCCAGGCTATTAATGCCGTATTCCCCGAAACAGTTACACAGCTGTGTATTGTCCACCAAATCCGCAATAGCTGCAAGTTTGTTGTTTGGAAAGACAGAAAAGAATTTTGTCAAGACCTGAAAAAAGTATACACCGCCATAAACAAAGAAATAGCCTTTGAGGAGTTTGAAAAATTTAAACTTAAATGGCAGGGAAAGTACAAATATGCAATCAAATCATGGGAAGTAAATTGGGATAATTTATCCAATTACTTTGAGTATCCACTGGAACTTAGACGAATTATTTATACCACTAATACGATTGAAAATCTAAACCGTGGTATAAGAAAATATACCAAAACAAAAACACAGTTCCCTAATGAAAATGCTGCTTCCAAGTCAATTTATTTAGCTATTAAAAACATAGAAAATGCTTGGAATCTCCCAATCAAAAATTGGGGACTTATACTTAATCAGTTTTTAATTATCTTTGAAGACAGGTGCAAACAATAAAAAACCTGTTTACACAATCTGATTTGCGCTCTCGGTTTAAACGTTAGTTTCGTAATACATGCCGGCGGCTTCGCGGTGCGTTCCTTTTGTTTCGCGGTGTGCCCCCTTAACATTTCGGTGTGCTCCTTTTGTTTCGCGGTACGTTCCTTTTGCTTCGCGGCGCGTTCCTTTTGCATCGCGGTCCGTTCCCTTTGTTTCGCGGTGCGCTCCTTTTGTTTCGCGGTCCGTTCCCTTTGTTCCGCAGTCCGTTCCTTTTGTTTCGCGGTACGTTCCTTTTGCTTCGCGGTTCGTTCCCTTTGTTTCGCGGTGCGCTCCCTTTGTTTCGCGGTCCGTTCCCTTTACTTCGCAGTGCGCTCCTTTTGTTTCGCGGTACGTTCCTTTTGTTTCGCGGTGCGCTCCTTTTGCTTCGCGGTGTAGTCAATTTTCTTCGTTACGTGGTCAAGTTGTTTTGCGACACGTTCATTTTGCTTTGCGGTACGGTCAAGTTATTTTGCGACGTAGTCAAGTTGTTTTACGGCGTGGTCAGGTTGCATTTCAGGACACTCAACTTCAAAAAAGGTCCCTACCTATTCTTGCAAATTTTTCGGAGAATAATTTTTTTCTATACGGGTCTGCCCCCACCCAATTCAACATAATTTCACACTTTCCTTGAATTATTTTACAAAAAACGTTGTTTTTACCTACTATTTTGCGACAAGGTTATTTTGTTTTGCAACGTAGTCAAGTTGTTTTGCGACGTAGTCATGTTGTTTTACGATATGATCATGTTGTTTTGCGACGTAATCAAGTTGTTTTGCGACACAGTCATTTCGTTTTACGGCATGGTCAAGTTGTTTTGCGATACGGTAATTTGTTTTCGCGGCATGGTCAAGTTGTTTTGCGATACGGTCATTTCGTTTTGCGACGTGGTCAATTTGTTTGGCGACGTAGTCAGGTTGTTTTTAGGACACTCACCTTCAAAAAAGGTTCATACACATGTTCTTGCAAATTTTTCGATGCCTGAAAGGGTTATTTTCCCTCCTTCAATCAAGAAAGTATCCGAAGTCTATCGATATTTTCGGCTATCCAGGTATCTCAGTCGCCAGTCTCTGAACATTTCGGTGCTTATGATTTAACAAAAATCACAAACAAAATTTAGTCTCTTTTTCCGTTTTCAGGCATAACCACACTATCGGCCTTAATATTAAGAATGTAAGCTTTATGTGCTGAATCAACTTTTGCAATATAAGAAGCACACTTCAAATCGAAATAACTTCGGCTATTATCGATTATCATTTTTATTTGCTCCATATTCTTGGTGTCTTTAATATTTTTAATCATTTCCTCAATTAGCCCGTTTACAAATAGGTCGGTGAAATCATTTTGGTCTATACCCTGTCCCAACTTACAAGTTTTATACAATATTTCAAATTCTCTTTTCTCAATATTCTTTTTATCCCATGTTTGGGAATAGCCTTTAATGTTCATTGTTATCATCAGTACCAGCAATGAAAAGAATAATAATTTTTTCATAATTTATTGTTTAAGTTTCTTATAAAAATGCATAATTTATTTTTTTTCTCCACAAAGCATATAACCAATAATATTTCTGATAATAAGGGGCGACCAGTTTGGGTATATGTCTCCATAATGATTGATAGCGACAATATAAGAATATTTCGGTTTATCAGCAGGAAAATATCCGGCACAAAGCATCAAACTACTATTACCATTTTCTTTTACCGAATAATTTTTTACGATTGCCCCTTTTCCTGCGACTGACATTCCTGGCCATCCAATTTCATGCATAGCCCCCTTGTTTACAGTTCCATTAAGTAAAGTTTTGGTTTTAGCAAGTGCATCTATAGAGCAAATCTGATCTTTAAGCACATGAGGAATGATGGTAGTATCACATTTTGTAAGAATTGGTTTTAGCAATTTACCATTATTTGCAACTGCGTTGTAAAATGAAAGTATCTGCATGGGGGTCAATTTTATTCCGTACCCAATAGAAAGCCAGGGTAAACTTATTGGACACCAAGCCCGGGATGTAGGAGTAATCATTACTGGATTTGGCTCAGCAACATCATTTAATCCTAAAGGTTTATCAAGCATGAATTCTTTAAGATGGTCAACAAATTTTTCAGGGTTTGCCCTATAATTTTGAGTCACCATTTTTGCAATGGCAACGTTAGAAGAATATTCAAAAGCATGTTGAATAGTACAGCTTTTCATATTCGTATCCGAATCCATCATTTTTGCATCCAAAAAAGTTATGGTTCCTGTAAATGTTAAATCGTTTAAGTTAATTAATTTATCCTGCAAACAAACCATAATGGATGCAAGTGTGAACAATTGTCCCGGTTCAATAAGTTTAGTGGTTGCATAGTTAGGCGATTTCGTATAAAATTTATCGGAGGCAGTATCACGTCCAAGATTAACCATAGTTTTTATCTCACCGCTGTCCACATCCATCAGCACAACGCAACCCCAGTCAGCTTTGTTCATTTGCATCGTTTCTTTTAATTCTGATTCAGCAACTTTTTGCAACAGGGTGTCAAGGGTCGATTTTGGTTGCAGATTTTTGTGGCTTTTACAAGAAGTAACACACAAAATAATTGATATAAAAACTAATACCACGATAAAATCAACTCTTTGCTTTGTTTTCATAGTTTTTGTTTTTTAAAATTTGTTTTATTTTTTGCTGCAAAATTCATTAATAATTTCATCCACATCATCTCTTCCGGCTTTTGATAGTAATGTGTATTTTTTGTCTTTAAAATAGGGTTGCTCCAGCGCTAACAAAAGAACAACTTTATCTTCATAACGTCCATATTTTTGCGAACGTCCGTGAAATACGATATAATTTTCTCTTTTTGTAATTCTACCTCCTCCCTGAACACTAATACTTTGTCCAATTAATTTATATTTTGCTACTGCATCCAAAAAAATATCGGCGTGTATTGAAGGTAACCGAAAATCAAAATATATTCCTATTGGATTATGGCTAGTAGAATCTGCAATAACTACAAATTTCAAATCTCTCAGGTAAATATTTAAGTTTTTTTCATCCATAATTTAAGAATCATAACTAATAGTATCATTTTGCTGTGTTATCAACTCGCTGTTGCTTTTCGTCAGAAATTTTATTAACTTCCTTTATAGTATCTCCTTTTATTGGTTTACCATCCTTCCATGTTCCAATCCGTTTATCTCCATTATTAGAGGTAAAAGTACCTTCTCCAGTTCTTTTATCATCTTTCCAATTATCTTCATATCATTTCCTGATGTCTCAGTCTCTGTTCCTTTTCCATTTCTTTTACCATCTTTCCAATAGCCTTCATATTTAATACAATTACCAGCTGTATTACAATCATATATGTAAATACCATATCCATTTTGGAAATTACCACTAATACATTTTTCAGTATTTTGACCCACAGAAAACTCAATCCCTAAAATAAAAATTAGTAGAAATAAATTGATTGAATAAATTAACTTTTTCATTTTTTATTAATTAATATTTTTCTAACTTTATTTAATAACAATCGGGTTAATCCTTTTTAATATTTTTTTTCGACTCTAAACTTTTCAAAAGCCGCTCTTTTACTCTTTTTTCTGCTCTACCTTAGTCAAGCGGTCATTTAAGATTTTATCCTCCGTTTAGCCAAAAAAATAAATTTAGGCACTAAAGTAATCATAAATTACGGATAAAATCTTAAACGTTAGTAGCACCTTTAATAAATCATAAACCTATGACAACTAAAGACTGGATTTTAGCACTTAAACAAGACGGAATTCTGATTGAAGGACAAAAGAATGGTCATACTATTTACATTTAAAAACACCTTGCAAAATTCATTTTTCAGACAAGGCAACCAAGCAAATTCAGGATAGTTATGAACCACGAAAAGAAAAAGCGGTGTTTATGTAGCATTTCCAACAAAAGATGCAAATGAAACTCATTTGACAATTGACACTGTTATTTTTATTACAAACGTTTCTTGCAAACCAGAGGGTAGTTATGTGCCATACCCGAATGAATTGCAGCAAGCACTTAAAAACACATCAATAATTAGGTTCATTCACCTTTTCTTGCAAATTTTTCGGAGAATAATTTTTTTCTATACGGATCTGCCCCCACTCTATTCAACATAATTTCAACATATCCTTGAATTATTTTGCAAAAAATTTGATGTTTTTACGTAATATTACGTGTAGCTACGTGTGGATGAATGGTTTTATGTGTTTTTTTGTAAACACGAAAAAACACAAAACTAATTTGATGAATTCGTAAAGATTTTAAGAAATACGTCATGATTAGTTCCAGTTTTTTTGACATCTTTTCGATACCATGTATTCATTAGTAAAAAAAATAGTTACAAAAAAACTTCAAAAAATTGCAGCAGATGTTTTTTTGGAATTGATTATTTATTGCAACGTCGGGGTAAAATAACATTTTTATAGCTAATAATTATGACGTTTGTAGAATGCCATTTTTATTTGTTAGAACACATGCTATTTTTTGTAAATTATAAATTCATATATTTATATTTGAAATTTTTTTAAAAAACATATAATTAGGTTTGTTTTAAAACACGATATGATTTATTCAAAAAATAGAGCGGCTGTTAATGACATAAAAGAATTTTCTACTAAATTAATGTTCATAATATTTTCATAAATTTTTATTAAATCACAAAGATTTCTTCATTTCAAATAACCTAAAATTATAAGCTATCCTTTTTATCATAAAATTATTAATGTCTCTATGCCTACATATCATTGGCTAAAAAATTAATTATTAAATTATTCTTGTTTTATTACGGATTAATATCTACATTTGACGCTAAATTTTTTATAAATTCTTCTATACTTATTTCATCTAAATTTATCCACTAACAAAATAAACGGCCAACTAATATTCTCACAGTTTTTGTAAAAAATTTAATTACCAATTTTGGTTATATGGTCTAAAAATTTATATTGTTGAAAGGTTAATTTTATATGAAAATAATTATTCCTTTGAAATATTTCTTTATAAGAACATTTTCGATAATTATTCTAATAATTCCATTTTTACACAGTTTTAATTTATCTGCTCAATGTAATATCACAATACAACCTCAAGACACAACAGTATGTATTGGGACTAGTGTTGTCTTAACTGTTGTGGATCCTTTTGCGATTTCTTATCAATGGCAATATAAAAATGGTGGGCCTTGGGGGAATGTAACTAATGGCACACCGGCAGGCTCTATTTATACTAATGCTACTTCCGCCGCAATGACTATAAGTGGAATTACCAATAGTGGTGCTTATCAGTATCGTTGCAATATAACTTGTGCAAGTTCAAATAGCACGTCGAATACAGTAACTCTCACTCTAAACCCATTACCACAAGGCAGTCTTGCCGCTAATGGGCCATTTTGTGCTTCTGGTATAGGAACATTAACCTGGACAGCAACTTCCGGCACTGGACCCTTCATCGTAGTGTATAATGATGGTGTATCAAATCATACCAAAACAAATGTATTTAGTGGAAATGCCTTCAATGTAGCTATTAACCCTGTATCAACTACTACTACTTATAGCCTAATTTCGGTAACAGATGCAAACGGATGCGTCCGATCAAGTGGATTTACTGACCCTTCTGATATTATTACTGTAAATCCAAATCCTCAAGGCAGCCTTACAGCTAATGGACCATTTTGTGTTACTGGCACAGGAATGTTAACTTGGACGGCTACTTTTGGCACTGGACCTTATACAGTAGTATATAATGACGGCACATCAAACCGAACTCAAAACTCTGTAATCAGTGGAACTGCCTTCAATGTATTTACTAACCCTGTTACAACAACAACAACTTATAATCTAGTTTCGGTAACAGATGCCAACGGTTGCGTCCGCTCCAATGGATTTACCGGAAATTCTGTAATTATTAGTGTAAATCCTTTACCATTAGGAGCTGGAACAATATCTGGACCAGCAACTGTTTGTCAGGGGCAAGCTGGAGTTTCATATAGTGTTCCTGTAATTACAAATGCAACCGTGTATAATTGGATTTATTCTGGTACTGGTTATACAATTAATGGATCAACTAATTCAATAACAATTACATTTTACGCTTCAGCTACTTCAGGGATTCTAACAGTTACTGGAACAAATGCCTGCGGTAATGGAACTGTATCAGCTAACTATCCTATTCTGGTAAACCCTTTACCTTCAGTAACAGCTAGCGCAAATCCAACTCCAATTTGTAAAGGTTCATCAAGCACTTTAACTGGAGGAGGAGCGACAACATATGTCTGGAGTAGCGGGTTAGGCTCAGGGAACCCAAAAATAGTATCTCCTAATTCAACAATGACTTATGTTGTTACTGGAACAAACCTTGGATGCTCAAGTACAGCAAGTGTTAGTGTTACAGTTAATTCATTGCCAATACCTAAACTTATTGACATAAGTCATAATAATTTTATTTTATGCGATACAAAAACACTTACAGTTAAAGACTCATCTACTGCAAATAGCTCGAATTTTTCAACACTAATAATTTATTGGGGTGATGGAGCATCGTCAAGTATTCCTACTCCTTTTACTAGTACAAGAACTCACACCTATTCACTTACAGGTGCTTATACACTTAAATATGTTGTTACAAATACTAATTTATGCAAAGATTCTATTCTGATTCCAGTCTCTGTAATTTCTCGTCCAGGCTTTACAATAACATGGCCAATAGTCGGGTATGATTGTGATTCGAGTCATTATTGTGTGACCTTAACTGGAATTAGCTCAAATGCAGCTCAAACAATTTATAATTTCAATTTTGGAGATGGATATATTGGAAATAGCACCCAACCTCCTTTAGGCACTGATAGCATTAAGATTTGTCACACATATAAAACTACTACTTGTGATACTACTACAGATATTAACCACCCATATATAATAAATGTTTCAGCATCTATTTTAACATGTAGTCAGAATTCCACTGGTGGAAATATCGCTGTTTATAAAAGGCCTCATGCAAATTTTTTATTCCCGATAATTAATTGTATTTCAACAGCAGTTAGTTTTACAAATACTTCTATTCATGGTTTTGCATTCAGTTGTGATATTTCTACCAATTATATTTGGTATTTTGGTGATCCATCAACAGGAGATAGTAATACTTCGCTTCTCGAAAATCCAACTCATTTATATAATTCTACGGGATTGTACATTGTGACTTTAATTGCAGACAACGGAACTTGTGCCGCTGACACAATGTATAAGACTATTTGTGTAAGCCCAATTCCAATATCAAATTTCACACTTGACAAAACCTCCGGATGCAAGCCATTAGTAATAACAGCTCATGGAGCATCATCGACACCTAATGTTTGTAGCGATTTCTCATATCTTTGGCATGTCACATTTCTTGGTTCAGGGACTTGTATTCCATCTTCTGGGACCTATCTGCCTGGGACTGATCAGACAACGAAAGATGCCACTTTTACATTTAATGATCCTGGCGTTTATAAAATATCATATTCGATTACAAATAGCTGTGGAACGGATACTTCTACTAAATATGATACTGTTAAAGCCCCTCCAATTGTAAACATTAATACTCTTTTACCTATTTGTGCAGGAGGGACAGTTAGCCCTACTGCAACTTTTGCAGATTGTTATGGATCAATAAAGACATATAATTGGTTGTTTCCTGGAGGAACCCCTAATAATAGCTCCCAACAAGTGCCTCCTGCAATCACATATCCAAATAATGGAAGCACGCCCATAGCTTATGCAATTTCAGTAACTGAAACTAATGAGTGTGGAGCAAGTCCTTCAAGTCAAACGACTTTAACAGTTAATCCAAAACCAGTAATTCCAAATCAAACATCAACAATTTGTAGTGGGGGAACTTTTAATGTATCCCCAACTAATAATATTCCTTTAGGAATTATTGTGCCGCTGGGTACATCTTATACCTGGACTGCTCCTGTTAGTAGCCCTTTAGGCGCCATTACAGGTGGCATTCTACAGACAATTGGACAGACTACAATTAGCCAAACACTTACCAATACAACAAGTAGTCCTGCAACAGAGACCTATACCGTTACACCTACATCATCTCCTTCATTAGGAAGTTGCGTTGGGGCTACTTTTACGGTGACAGTGACAGTAAATCCAACTCCTACTGCAACTATAAGCGGTACTACCACTGTTTGTCAGAATGGAACTGCTCCTGTTATTACATTTACAAATCCTCAGGCTTTAGCTGAAGTTGTAACCTACAATATAAACGGAGCAACAAACACTACAATAAATATTCCTGCTGGCTCTAATGCTACGGTCACTGCTCCAACTGGAACAGCGGGAACTTTTGT
>CAIWKO010000034.1 GCA_903913285.1 uncultured Bacteroidales bacterium | reverse complement strand
ATGGAAAATGGTTGGGACGGAAAAATCAATGGAGGAAAAAATGCTGAAGAAGGTGTTTTTTCATGGTACATTACTTTTTACGATATTAATCATAAATATCATTCTTATAAAGGAAGTGTTTTATTGTTAAAATAATTATTCAAGCTTAACTTTAAGCTTATGTGCGGACGCTTTTCGTTTCTGGCTACTGACAAAATAATTGAAGAACGTCTTGAAATACATAATAGTAATTATACTCCACGTTATAATTGTGCACCAGGACAAAACATAGCCATTATTACAAATATCAACCCCTTTGCTTTTGAATATTTTAAATGAGGATTATTACCCAGATGGCCTAAAAATAGCTCTTACGCTAATAAATTCATTAATACAAAAGCGGAAACTATTTTTGAAAAACCTATTTTCAAAGAAATTGTAAAAAGGAATAGATGTTTAGTTCCTGCCGATTCCTTTTTTGAATGGTCAAATGTTAAAAGCAAAATTCCATACAGATTTTCACTTAATGATACTGATGTGTTTTGTATGGCAGGTATTTGGGATACAGTGCAAAGTCTGTCTGTAGAATTAATTAATACCTTCTCAATAATTATGGGTGCTAATGATTTCGTTAAACAAATTCACAACAGAATGCCCGTTATCTTGGAAAATAAAAAATCTGAAAATCTTTGGATTCAAAATGGGGTTCATCATGAAGTATTATCTGTCTTAATACCAATAGCTTAGGAGAGAATGGAAGAATATGAGATTTCAAAAAAAAATTAATATAATAAATTGTGAGGATGAAAGTATTTTGCAACCATTTAGTAACGAATTGTTTAATAATTTATGATAATATTGAGATTCGCTTAAAAAAATTTACTTAATGAAAAAAATTATATTTATTTTATTGTTATCTTTTATTGCTGTAAATGGTTATTCGCAAAATACAAATACGAAAAATTTTAAGATCTTTACAAATCTTGATATAAATGGTTCCGATAAGCATAACATTTACTATTATTTATTCCAATATTGAGGAATTTCGCAAGAAGCTAATGCTTGCATGGGGCCAACCGGATGTTATTAATTCCGGAAATTTAATTTGGAAAAAATTATCTCTTCAAGACATTGGAAATAATTTAGAAATTAGGGTTACTGATGGCATATTAACTGAAGAAAATGGAAATCCATCATTTAAGGTCTTTAGTGATTATAATTCTAAATATGAAGAACTTAAAAACTTACAGTTGAATCAATCACGGCATCTTGAAATTGGATTCTTTAGTCAAGGCGGATTTAATATTATTACAACTAAAAACTTAGAAAATAGTGTAATTAAAGTATTAAATTTTATTTCTGATTTTGTTTGGTAGAGATATAATCAAATAACATTAATTATTTTAGCAGCAAAAAGAATTAAAAAAACTATTGCTGATAGAAAACAAATTGATTGTATAATTACACCAAATAAATATATTTTATCGTTGAAAGAAGATGAGGGTTTGTCTTCTTTTTTAACACATATTAATAAACAGATAATGGAGAAAAAAATCGCACACCCTAATAATATCCATGCATAAGCAAGTTTATTCGAAGCACAAATACAAAATTCCTGTAGATTTTTATATGAAAATAAAACAGCAATAACTGTTGAACCAATTATTGCTGTTGAAACTATAAAATATAGTTTTGAAATTTTGAATACCATTCTCTAAAACTGCTTCTTACTAATACTAGTCATTAGTACAAGTAGATGAAACTCCATGTAGATTCGCATCTGCCTCAACATTAGCTTTAAATGTTTTTATATCTTTACTATTTCCACATTCTTGTGGGTACGTCACTTCTTGTTTTGCACCTAAATAATCATATTCATATTTGCAAGTAACACATTTTTTACATGCCATGAACGAAAGGGAAGCTAAAAATACAACTGCAACTAATAATAACTTTTTCATAATTTATTTTTTCGGAATTTATTTACAAATATATGAATAAATTTGGAAAAAAAACTTCCATAAATTTTTTTATAAAGAAGTTTGCATCAAATTACATCCTCTGAGATCACTAAAATCAAAACGACCCAACACTTCAAACGTTAAATTTTCGTGCAAAATACCAATATCCTTGGTAGAAATAAATGAACAGGTATAAATATTTGCTAAATCAATAATGTCTATCCCTCCGGATTTTTCATTTTCAGCACATGATAATGGATCATAAACATCCCGGGTTCTAACATGCATCCAAGGTGGAGTCAAATAAACTCCATTGCTTAATGAATACGCTTGTGACATAATTTCGGCCATACTGTACTCAGAATGTATAGGTGATTTTAACTTTCTTACTAACTTAGAATGAAGTTCATCTCGCGTAATTTCCTTCATCTTTCCTTTCATCCCCCCTGTTTCTATTAATGTAAGTTCATTTGGGGAAAAAGAATTATTTTCTGCAAACCGCAGTAAAGCATAAGTTATTCCGAATAAAATAATTTTAGTTTTTTGTTTATTATTAATAATATCTAATAGTTTTTCTTCTCTTTCAAAATAGAACCCACTTAATGAATTTTTCGTTCTTTTAATCAGAAAATCCAACATATAGACTAATGACGAATTCTGAATCGCTGGATTATTAGGAATTAAAGCTGTAATAATATATTCTTCAGGGCTTCCATAAAATGAACAAAACGTTTTATAAATACTTGTTTCGTAAAGAGATTTTGAATAAACCAGACTTTTACTTCTAATCTGACTGGATGTACCACTACTAAAAAAAATAAGTTCCGGTTCTAATGAAACTGATGAAATTGTGTGTGTTTTAAAAAATTCAACAGGCAAACACGGAATTTCTGTATAATTTTTCAGTTCTCTAATATCAATTTTAAGTAAATCAATGAAATTTTGGTAAACAGCATTGTTTTTATATTGAAAATAAAATATTTGTAACGCTAAATCGTTAAAATCAGACAATGATTTAATGGCAAAAATTCGGTCCTCCAATTTTTTAATGTCCATTATATTGTTTTTTTTACTAATTTTATGATTGAATTTTATGGATACTCAAATAAAAATAATATCAATACTTAGGAAATTATCGCTTATTCTTTTTTTGGCGACGCTATATTCATGTACAAAAGAAGAAAAATTTCCCGCTGAACCTGCTATTGAATATCTAAGTTTTACAAAAATACAAAATTCTACCGCCATTGATGATAAAGGTTTTCTTAAAATTTCTTTTACTGATGGAGATGGAGATATGGGGCTCTCGGAGAGTGATACAATGTCTCCTTATGATAAATCAAGTATTTTTTATTATAACTTTTTTATAACTTATTATGAAAAACAACATGGACAATTTGTAAAAGTTACTCCTTCAGTTACATTCAATTCCAGAATTCCTGTTCTCACTCCATCTGGGAACAATAATTCTCTTAAAGGTGAAATTTCAATTGAACTTTTTATCAATAACCCTCTATCTGATTATGATACTATAAAGTTTGATGCAAGCATTGCAGATAGAGCCTTACATATTAGTAATACCATAACAACTCCAGAAATTATTGTAAAAAAGCAATGAAATTATGGAAGTTTATGAATCGAATAGATGCCCCCCCAATCTTTACATATACGGATTCGTTAATCTCATTTGATTTAAATCCTTATTCTCAGGCGTTATGAAATTTTTTTATTTCTTTTAATCAATCTTTTCTCTGTAAAATCCCTATTCACAATTCCAATAACAATCTTATTAATTTCTGGTTCAATTGAAGGATCAACAATTAAAATATCTCCATCTTAAATTGCAGAATTTATCATGGAATTTCCACTACTTTTCACAAAAAATCCTGATGATTCGTTTTTTATTAAATATTCTTTCAGATTTAACTTTCTTTCAAAAAAAATTCTCGGCCGTAGAAAGAAAACCTGCAGAAACTCTGGTAATAAATAATGGGAACTCTATCGAATATGTTATATTAGGATAATATATTTCAATGCCAAAATTTTTTCATTTCTTTTACAACGTAGATTATTTCTATTGAAGACAAAAATACGGATTAATTATCTGATGGTATTAAAATTGAACAAGCCAATTCAGCACTACTTTGTTCGGCTTGTTTTATCGAGTATCCGTATCCTTTTGCCACTAACTGCTCGTTATAGTGAACCGCAACTAAATATTGCTTGTTATATCCCTTGCCACTATGCTCAATTACCTTAAAATCAATTGATTTTTTTTCCTTTTGAGCAAATTCTATCAAAACACTTTTAAAATTGAATTCTTTTTTCTCCAGATCTTCAACATCAACATAACATTTAATAATACGATGTACTAAAACTTTTTGGGCAAATTTATATCCTCTATCAAGATAAATAGCGCCAATAATCGCCTCGAATGCATCACCATTCATCGACCGATATACATTCCCATTTTCCTGCTCCATATTGATAAGTTTATCGAACCCCATCTTTTGAGCAAGTTTATTCAGATTTGAGCGGCTTACAAGTTTTGAACGCATTTCTGTCAAAAAGCCTTCATCCTTCAAGGGATATTTATGAAAAATATAATCGGCAATTACAGAGCTAAGCACAGCATCGCCCAAATATTCAAGTCGTTCGTTAGAATTTTTAAACCCTTTAATTATTTCATGAGCAGCAGAACGATGCAGAAAAGCTAACTGATATAAACGAATATTGCCCGGTTTAAATCCGAGAATATTTTTTATTGATCGAGATAATTCCTTATTTGTAAGCGTAGAAAAATTATTTAACCATTATATTTTTTAAATATCACTGAGGCGTTATGACCACCAAACCCAAAAGTATTACAGAGAGCAGCTCTCACAATACGATGTTGACTTTTATGAAAAGTGAAATTCAATTTATTATCAATTTCAGGGTCATCAGTAAAATGGTTAATTGTTGGAGGAACAACATCATTTTTTACAGCTAATATTGAGGCAATAGATTCAACAGCTCCAGCTGCTCCCAATAAGTGTCCAGTCATAGACTTGGTTGCACTGATATTTAATTTATAAGCATTTTCACCAAAAGCACGAATAATTGCTTTACATTCTGCAATATCACCCAAAGGTGTAGATGTTCCATGAGTATTTATATAGTCAATATCTTCGGGCTTCATTTCAGCATCTTCCAAAGCACATTTCATAACTCTGAATGCACCATCACCTTCTTCATGGGGTTGCGTAATATGGAAAGCATCTGCAGATAAACCGCCACCTGCAACTTCACAATAGATTTTTGCACCACGCTTAAGAGCATGATTTAGTTCTTCGAAAATAATAGCGCCGCTTCCTTCACCCATAACAAAGCCATCACGGTCTTTGTCGAAAGGACGCGATGCCGTTTTAGGATCGTCATTACGAGTAGATAATGCATGCATTGCATTGAAACCACCTACTCCACCCATACCAATTGCTGCTTCAGAACCGCCGGAGATAAAGACATTTGCTTTACCCAATCGTAGATAATTAAAAGCATCAATCAAAGCATTGGTTGAAGAAGCACAGGCAGAAGTAGTCGTAAAGTTAGGTCCTTTGAATCCAAATTTAATTGAAATATGTCCGGCTGCAATATCTGCTATCATTTTAGGAATAAAGAAAGGGTTGAAACGAGGAGTTCCATCACCTTTATTAAATCCAGTTACTTCTTCAAAAAAAGTTTCAATTCCTCCAATACCAGAACCCCAGATAACACCTGCTTTATCCAAATCAATTTTTGTTAGATCTAAACCTGAATCTTTTACAGCTTCTTCAGATGAAATAAGGGCAAAATGAGCATATAGGTCAATCTTTCTGGCCTCTTTTCGATCGAAATAGTTATTTGGATCATAATTTTTTACTTCGCAAGCAAACTGTGTTTTAAATTTTGACGCATCAAAACGGGTAATAGGGGCAGCACCACTAACCCCTTTAAGCAAAGAATCCCAATATTCATTGAGATTATTGCCTATAGGAGTTATTGCGCCAAGACCAGTAACAACAACTCGTCTTAAATCCATTTAATTTTTTTTACTTAGTATTGTTTTGAATGTAGTTTATTGCATCTCCTACAGTTCCGATTTTTTCGGCTTCTTCATCGGGAATTGCAATGTTGAATTCTTTTTCAAACTCCATAATCAATTCAACAGTGTCAAGAGAGTCTGCACCTAAATCATTGGTGAAGCTTGCTTCGGGAGTTACTTCATTTTCGTCCACGCCGAGTTTATCTACTATAATAGCTTTTACTCTTGCTGTAATTTCTGACATAATTTTTTTATTTTTTGTTAAACAAGGGTGCAAAGAAAGATATTAGTTTGGATATGGCAAAGATATTTTATAGTATTTTTTTAATAAATCAACTTAACCTGTTTATAAACAGCTCAATATGCATAAAGCATTTTTTTTCTTTTAACAAATTTTAAGATATGCAATTCGTTTTTAGATTTAAGAGTATGCTTATCAATTTATCAATGGCTTTTATTGCCAAATCAACCTTCACCTCTTTTAGTATTTGCGTGGGTTTCTGTTAAAATCAATTCGGCTTTTCATGCCTTGAAATTACCCTTATTTCTACCCTGTAATCTGAATCTATATTTCCTGGAGTGTTTAATACTGTTACTCCTTTCTTATAGCAAGTCTGCTACGGATGTACCTGAGTTTCGCAACCTACAGGCAACTCAAAAATAAACCTGTTGGAACCTTAACTAGCTGAAGTGGCTTTAGTAAAACAGAAGTTTCAAATTTGCCCGAAGGTCCATACCTCCAGACGCTTTGGTTTCATATTGAGACAAATGTTGTTTTGATTAATTACAATTTTGATCTCCAACTAATTATTTTTTTATTCTTAGTAAAGAAGGTCTTTCAAAATATATTATCACAAAGACATAAAATAAAAACAATGAAGTATTAATTGCCAATCGATATGCGAGTACGTCATTTTTTATAATTATGCTAATAAAATAAAGAAGTAATGCGAACCCAAAATAAAATCCTATTTTCTTAAGATTATATTTCACATGATAATGCTTTTGCCCGATGAAATAAGAAAGCACCATCATTGAACAGTAACAAGCAAACGTTGCCCAGGCTGAACCCATATAGCCGATAACCGGAATTAGTAATAAGTTTAAAGTCAGCGTAACTATTGCTCCAAAAATTGATAAATAAGCACCAAAACGTGTTTTATCAGTAAGTTTATACCAAATAGAAAGGTTATAGAATATTCCGAGAAACATATTTGCCAATAACAAAATCGGAACAATTTTTAATCCTTCGTAAAATTTTTCTCCAACAAAATATTTGACAAGATCCATGTAAAGCATAACGCCTAAAAAAATCAAAGAACAAATTATTACAAAGTATTTCATCACATCAGCGTATACATTTTTTGCGTCGGTTTCTTTTGCATACGAAAAGAAAAATGGCTCAGCCGCATATTTAAAGCCCTGAATCACTATAGTCATCAAAATTGAAATCTTATAACAAGCAGAATAAATACCTACTTGAGTAAGTGCAATGCTGGCCGGGGACAGATATTTTAGTAAAATACGGTCGAAGGTTTCGTTTATATTCCCTGCTAAACCAAAAATCAATAACGGCAAAGCATAAAGCATCATGCGTTTCCAGATAACCTTATCAAAAGGCAGCTTGTGGTGAGGGAGTATAATAAATAATAAAAATAGAGTTGATCCAGAAGAAATCAGGTTTGCAATAAAAATATATCCTACTCCTATTGAGGGTTTATAGATTAAGGAAACTACTTCGGGTAAAATATGGTTTCTGTAGAAATAAGGCAAAACATACAGAAATAGGATATTGAGTATAAAACATACTCCTATGCTGAAAATTTTGAAAAAAGCAAACATCTTAGGTCGGTTCAACGCCCTTAATTTGGCGAAAGGAATGGTAGAAATCGCATCAAAAACAATCATGAATGCAAACCAAATAATATATTCGCTGTGATCTGGATATCTTATTAATGAAGCTATCGGCCGCGCTAATAATATCATGAGAATAATAAAGACAACCGAACTAACAAGTAGTGATATTAAAGTTGTTCCATAAACGCGTTCTTTATCACTTGCTTTATTATCATAATATCTAAAAAATGCTGTTTCCATTCCATAGGTAAGCAAGACGAGAAGTAGTGCAACATAGGCATACATTTCACCAACAACACCATATTCCTGTGGTGTGAAAATTCGAGTATGAATTGGAACTAAAAAATAATAAAGTAGTCGGGCAACGATTGTGCTTGTTCCGTAAATGGCTGTTTGTCCGGCTAATTTTCGTAAGGGATTCAAAAAATAATTTTTACAAATGTAATAATTTTGATACGGTTTTTATAAGCTATTTAATTTTTAGTTCCGAAGAGTTTTTACACTTGAATTATTAACTTGAATAGGAGCCTGAATATTATTTGTACTCTTAAAAATCATATTTTCGTATTTAAACCGTTATATAAGATACAATAAGAAAGATCATCATGAAAAAAATCGGAATATCTTTGGGGATAATGATATTATTTGCCTTAAGTATTAAAGCGCAAACTCCCGAATTAAACAATAAGATCGTGAATTATGTGGATTCGCAAATCGGGAAAAAAGTTGACAGAGGCGAATGTTGGGATCTTGCGTATGAAGCATTAACTCAAAATAACTGCTCGTGGGACGGTAAATACGTTTTCGGAAAAAAACTTAACCAAAAATCAGATATTATTTATCCCGGAGATATAATTCAATTTACAAACGTTAACATTAAATATACCAGGAACGGCATGCTTTATAAAGAAGCTTACAAACATCATACAGCAATAATCCATAAAGTTATTGGCCCCGGGCATTACGAAATTGCACATCAAAACAACGGATTTTCAGGGAAAAAAGTTGGATTGAGCGATTTGGATCTTAGCAATAAAACCGGCGGAACTATTGAAATTTACAGGCCTCAACCTAAGAAATGATTCTTTGAAGTATCAGGGAAGCAATCAGCATTAGAAAAAATATTTCGCTGAAAACTAATCTTTTGATGTTAAAATAATAATACGAAATCAATACTGATAAGGGTAATAATGCAAGATAATAATCATCAAGATGTCTGGAATTAATAAAGACACTGATTCCAATGATTATTACAAATAACCAGATCAAAATAAGCGTCATTCTGCGGATATAAATAATTTTTTCGCTTACAATAATCAAAATTTTTACAAACGAAATTACAGACAATAGCAAAATAATGATAATGCTGATATTAGTGTAAACCGACTGTAGTTTGAAATCAGAGATCTGGGGTAAAAAAGAAATGTTTTGAAAATAATGCTTATACTCTATTATTTTTGCAGCAATATCACCGAAATAAAGATAATAGGCATACATATACAGATAAACGGAGCAAATACCAATCAAAATAATCAACCATTCGCGCCATGAATATACCTGTAAAACGATCAGAAAAATCCAAAATGCTACCAGCAATCCCATTGATTTAAATAAAAACAAAGATGCAAGAGCAATAAAAAAACCCGATGTAAAAACTTCTTTGTAGCATTCTTCCCGTGATGTTGCCCTGAAAATCATTAGCAAAACCACGATGATACATAAGTTTACAAAAATCACCGGATGTAAAGTGAGTTCCCCTCTGAAAAAACTCATCAAAATGACATACCAGAATGCCGTTTGAAAAGAGTTTTTCGGTGAAATTCCGTATTCGGTCAATAAATTGTTCAGCAAAAAAGCTTCCCCCAACACTAAAATAAAAGCAATGATAGTATATAAAAGTGGTGAGTTATGCAACCAATTATACATGAAATTGTATAATGGCGAAACAGAATCGGGAAGCGGCATGGGAATGCTATTGCTGAAGGCGGTTGCCCAAAGCAGAAAGGCGGTAATAAAAATTACGGCTAATTGTAAAAATATGTTTCCGTTGAAAATTTTATGAAGCACAGAGTCTTTATTTATAATTTATTACGTCCCTGCCAATATCTTTTCTGAATTGTTTGCCTTCAAATTCGATGCGTTTGATGTTTGAATAAGACATTTCAAGCGCCTGCTGCAGGTCTTCTCCAAAGGATGTTACTCCCAAAACCCTTCCTCCGCTAGTTATCGTTGTTCCGTCAGTAGCTAGTTTAGTTCCGGCATGAAACACCATGCTTCCCTGAACCTGACTCAAGCCCGTTATGGTTTTACCCTTTTGATAAGCACCCGGATAGCCTTCAGAAACCAGCATAACAGTTGCAGTGACCCGGGAATCGATTTCAATACTGATATTGTTCAACGTATTATTTCCGATTGCCTGCAACATCTCCACAAAATCGTTCTTCAGGCGCGGCAGCACCGATTCGGTTTCGGGGTCGCCCATGCGTACATTATATTCTATCACGTAAGGATTTCCCCCAACATTCATCAGGCCAATGAAAATAAAGCCTTTGTAACTGATATTTTCGTGCTTCAAACCCGCGATGGTTGGCTTGATGATGCCGTCTTCAACCTTTTTCATAAATTCTGCATCGGCAAACGGAACGCCCGAAACAGTACCCATCCCGCCCGTATTGGGGCCGGTGTCGCCCTCTCCTATTCGTTTGTAATCTTTAGCTTCGGGCAGTATTTTATACGAAATGCCATCGGTGGCGACAAATACCGATAATTCAATGCCTTTCAGAAACTCTTCTATGACCACTTTGCTGCTCGCTAAACCAAATTTACTTTCGAGCAACATGCGGTTCAATTCGGCCTTGGCTTCGGCGGCATCGTTCAATATCACAACTCCTTTGCCTGCAGCCAAACCATCGGCTTTCAAAACATAAGGTGCATTCAGTTTGTCGATAAATAAGAATGCCTGATGGATGGTTTCTTTTGTAAAGGTTTGGTAGGCAGCCGTAGGTATTTTGTTCTTTATCATGAACGCTTTGGCGAAATCTTTGCTGCCTTCGAGCATGGCACCAAGCTGACAAGGCCCGATGACAGGTATGTGCTTAATATCGGCATGAGCCAGAAAAAAATCGTGGATTCCCATCACCAAAGGGTCTTCGGGACCGACAAGAACCAACCCTATATCGTTTGCTTTTACAAATTGCCTGATTTCTTCGAAATTGGTGGGCTGCATGTTCACGTTTTCGCCGTGTTGCAGGGTGCCTGCATTGCCGGGAGCTATGAACAGTTTGGTGAGCAAAGGGCTTTGGGCTATTTTCCAGGCAAAGGTGTGTTCGCGGCCGCCCGAACCTAATAACAATATTTTCATTTCACTTGATTTTGATGTTTTAAAAACTGCAACAATTGTTGTGTTGCCTTGTATCGGTGGCTTAAGGCATTTTTAGTGGCTGCATCCATTTCGGCAAAGGTTTTGTTGTGGCCATCGGGCAAGAAAACCGGGTCGTAGCCGAAACCTTCGGCGCCTTTTCGTTCCGTTAATATTTTGCCCGAAACCTCGCCGTGGAAAAGATATTCTTTGCCATCGATAATTAAGGCAATAACGGTTTTGAAACAGGCTTCGCGGTTGGTGGTTTGTCCCAGTTCGAGCAGCAGTTTGTTGATGTTATCATCAAAATTGCAGCCTTCGCCGGCATAGCGGGCAGAATAAACACCCGGTGCGCCGTTGAGTGCATCAACTTCCAAACCGGTGTCGTCGGCAAAACAGTTGCGCCCGAATTTATCGTATATATAATGCGCTTTTTGCAATGCATTTCCCTCAAGAGTGGGCGCGGTTTCGGGAATTTCGTCGAAACAAGCGATATCTTTTAAACTCAGAATTTGGATATTAATATTTTGTAAAATATGGCGTATTTCGGACAGTTTGTGAAGGTTGTTGGTTGCAAAAACAAGTTCCATTTGTGTTTTTTTTGAACAAAAGTACAATTATTTTTATTGATAAATGAGGCAGGAAACGATACCCTATAATTCAGAATAGTTTAAATTTCATGCATGAAATTATTTCCCTTTAGATTTTAATTTAACTTTGAATCGTAAAGTTTTCTTTTTTCTTTTATTCTGACCAATTTCATGAATTATGAATAGACTACTTTCTTTCTTCAAAAACCCTTTTCCGCGATTCATCACCACATTTATCGTGGTTTTCGTGTTGTTTTTTTGCAGCTATACATTCATCAACTGGCTGCTTATCACTAAAACCCAAATCATTGAGGTGAACAGCGAATTTATCGCCTTTATTGGTCCGTTACTACTGTGTCTGCCCATCACATACTTTGTTTTTCGCCCTGTGGTGAAAAAACTCAACTGGGCACCAAAAGTTTCTTCGGTGGCATTGTGGTTTTCTATCCCATTTTCGATTACAATCCCTGTTGTCTTTTCTCAATCGTATTTCCGTGATATCAGTTTTAGCATTATCACCGTTGAATATGCCACGGATGTGGTGAATTATCCGCACGAACGGTTTTTCAGAATTAAAAACTTTTTTGTGGATACTACACGAGTGTATACGATTCGCGAAAAGCACACTTCGGGCAAGAACGGAACCACTTTGAATGTATCGAACTTTATGCTGGCGCCCCTGTTCGATAATAAAACCGATTGCGGCCGCCCTGCCGTGGTGGACTATGGAATTCGGTTTGGGACCGAAATGAGCAATAGTTTGATGTATAGAAAAGACCAGCCCGCGCTTATCGAAAAATTTAACAGGCAATGTATTGCTGATTACGAGAACTATGATTTTTACACGTTCGACCATTTTGAAAAACAACAAAACTCCGGTGATGCCAGTTGTTTTAACGAAGCCTGGAGCCGAAACCGGGCGTTCGACAAAAGCGTGCATCCCACTGTTCTGGTAAAAAAAACAGGCACGCTGGCAGAGCTTTATGAGACGGATATGAACCTTATGAAATATTCGACCGGCATTTGCTTATTTGTGGTGTTTTGCTTTTTTTTGATAGTCAATTATGTGAAGTTTGATAAAGTTGAAGAAGACGAAGAGGGAAATTAATTGATATTTTGAAAGGGCAGTTTGGTTTGATGAGTAAGGGAATTTTGTTTGTTCACAATTCTTTACAAGTAAACTGCAGAAAATTTTACCTTTCAACAAACGAAAACAAAGTGTTTATGATAACATTACAAAAGGTTAAAAGAAAAAAGTTACATAAAAAGGGCGACCGATGGCCGCCCTTTTTTTGAACTAATTTTATCTCGTTTTATTTCGCCCACAGGTCATATCCATACCAGGTTCCGGTTTCGTAGTTGCCGTCATCAGATACAAACACCAAACCGTTGGCACAGGAAAGCGAAAATCCGTAGGAGCCATCACTGATCTCAAAGGTTTTTACTTTGTTGCCTTTTGAATCGTAGGCAAATATCATTTTATAATCGCCGTTAAATGTATAGATATATTTTCCGTCGGTGGCCACACAACTGTTGCCCGAAGTGAATTCTTTGCCGCAATCGAGGCCCGTGATGGTTTTGGAGAGTTTTCCTTTTGGAAACTTAAATGTTTTGAGGGTGCCGTCGGAGAAATAATAAATGTTTTTGCCGTCGGGGCTCATGGCCAGATTTGCCTGCTCGTTGTCGTACATATCGCCCGTTACGATTTCGTAGCGTCCTGTTTTCAGGTCGTTGATACGGTATATTTTCTTTTCGTAGGTGCACACATAAAACAATTTCTCTTTCTGGCTATACATGATGGAGCGCATGTCGAGTAAAAACTCGTAGGTATCGAGCAAACGTCCGGAAAACGAAAACTTTTGAATTTGCCCTTTGTTTGCTCTGCCTCCGTTAATGGTGTAATAAAATTCGCCGTCGGACGCAATATGTACATTATGTGTCAGGGGGTCTTCCTTAAAAACAATTTTTGGTTTTAAAGGCTGGGCATGCAGGGTGAAAGCGAATAACAGATAGCTTATCGCAATAATACCGGTTGTAAGGATTTTTTTCATGATACGGGTTTTAGATGAATAAAAAAGAAACGCAGTGTATGATTTACGGATGTAAATATACAAAAAATTAACAAAAAAATATTTTTTTACAACAAAATCCTAATATTTTTTGTTAGTTTCTCCCTCAAAATTACAAAATAATTTCAAACTCAAATCTTTTTGGTGAATAATGAAATGTAAATAAGAGCATAGACTGACTGCAATTATTGACGGTAGCTTTGAGGAGATTTTATATGAATTCATTGAAAAGCGAATCGGGTTTGGTTTTATTGACCATTGATAAGAAAAAAAGGGAGATGGCAAAGCCGGTGAAGAAATCGGAAGCGGGAATTTACACTATCAATGATGTGTTTGCTTTTAGTTGACATTGGTTTTGGAAAGTATTTACTCTGTTAAGCATTATCTTTTTGATGTTTTAGGCTATGATCGGCTTGTTTTGCAATTCGAATGGAGTTTTTTGAACGATGGTTGCTGTATTTTGAATATCGACAGTTCAATTTAGAACATTGACACTATGATTTACGATATTGACACTCATATTTAGAACAGTGACACCTTTATTTTTAATATTGTTACTTTAATTTCGGAAATTGACAATGCCAATTTGAATATTGACACTACTATTTACGATATTGACACTTCAATTATAGATATTGACAATTGTATTAACAATATTGACATCTGTATTTAGAACATTGATACCAGTATTATTAACATTGACACTGAAAAAAGTTTCAATCGTATTAATATTTTTTGAAATAAGTGCTTTGATATTAATGTTATCTGAAATTAATTTCGTATCTTTAATGCGTTTTTTTGAAATCACATTCTGAAGAGATGCTATAGTTTTTATAAAACTTTTACACCTTGAAGGTGTGGTTTGTTTATGAATTAAAATTTTTGATGTTATGAACAATAGGGAAATCATGCATTTCAATTCTTTTGACAGGATACGGATGTTTATTGTTAAGCACAGCGTTGAGCTGAACTCTGTTAGTTTGTTTGCTGCGACCAAAGTGAAATTTGACGAACACATGGGCGAGCTGGAAGCAGCCATTTTGAAACAAGTGAGAGGAACTAAAGCTATTACTGCAGAGAAAAAGATCGTGAAGAAAATATTGGCCTCTACTATCTTTAAGTATGCCCAAAGGGCATGGGTGCAGGCGAATTTGCTGGAGGAAATGAAACTGGCAACGGGATTGAAAAAAACCATTTCGTATATAGCACAGGCAGCAGATAAACTGGCAGTTTCGAGGGCCACCAACCTGAAAGCTCTTATGGAGGCTAACAAAGGCATATTGACAGAAATTACGGATGCGGATATTGCGGATATGGAGTATGTTATACAGAATTTTTCGGATATGCTGACGCTGCCAACCAGCCTGATAAAAGAACGCAAAACGGAAGGGACCGAAATGATACCACAGATCATTGAAAAGCTGAAAGTGGATAAGGAGATGATGCGCAAACTGGTGGTTTCATATTTACCGCAACTGGCAGACAACTGGATGTCGGAAAGCAAGATAGGGAAGTATAAAGGCAGACGCAGGATCTCGTTTATCTGCAAATTTACGGAAGCCGGTTTTGATATGCCTGTAAGCAATGTAAAGTGCAGGATAGAATTCGGAGACGAAAGCAAGCTTATGTATAGCAACAAGAGAGGCTATATAAGGGGTTATAGTATGCAGAACGGACCCTGGACGCTGACGGCAGAAAATGACTTTTATGAAAGCATTGAAAATTATATTATTAAGGTGGATGACAGGCGCGTTGAACGCCTGGTGATAGGGATGCGGAAAAAAGGGGAAGAAATTTAATTTGAAAATGATATAATGGGAATTCAGAATTCAGAAGTAAGAATTCAGAATGGAAAAATGCCCGCCTGAACGATTCATTCGGGCAGGGAGGGATGGAAAGGTGGAGAGAAAGGAAGTGCCTAAAGTTGAAATGGAAAGATGGAAGAATTTTTTGTGTATGATTAATTTGTAATTTTGAGGAAAGAAAGGATAATTTGAAAAAAAATATTCTCTTTATAGCGGTATTGTTGATGGGCAGTTTGGTATCCGCCCAGCATTTCAGGCTGTCCGATACCATAGTTGTGTTTAAGCTTGATATTGGATTTCTGAACGGGATGACTAAGCAATATATCCCTTTTAAAACAAAAAGTACGGTAAAATGGTCCGACACACAAAATGTCATACACAGGTCGGTGATCCGCGGCATCAATTCCCGCTACCTAGTGCTCGACGCAACACGGGTGTATACTTCCAATATCGTGGGGCTCGACCTGTCGCCTTCCGCCCCCGGTTTTTTCCCCACTCAGTTTCAAAGAGCCATCCCGGTGATAATTGACAGCAGTGGCCGGTTTAACATTATGAGCTATTACGACTTTCGTATTTTACTTAAAACAATATCCTATTCAGCCAAGCCTCAACAACTTCGTGGTCCTTTCTTCAATAAACTTTCTTCCGAACGATTCACAGCCCATCTGCAAAGAAAAAAACAACGCAGGATAGAGAGATTTGCAGCACTCGATACCTGCCCGCTGCATTATGGTATAAAAACCGATCTGGTGAGAGACCTTATCAACGAGATCAATCTGAGTATTGAACTGCCTGTTAAACGCAGTTTTTGTATTGATGTGGGTGGCGGTGTCTTATATACACGACCCGATGCCAATTCAGGCGGCTATGATCGCGCTTTTGCCCAATTTGGCCTGTTGAAATCAGATAATCAGTTTTGGTTCGATCATTCTTATTATAACCGCAAAGGTTTCGGTTTGGAAGTTATCCCCAAGTTCTTTATTACGAAAAACAAGAATATATATGTAGGTCCGCAACTTGGCTTTCGCTATTATAACTATCATGACAAATGGATCTTTATGGGTGATGATGGCAGCGATGATTACTACAGGGCATATTATGCCTATCAAAGTGAAAAAAGTGCATCCATTCAGCTCAATGCCATATTTGGTGTGCAAACTCCACAAATAAAAAGATTCCTGTTCGATGCTTTTGTTTCTTTTGGTTTCATGTATAGGGGCGGAACTGTGAGCAGGACCATTGAAAATACGTATTTTCATTATTACGGAACGAAAACTGACACTTATGGTCCTCCGCTGACATTCAAAGGAGGAGGTTTTTCCTTAGCGGGACAAATAGGATTTAGAATAGGCTTTCGATTCGCAAAGGCAATACTATTCAAAAGAAAATAACCTGTTCCAGTTCGGTGGCAGGCTCTGAATCCCCTAAACCCCTAAACAGCCAACAACCTCCCCACTGCCGCCAAATGCATCGCTTCGCCCACAGCAAAAACCCACCATTTGAAATGCTGAGGTATATATGATGTGGCGTATTCGAGCAATTCTTTCTGGTTGCCGTTGCTCAGCAGTTGTCCCCAGGTGTAGTGCTGCAACATAAAACGCGAATACTCTTCGGTGTAGGCATATAATATCACCAGCGAACCTGCCCCCAGCAAGGTCCACACCAGCCATCCCGTGCGGATGCGATGCTTTGCATCGGCCCTGAAAACAATAACAAGCGCCAGCGCAATCATGGTAAGCGAATTCACCACGGGCGCCAGCACGGGGCCCACCCAGGTGGTGGGTATAAAAAACAATACATCCCACGTCATAAGCGACGACGGCCAGCCGATAAGCACCCACAGAAACACATAATAGAAGATATCCCAAACGGCAAAAGCCAGCAAAAAATACGCAAACCGTGTGATGGCGCTCTTGCCCGCCAATATTCCCACGCCCAGCAGCATGACGATGGTGGCTGCTTCGCGCCAGAATTCGGTTATCATGATACTGTTGCTGATCACCTTCATCGGGAACGCAAAGCCTTCGGGATAGTAGAGTGCGCGTATGTATACAACCACCGCGCTCTCCAGATATCCCATGGCCACCGCGAACAGGGCGACCAGCAGTATAGTTTTTGCAGGGGCAGAGAGTTTCATGCCTGTTTCACCTGATACACGAAGGCGATCAAACCCGAATACGACAGGGTGAATATCAGCCAGAAATTGATCCACACTTCGCCGCTTATTTCAACCGAAGCCAGCCCGATCAGGAACACGAAAAACGCCAGCACCGCGGTGATGAGCGTTACCAAAGGCATGAAACGCCAAAACAACTGGGCGGGCTGTTCTTCGGCAATGGTTTTTTTGCAGATATAGAACAAAGGCAAAAAGTAGGAAACCATATACAGTATGGCAAAAAACACTATGCCGCTTATTTCGCCGAAGGTCATCAGGGTGAATTCTTCGCCTCGATGCAGTATATGCATAGAATCGTGAAACACCAGCACCAGCAAAAAATAGACTACCGTGGTAGTTATGATCACCTTCAAAAAGGTGAACAACAAAACTTTGAAAAGATTTATTTTCATGGCACTGCTAATTTAAGATGCTAAACCCAAACTTCCTTTATAAATATACTGTGCCCTGATGCGGGTATTGGGCAAGTTTTCTTTCAGTTGGTTGTATACATCGAGGCTGATGCTCGAAACGTGCAGTTCTTTGAGCTGTTTCATTTTATACAGCACCGAATAGTCGCTCACGGGGTTGTTGGTGATGTCGAGCACTTCCAGCTTTTTGAGCGAAAGCAATGCACTGAAATCGCTAATCTGATTGTTGTTGATCTTTAAAACTTTCAGATTGACGCATTTTCCAAGTCGATCGATGTTCACCAGCTGGTTGTTCGAAACATCAAGGTTTTCGAGATTGGGAATGGAACCTACACCCGAAATATCGGTGAGCAGGTTGGACGAGATGATGAGTTCTTTAAGGTTCCTCAACTCCCTGAGCGTATCGTAAACCATGATATGCGTATTGCTGAGGTTGAGATATTCCAGGTCTTTCATATTTCCCAACATGCTGATGTATTCGAGGTCGTTGTTCGACAGGTCGAGACTTTTCAGGTGCGGATAATAGCGCAGGGCATCAATTTCGCGTATGGAGTTGGTCGACAGGTTGAGGGTTTCCAGATGAGTGAAAATAGGTTCAATATTCCTTTCGGTTTCGAAACTGAAGAAGAAGTTGATGGCTTTGTTCTGCACTGTGGTGAGCAGATAGAGGTTGCTCATGTAGTTGCCCGAAAGGTTGATGGAGCGCAGGCTCTTGAAATCTTTGAATTTGCTCAGCAGGTTCAGATCGTCGAACTTGAAGTTGTTCGACGAAAGGTCGATCTCTTCCAGTTGGGGCAATACGGGCAGGCTGCGCAGGGTGTTGGAGCTTTTCATGCCTCCGATGTTGAGCGAACGCAAAGCATTGAGGCTGGCTATGCCACCGATATTTTTGATCTCGTTCTTCGAGATGTCGAGTTTCTTCAGGCTTTTGATTGCATAAAGGGGTTTGATATCGATGATGCCTGCATTGGCAGAAATATTGAGATCTTCGAGTCCGCTCATGTTTTTAACGGTAGTGAAATCGTTGATCTGGTTAAGCGACAGATCGAGGGTTTTGAGTTTGGGGAGGGCAGGCAGACTGTCTAAATTGGTGATGTTGGTGGTGGATGCGTTCAGATAGTTAAGCTTGTCGAACGAAGCCAGGCCGGTGTAGTCTTTTATCTGGTTGCCCGAAACATCCAGATACGAAATGTTCCTGAGTTTGCGCAAAGCATCCAGCGTTTTGATGTTTTGCTCTCTCAGCAATAGCTTCGAAATTTTTCCGGCATCGAAGAGTGTGTAGATCTCTTTTTCGGTGTTGTAGGCCGAACGGTTCCACGATTGCCAGCCCACGCCGTCGCGGCTGTTCAAAAAGTCGTAAAGTCTTTTGTGCAGCTTGGCGGTGTAGTTGCCGCGATAGAACAGTTTGTCGTAATATTCGCGTCCCGAATACGAATCTTCAGTGGCCTGGTCTTTCGAAAAATCCGATTCGTCGACCGGGAAGGTTAGCAGATCGGGGAGGTTGGCAGGCGAATTGAGTTCAACGAGGTAGTTCTTATCGACGGTTTTCGACTGGCTGATGTTGAATTTGGTGATGACCAGATCCCAGTTGAGACAGGCGAACAGCACCAGCACCAGATAGAACGACCAACCATTGGCTTTGAACAAATAGAGATTGGTTTTTTTGCGGTTTATTTTAATGATGGTTGTAATCAGTCCCACGAAAGTGAGCACCAGCCAAATGTAGATGCCGAGACGTTTGTAAGTGAGGCTGTATTCGCTCACGTAGAGCAGGTTGCGGTAGCCTGTAGAGATAATGACAAAAGCATTTTGCAGTATCCAGGCAAAGGCAAGCCATTTAATGGATTTGTTCTTTTCGGAAAAGTTCAGAAAGCCGCGGAAGAAGAACAGAATTACCAGTATGGCAAGGATGATGGCCACCACCAGCGTTCCGGTGCCCTGATGCAGATATTCCGATAAGGTCATACCTTCGGGTATCTGATTGGTTATCCATAGATAAATAATATCGAGCACATTCACAACCAACAGTAAAACATTGAGCAGGGCCAGCAAAATAACTCCCGAAACCTGTTCGATGTTGCTGTTTACTTTTTTTCCGAAGAGGGTGTTGCCGCGTTCGAGTGTTTTCTGTGCATCGAGTTGGGGCGGAATGTTCACATCCCAGCGATGCCAAGCCGGGAAATTGCGGTGATAGAAAAAGCCGTATAACAGCAAAAAGCCAACAAAGGTGAAACGCACCCAGGGCCACGAAATAAAATCGAGGTTGATCTTCTGCGTCAGATTCATGAACAAGGGGTTTGAATGCTGATACAGGAAGAAGAACAGAACAATAACTCCGAATATGCCAAAGCCTATCGAGAGTTTTATCCAGAACTTGCTGCCGAGCGCTTTGTTTTTCTGCATGCGGCGTTCAATAAGATCGACGATCATAAACCCTACTGATGATAAGAAGGAATAGAGCGAATAGATGCCCGCGAGTATTACCGACGAGCCTTTGCTGATGCTCATAGCCGACAATAAACTCAGCGAAACGATGTTGGCCGAAAAAGCAAGCCAGGTTCCGTAAAGCATCACACAAATTGCAGACACAATAGTGCCTGCAGCGGCAACATACCATGAAGTGTCTTTCACCAGCGATTTGTTACGGATGAGTAAAAGGCCTATCAACGAAACCGAAAACAACAAGAAGTTGATCCCGAGCGACTGATGATAGAAAAACCAGCTGTACAGAACAACTGATACTAACAGGAGCACATCATTTTTTTTCATAATTGAGGTATTTGGTTTTTAGTGGATTTTTTTAACTTTTTATATTTAATGAAGGTGAAGATAAATAAGGCCAGAAATAATAAGGTGATGAGCGGATGAATGATGACGAACAGCCATACATTAATTTGCTGATAGCTGATGCCCAGCATGTGGGCACTTACCACCAGAAACTTTACGCATAAATTGAAAACGGTGTTCATAATTATGGTTTTATCGGTTTTGTTTGATCATGGTTTCGAGTGATTCGAGATGAAAAAGAAAAGCGCTACGTCCTTCATCGCTGATGGTATAAGTGGTTCGGGTCTTTTTCCCGACAAAATCTTTTGCAACGGTGATGTAATTGCATTTTTCGAGAGCGCTGATGTGGCTTGCCAGGTTACCGTCGGTAACTTTCAGCAAATCCTTCAGCATGTTGAAGTCGGCGCTTTCGTTGACGCTCAGCACCGACATCACACCCAGCCGTATTCTGCTTTCGAAGACCTTATTCAGGTTGTTTATGTCAAAATCGGTGGTCATCTTTCGTATTTAAAATACATGAGAATTCCGTAGAGGATATGCAGCACTCCGAAACCCAACGCCCAGAACAATATGCCGTAGCCAATGCAAAAACATGCGGTTAACCCCAGCAATATTTCGCAGAAACCCAGATAGCGGATCATGCGGAAAGTATATTTAGAGGCATTCACCAAAGCCAGTCCGTAAAACAGCAACATCACAGGTGCGATCAAATAAACCAGATGATGGAACAAAAGTGCAAAGCAAAATATGCCGCAGGTGAGCAGCGGGATAAACAGGTTGACAAGTAATTTTTTAACCGTATTGTTCCAAATGGGCTGACCGCTTTTGCGCGCATTGCGGGCGGTGAAAATTATGACGAAGGTGATGGCAAGCGCCAGAACGCTCAATGCATCGGCAATAAAAAACATCAGAACTTCCGCGTTAAAATTCGAGCCGCTGCTGATATGAATGTAATAATCGTCGCTGAACAAACCCAGATTCAGGAACATGTATGCCGCAAATGCGCCCAGCAAGGCAAAACTTCCTGCAAACACACCCGACAAACCGCTTAAAGAAAGAAATCTTGTGGAAGATTCCATCAAAGAACGTATCTCTGATAAGGTTTTTAAATGATCGTTCTGTTGTTCCATTTTAATTTGTTTTAAAAAGTACTTTGCGGCACAAAGTTAATATCAAAAAATGAAAAGTCAAGAAAAAACTTAATTATTTTTAAACTTTTTGAATTTCAATCTTAATTTTAGTACTTTTATTATGGAATTTTGGAAATAAAACATCTATAATGCTCCATTTAAAAATTAATTATTAACCAAACCATAAGAATATGAAAACAAAAAGCCTGTTTTTTGCGTGTTTCTTTTTGCTGGTGACGATGAGCCTGCAACTGATGAGTTGTAGCAGCAAATCGGAGAAAGAGAAATCAAACTCAGATATTAAAGAAGCAACGGTTACCACCCTGAATATGCCGACAAGTGAATCGAACGCGGCAGTTGAAGCTGACCAAAAATCTACCGCAGATAAAGCGGCGAGTAAAGGAAGTGTGAATGAGGAAAAAAAGAGCGAACAAAACTCTCCGCAACCCGTTAAGGAAAATATTCCGCAGAAGATCGTGAAAACTGCCGATCTGAGCTTTAAGGTTGAAAAGTATGATGCTGCCCGCTTCAATATTTTGGGAATTATTAAAAGCCATCAGGGATATGTTTCGTCGGAGAACCAAACGGGAGATGAATATCGTACTACCAATGTTATGGTGGTTCGTGTGGGTTCCGAACATTTTGATGCTCTGATTGATGATCTGATGAAACAGGCCATTTTTGTGGATTATAAAAAGATCCATTCGGATGATGTGACCGAGGAGTTCGTGGATGTGAGCGCCCGGTTGAAATCGAAACAGGATGCTTTGGTACAGTATCAGCTTATTTTGAAGAAAGCTAATACTATCAACGATATTTTGGATGTTCAGCAATATATCAGAACCCTTCAGGAAGAAATTGAATCGATGGAAGGCCGTTTGAAATATCTCAACAATAAAGTTGAACTGAGCACGGTGAATGTTACTTTTTATCAGCAAAGCCAAATGCTTCCCGTTCAGAATTCAGGATTCGGCTGGAAAATAAAAGAAGCTCTGGCCTGGGGCTGGCATGGCTTTTTACAATTTATTATCGGGTTTATGTATTTGTGGCCGCTATGGTTTATCATGCTGATTTCGCTTTTCCTGATCATGTATTTTGTTAAAAGAGGTCGCAGAAAAAGAATGCTGCGAAATCAGCCAAAGCAATAAGATTAATTAGTGATATAACCCGACAGCATAGCGCATGTCGGGTTATATTTATTTATATTTGCACCACCGAATAGTTTATCCATGCCAAATGTGACGGAACATATCAGCAGTTTGCAAAATGCGAAAATAAAGAACGTGGTTCTGCTGCAAAAGAAATACAGTGCACGTAAAGAACAACAGCTGATCGTGATAGAAGGCATTAAAGAATTGGGCATGGCGGTTCGGGCGGGTTTCGGCATAGAAACCTTGTTCGTTTGCAACGAAAAGGTAAATGATGCAAAACTGTTCGATGAAATTAGTTCGCTGATACCGGCAGAAAAAACCTTGAGCGTTTCGCCGGAAGTATTCTCAAAGATAGCTTATCGGGAGGATTCGGGCGGAGTTGTGGCATTGGCCAGGCCGAAATTTCTTTCGTTCAGCGACGTAAAACTGAGTTCAAATCCATTGATCCTTGTGCTCGACGGGGTTGAAAAACCGGGAAATCTGGGTGCGGTGCTGCGTACAGGCGATGCTGTGGCTGCCGACCTGCTTATTGTTTGCGATACCAAAACCGATATTTACAATCCAAATGTGATACGCTCAAGCATCGGTTGTGTTTTCAACAAGCAAATTGTGGTTAGCCCGGGTAGTGAGGCCATTGATTGGCTGAAGAAAAACCATATTGCGCTGTTCGCTGCAGCGCTGCAAACCAAGAAATTTTACCATCAGGTGGATTATAGCAAGCCAAGTGCTTTGGCTTTTGGTACCGAATCGACAGGGCTTACCGATATTTGGCTGAAAGCTGCAGACCACATTGTTAAAATACCCATGCTCGGGCACATCGATTCGCTGAATGTTTCGAATTCGGTGGCTATTATGGCCTACGAAGCCAAAAGACAAAGAGGGTATTAATAATTTGGAAATTTACGGAATAAAATTGTGATTTTTACTACCTTTGTAAATACTATTTAAAACAAAAAACAGTTTACAACGTATATTCAAGTTACCGGAACAAAAACACCCGATTTATGAAATCGCCAACATATTACATTATCGTTTTGTTTTTTCTACTGTTCGCAACAAACAAAATACAGGCCCAATCTAAGATTAGCAGCGATTCGGCAACCACATTCAATAATCAAACTATTCAGAAAAATTCGTCGCTGTTTAACAGAAACCGTATGAGTTTTTCGGTTGAAGCCGGTTTTGGGGTTATCGGCAGCAAGAAGAATGCAACTACTTTTTCGTATATTTCGCCTTATATGAGCTATATGGTTACACCGCGCTTCAAACTCGATGTGGGCGGCGTGATACAACAAGGCATCAGCGGGTTTTCAAACAATGAATTCAACAGTTTTGGAGGAAATGGAACAAATTATATGTTGTTTGCCCGGGGCGATTATTTGGTTACGAACCGCCTGATAATTTCGGGGGCCGTTTATAAGACATTTAATAACAGCAAATCGGTTAACCCTGAACTATTGAGCAATAAAAAGAACACGCTGGATAATTATGGTATCAACGTTGGCGTTGATTATAAAGTAACGGAGCATCTCACCATAGGTGCACAAATTAATTTCTCGAACGGAAATAATAATCCGTATTATCAGTCGCAGATGAATCCTTATGGCGGTGGTTTTCAATCGGGATTCAACAACAACCCTTTCCACAACGGATATTCAAATTGGTAAAATAACGACTTACTCTATCTCAATAAAAAAACCCTCCGAAACTTCAGAGGGTTTTTTGCAAGTAGTTTAGAAATGTTATTAATTATTTGTACACAAATAACGGTAAAATATCAATATTATTTTCGTTCAACCGGTTTATTATCTTTCCAGGTTCCACTCACAACTTTGCCGTTGGCATAGGTGAAAGTTCCTTCGCCGTTGAACATATCGTTCTTCCAATCGCCCGTGTAAGTGCTTCCGTTGGCAAAGTGCAGGGTGCCTTTGCCTTCTTTCAGGTTGTTTTTCCATTCGCCTTCGTATTTTTCTCCGTCTTTGCCTAAAAATGTGGCAGTGCCGTTAAGTTTGTTGTTTTTCCAGTCGCCGGTAACGGTGGCTCCCTGATATTTACCCGTGGCATAGGTAAAAGTTCCTTTGCCGTTGCATTCGTTGTTTTGAAAATCGCCGGTGTAAACATCGCCGTTTGCATACGTGAATGTTCCCGTGCCACTGAGTTTATTGCCCGAAAACTGTCCTTCGTATTTGTCGCCGTTGGCATAAGTGAAGATACCCGTACCTTCCAGCTTGTTGTCTTTAAACTCACCAGTGTATTGACAGCCTTTCCAGGTGCCCGAAGCATATACAAAAGTGCCTTTGCCGTTGATTTTATAATTTTTGAACTCGCCGGTATATTTATCGCCGTTGATATAGGTGTAGGTTCCGGTGCCGTCTTTGCAGTTGCCCGAGATGCATCCGGTTTGAGCCTGCAGTGTGCAGTTGAATAAAGAAGAGCAGAGCAGGGCAAGCATCAGTTGTTTCATGGGGAAGGATTTATTTCTTCACAAAATTAAAATTTATTTGACACTAAGGAGCATAATTAAAGTGTTCCACATGGTTCGGCTGAAGAACAAAGGCAATTTTCTTGCAATTGGCTCCGAAATGGAGTACCTTTATAATAATGAATTAATAACAGCATTATTATGAAAACATTTTTTGATTTTAAAGCAACCACCATAGATGGCAGAGAGATAGAACTTTCGGAATTTAAAGGGAAAAAGATACTGGTGGTGAACACGGCCTCGAAATGCGGTTTTACGCCTCAATATGCCGACCTCGAGCGATTGTATCTGGAATATGGCCCCGACAAGTTTGTGATACTGGGTTTTCCGGCCAACAATTTTTTATGGCAGGAACCCAAATCGAACGAGGATATCGCCCAGTTCTGCTCGCTGAACTATAATGTTACTTTTCCGATGTTTGCCAAAATATCGGTGAAAGGAAAGAACATACACGAAATTTATCAGTGGCTCACGCAAAAAGAACTTAACGGAGTGGCCGATGCCAAAGTGAAATGGAACTTTCAGAAGTTCCTGATAAGCGAAGAAGGCAAATGGGTTGACGTGGTTTATTCGAAAGAAAATCCGTATTGCGACAAAATACTCAACTGGCTGAAGTAAAAAAAAGCGGCGCTTTACAGCGCCGCTTTTTTCAGTATCAATTCTTTTATAGTTTAACGATTTTCCCGGAAATGGAGTTTTCTCCATCCATAATGCGGAACATATAAATTCCGGCAGGAATAGTTACATCAATACGGTTAAGACTATTGTTCTTAACGATAAAGTTGCCCACAATTTGTCCGCTCATATTGTAAACCTGGATAATGGGTTTGTTATATGTGGCCTGTTGCAGATCAACTACAAGCTGGCTTTGTGAAAAATATACCGAAGTGTTTGCACTTTGATAATTTTGAATGCCTGTTACATCGCTGATCGTAATGTTGGTTCCGTTATCGGCAGCAGTGATAGGATAACTTGAAGAGACTACGCGGATGCGATAGTTACTGCTTGTTGCTGTGCCTGCAGGTATGGTTCCTGGTACGGTTCCTGAAGTTGTTGCTGTTAATGTTCCAATATTTTGTGGAGAAACAAATGAGCCGGTTGCATCCGATAATTGAGCGGTTACGATATTACCCGAATTCATGCTTCCTGTTAAAGTGAATGGAACGCTGACCGAAGCACTCATGGTAGATGAGACCAGATAGGTGAGCGGGTTGATAGTTCCTGTGGTGAGAACGGGGTTGTAGAATAACGACAGATCGTCGACGTATAAACTATCGCATGTAGTGCCTGCACTTCCGCCGCCTGCTGTTGGGTTTGTAGAAAACGAAATTAGTATATAGTCAGGAGTATTTGTAGAGGTGTTATAAACAAAAGGAATACTTTTTCTAACCCAAGTAGTCCCTGTTGAAGCAAAGTTTAAAGTAGCTTCAGCTTTCACGTGTGGAAGTGAATTTGCAGCATCAATCGGATCGTGAACGTTATAATTTCCGTGAAGTATTGCATGAACTCTGCCCTGGTTGGTGCTGGTTACCGGATGGAAACGTACCCAAACGATAAGTGAATCGGGGCTTGCGCCAAGTGTTTCATAAAATGCAGCATTAGTTGTAATTGTAGAGTTATAATTGCTGGTACTGGAAGGTAGCATGCCTCCCATATTAACTTGTCCTGTGGTCATATTTCCATTGGCAATGATTCCTAATCCAGCGTCTCTTGACCAAATGATAGCGCTATATGTACCACTAGTTCCTGGTCTTTTTTGGGTTGATCTTTTAATTTGTTGTGCAGCATAACTTGTATAAGATCCTGATGCAGACATAAAAGAGTTCCAGTCAGTTGGTTCTTCGGTTGCAGCGCCCAGATTGTCCCAATTTTCGAAACCGGAATTGTTTACCTGGGGCGTTTGTGCTGCAGAGTAATGAGAAATGAATAAAAGACATGCAGCTGCCATTAAAATAGATCGTACTTTCATTGGTTTTAATTTTTAAATTTAGCGGCAAAAGTACTTTTTTATTTTTCTCCGGGTAACACTTTTTTATCTTTTAATATTTTTTAACAAAACCGGCAGGTGTTTCAAAACAATTGTACGAACTAAAACATTTAGGTATAGAGCTTTTACCGGTATTGGTGTTTCAATTCCCTGCAGCAGCAAATAATTTAGTTTAACAGTACTTCGTTTCCACCGCTGCTGAGGTAGATGATTTTTAGCTATTGTACTATAGCATAGAGTTGGTGTTTAAAAATATGCAGCAATAATATGGTTTGCCTGCACCCTCCTTTCGGGGAAAATAACTGCTTTTATAAACCAACATAACTAATGAAGAAAATGCGGAAGGCTTATCTCCTGTATATATAGTGCTGCTGGAAAACTTTCAAGCCTAATTTATATGCAGGAAGGACGCCCCCGGAGAAAGGAAGGGAACCCCCGGTGAAACGAAGGGAGCCCCCCGTGAAACGAAGGGATGCTTACATTATTTTAAATACTTACTCCAAAGATCGTATCAATAGCCCTGTTTCCGCCACGCACAGCAGGAAAGTATTGTGTTGTGATCAGAAGTTATTCAAGGCTGAGTAGAAAATCTGGAGGCGAAATAACACACCAAATAAAAGCACGTTTATAAAAAGTTCGCAAACCTTGTGTGTTTTTTCTTTCGCTTTTGTTCTTTCTTCCTGCTATTTTAAAGTTTGTATCCATTTCCCGATAAACTCAAGTGCTTCAGGGGCGAAGGTTTCTTCAATATCCATATACTCGGTTGGCGAACCGGTTTTGGCATGCTGAAACAAATGGTTGAGCCCGTCGAATTCTTTGGTTGTAAAGTTCTTGTTGCCGGCTTTGGTCAGATATTTTTTAATGGCTGCCAGGTCTTGTTCGGGCGGAACCTGTAGGTCTTTGCTCCCGTTTATGGCCAGCACGGGGCATTTCACCTTCACGAGATATTTAGACGGTTCGCTTTCCAGAAAATAGCGGAACCAGGGCGTCAGCACCTGCGATATGGATTGCATCAGGGCTTTTTTATCGAGGTTTTGTTTTTTGATCATTTCCGGATCGAGCGTTTTCCAATATTCTTCTATCAAAGCGTGCATTTTGTCGGCAGCTTTCTTATTGTCTTTTTCTTTGATGGCAATTGCGTATATCTTCTTGTTGAGCTGGGTGTTGATGTCAATTTCTTTTTGCGGGGTGCTGTCGGCTTTGGCAATAAGTTCCGATTGCAGCATCAGTATTTCTTCGCCTTTCAGCCCCGGTCCGGCAAGCATCACCACGAAAGCCACTTTTTTGTTGCGGGCGGCAACCATAGGTGCTATCATGCCCCCTTCGCTGTGTCCCATGATGCCCACTTTCATCGAATCGATGCGGTAATCTGATCGTAAAAAATTAAAGGCAGCTTCGGCATCCTGCGAAAAATCGAGCGTGGTTCCTGCCGAAAACACCCCTCCCGATTTGCCCACTCCGCGGTCGTCGTATCGCAGCACGGCAATTCCGTTGCGTGTCAGATAATCGGCTATCACCAAAAAGGGTTTATGGCCCAACAGTTCCTCGTCGCGGTTTTGAGGTCCCGAACCGGTAACCAGCACCACGCCCGGAAATATTTTGTTGCCTTGCGGAATGGTGAGCGTTCCGGCGAAGGTTATGCCCGTTTTTTTGTCGGTAAAGGTCACCTCTTCTTCTTTATAGGGATAAGGTTTTTTTGGTTCCTGCGGCCGTTTCAGTTCGGGAAGTTTATCAAAATGAGCCATCGTCAGCGGAAATTTGCGTCCCTGAAACCAGATTCCTTTCAGCGAATCGCCTTTTTGGTTGATAACCGCTTTATAATTGGCTGCTACGAATTTCGAAACAATTTCAATTGAGTCGTTGGAGATACGGGTTTTGTTCACCTCAATATTCATCACACCCTGATCGGGGCTCATCAAATAGCTCGAAAACACCCCTGCCGAATCGGTAACAAACAGCCCGATGCGGAGTTTTGTTGCACCCACATCCAAAGCACCCATCCAATTGCCCGTAAACCGGTCGGGATCCTTTTGAGCATAAATACTGAGTGCAGAAATTAAGAGCAGCAACGAAACGAATAGCTTTTTCATAAAAATGGAATTGGATAGCAAAAATACGACAGATTTTATATTAAAGGGGCCAATTGAAATTATATTTAGAAACGGAGTGCTTATTTTTCACTTTTCATAGTTCGTGGTTCACTGTAAAAAAGTAATTTTGTAGAAACATAAATACGAGTGAGCCTAAAACCCTTTAAAAGCGCTTTGAAAGTTCAGGAAGGAATAGAACAGCCTTCGTCCGTGAATCCCGAAGCTGTGCATAACATTCGGGTGAAAAAACCCGTTGCTCTTAGCATTCAGCAAATGGTTGACGGCATTTTAGCCGGAAATATTTCCATACTGAGCAAAGCCATCACCCTTATCGAAAGCACCCTGAACGAACATCAGCATCAGGCACAGGAAGTACTGAAAGGCTGTTTGCCTCATTCAGGCAGGTCTGTCAGGGTTGGCATAACGGGTGTTCCGGGCGTGGGAAAAAGCTCGTTTATCGAAGTGTTGGGTAAATATCTGACCAAACAGAACAAAAAAGTTGCTGTGCTGGCCATCGATCCCAGCAGCTACCGCACCAAAGGAAGCATACTGGGCGACAAAACCCGCATGGAAGAACTCTCAACCGATCCCAATGCATTTATCCGTCCTTCGCCCTCGGCCGGAACTTTGGGCGGGGTGGCGCAAAAAACCTGGGAAACCATTATCCTTTGCGAAGCAGCAGGATTCGATACCATTATTGTAGAAACTGTCGGCGTGGGTCAGTCCGAAACACTGGTACATTCCATGGTCGATTTCTTTCTATTGCTGATGTTGGCAGGTGCCGGCGACGAGCTTCAGGGTATCAAGCGCGGCATCATGGAAATGGCCGATGCAATTGTTATCAACAAAGCCGACGGTAGCAATATCACCAAAGCAAAACAAGCCCGCATCGAATATCAGAATGCGCTTCACCTGTATCCAACTCCCGAATCTGGTTGGGTACCCTCGGTGGCCATTTGTTCGGCCCACGAAAAAACCGGTATCAGCGAGGTATGGCAAGTTGTGGAAGATTATATCGCGTTTACACGAAACAATAACTATTTCGAAACAAAACGAACCAGCCAGGATATGCAACTCATGCATCAGGCACTAAAAGATTTGCTGTTGACAGATTTTTATCAAAGCGATGAAATTAAAAAGAACATTAAACAAATAGAAAAAGATATCCGGCAAAAAAAACTCAGCTCCTACAAAGCCGCAATGAGTTTAAGCGATTTGTATTATAGTATTTTAAAGAAACAATGATGGTTGATGCAGGTGAAAAATTACCGACTAAACGAAATATTTCACCGACAAGCAAATTTTTTAAGAATTTTTACGTTAATAAAATATTAAGCAATTTTTTTAATTTTGTTCTATTAAACTTCAAAGCCATGAAAACCCTGAAAATTTTAAGTATTTGTCTTGCTACACTATTTTTAGCAGGCTATGTTCTTACTTCATGTAAGAAAAAAGATAAAACTACCACCTATAGCTATCGTGCAGCTCAGGATAATTCAACTGCCGAAAGTGCATTCAACAGATCGTACAAACAGATTTCATCAGCAGTGAATAAAATTTCCTCGAAAAGTATGGATACTGTAATTTCGGGATGCCCCACCATTACAATTTCAGGTGCCTGGACCGATTCACTGGGTAAAAAAGTAGTGATCGACTTCGGAACCAGTTGTACAGGTGATGATGGTGTGGTTCGCAGGGGGCAGATTATCGCTTATGCCAACGGATTTTATGTTGATTCAAACACTACCATAATTTCAACGTTTAGTAATTTTTTCGAAACTATTAATGGCGCGGATCATCAGATTCAGGGCACTCATATAATAAAAAATCTGGGACACAACTCAGCTGGCCATCTTCATTATTCTGTTGATGTTCAAAACGCAAGTGTCACTTATTCTGAAGGTACAATTCACTGGACATCGTTACGCGATAATGAATGGACTGCCGGTTCAGGAACATTAATGAATCCTTTTGATGACGAATATCTTGTTACAGGAAGCGCCAGCGGTACAGACATTAACGGTGCTGCATTTACAGTTACTATTACTACTCCGCTCTTATGGAAATGGTGCACATCCCTTTGGAGTTGGATAGTTGCCTCGGGTAAGCTGGATATCGTTAATGACGGTTATCCTACTATCACAGTTGACTATGGCGATGGAACCTGCGATTTTACGGTTTATGTAATTATCAACGGAACCACATACACTTATATTCTTGCTTAAGTAAAAATCTTTAAAGCCCGCAACTAATTTCCGTTGCGGGCTTTTTTTATGATTATGAAAAAAGTATTGATCATTCTGGCTGCAATCGTTTTACTCTATCTGCTGTTTTGTCTTTTTATTTATCTTTTCCAGCAGCGTTTCGTTTTTGTGCCGCAAAAAGGGGCACAACCGCCCCCCGATGATCTGAATATTCATGAAGAATGGATTACAACGAACGACGGACAAAAACTGCATGCCTGGTGGATGCCTGTCGATACAAATGCATACACGGTTTTGTTTTTTCACGGCAATGCCGGAAATATATCGCGGGGCGAAAAACGCATGCGCTTATTCCGCGAAATGGGCTTCAATGCTTTGGCAATAGATTATCGCGGATTTGGGATCAGCACGGGCAGCATAAAAAAAGAAAACGATATTTATGAAGATGCACGGGCTTCTTATGAATTTCTGTTAAAAAACCATAGCATCAGCGAGGATAAAGTTATCATCTGGGGTTGGTCGATGGGAGGGGCTGTGGCAGTGAATCTGGCGCAGCATAAGAAATGTCATGCGCTGGTTATGGAATCAACATTCTATTGTTTGGAAGCGGTGGCAAATAAAACCTTTTGGTTTATACCGAATCATCTGCTGTTGAAATATCAATTTCTTTCGTACGAAAAACTATCGAATATCGAAGTTCCGGTTTTATTTGTTCACAGTAAAACGGACGAAACTGTTCCGTATGAAAACGGTATCAAACTTTATGAAAAATTCGGCGGAAAAAAGAAATTTATTGAAACAAGCGGCGACCATAACCATGGTATTTTCGATTTGCAGGAAAAATTTATTCCCGAAGCGCTTCCGTTTTTGATCAGTAATTCAGATAAAAAGTAATTTTGCAGAAAAACCACTCAGATGAAACCGTATAAAATTCTTTTGGCATTATTTTCAATCACAGTTCTTTTCGCATGCGGACCAAACAAGGTACAGGAAGAAAAACAAAAACGCAAAGAAGATTCTTTAATGGAAATTGAACGCAACAATGCCCTCAACAATGCTGATAAATTATTGAAAGAGGATACCGTTTCGAAGGAAAGCGCGGGTAAACAAAAAAAATAATTTTCAAAAACATTTCTTTGTCTAAAGCTCTTATTTATAATCAGAATATTTTTCTGATTTGAGCGAATATTTTATTGGAAATTTGTCAGGGTGTTTTCAATAAATTACTAATTTCGCACTCGTTTACAATTTGTTTTATTTATAAATCATAATATCAGCAATTTAATATATTAATTGGTATGGAAAAAAAATCAAAATTCATTACGTGTGACGGGAATTATGCAGCAGCATATATCGCTTATATGTTCACCGAAGTAGCATGCATTTATCCTATCACTCCATCATCGAATATGGCAGAAAATATTGATGAATGGGCAGCAGCAGGCAAAAAAAATATTTTCGGCGAAACCGTTACCTTATCAGAAATGCAATCGGAAGCCGGTGCAGCCGGTGCTTTGCACGGAGCTCTTCAGGCAGGTTCACTTGGAGCTACCTACACAGCTTCACAGGGGTTATTATTAATGATCCCGAATATGTATAAAATTTCGGGCGAATTGTTGCCGGGTGTATTGCATGTTTCAGCCAGAAGTTTGGCTGCTCAGGCATTATCAATTTTCGGCGACCACAGCGATGTGATGAGCACCCGCCAAACAGGTTTTGCCATGCTGGCAACCGGAAGCGTTCAGGAAATCATGGATATTGCTCCCGTTGCACATCTAACAGCCATTAAATCGAGGGTTCCGTTCCTCCACTTTTTTGACGGATTCCGTACTTCACACGAAATTCAGAAAGTTGAAGCTCCTGCAATGGAAGAACTGGAAAAGCTCCTTGATAAAAAAGCTTTACAAGAATTCCGCGACCGCGCGCTTAACCCCGAACATCCTGTTACCCGCGGAACAGCACAGAACCCGGATATTTATTTCCAATCGCGCGAAGCTGCCAACAAGTTTTACGATGTTGTTCCCGACATGGTTGAAGATTATATGCAGCAATTAAAAGTCGTTTCCGGCAGAGAATATCATCCGTTCACTTATTACGGTGCAAAAGATCCGGAAAACATTGTTATTGCAATGGGTTCAATTACCGAAACATTAAAAGAAGTTATTGATTTTCTGGTTGAAAAAGGCGAAAAAGTGGGATTGATCTCAGTTCATTTGTATCGTCCTTTCTCTGCAAAATATTTCTTCAAAGTATTCCCCGAATCTGTAAAAAGAATTACGGTTCTCGACCGCACCAAAGAAATAGGTGCCAACGGAGATCCGTTGTATCTTGATGTTGAAGACCTTTTCTATAACCGGCCTAATGCACCGATGATTATTGGTGGAAGATACGGTTTGAGTTCCAAAGATACGACCCCGGCCATGATGCTTTCGGTTTATGAAAACATGAAACTCAAAGAACCAAAGAATCAATTCACAGTTGGAATCGTTGATGATGTTACATTCAAATCATTACCCTTATTACCCGAGATCAGTGTAACACCAAAAGGAACCTACGAAGCAAAATTCTATGGAATTGGCTCTGACGGAACCGTTGGTGCAAACAAAAACTCTATCAAGATCATCAGCGATAACACCGATAAATATTGTCAGGCATATTTTGCTTACGATTCAAAAAAATCTGGCGGTATCACTGTTTCTCACTTACGCTTTGGCGATAACGCCATTCGCTCGCCTTATCTGGTAAATACTCCCGATTTTGTTGCCTGCCACGTGCCTGCCTATCTCGAAAAGTACGATATGCTGAAAGGCTTGAAAAAAGGCGGAACATTTTTACTGAACAGTATCTGGGATGTTGAAGAAACCAAAGAAAGACTGCCGAATCATATTAAGAAATACATGGCAGATAACAACCTTAAGTTCTATATCATCAATGCAACAAAAATAGCCGAAGATATTGGTCTTGGTAACAGAACCAACACCATCACCCAAACGGCTTTCTTCAAAGTTTCGAATGTAATACCTTTCGATCTGGCTGTTACGGCTATGAAAAAAGCTATTGAAAAAACCTACGGTAGAAAAGGCGATGATGTGGTTAAAATGAATATCACCTCCATCGATAAAGGAGCTGAAGATATTATCAATGTTCCTGTTCCTGAAGAATGGAAAAAGCTGCCGGCCGATGCAATTGTTATAGACGATAAGCGTCCCGATTTCATCAAAAACGTTTTCGACCCGATCAATGCAATGAAAGGCGACGATCTGCCCGTTAGCGCATTTGTTGGCAGAGAAGACGGAACCTTCCCGTCGGGAACCACCCGTTACGAAAAACGCGGTATTGCTGTTAATGTTCCGGAATGGATACCCGAAAATTGTATTCAGTGTAATCAATGTGCTTACGTTTGCCCCCACGCTGCAGTTCGTCCGTTCCTTTTGAATGAAGCCGAATTGAAGAACGCGCCTGCCGATACAAAAACACTGAAAGCGATCGGAAAAGAATTTGAAGGTTATCAATTCAGAATACAGGTATCGGTTCTCGACTGCACGGGATGCGGAAACTGTGCCGATATTTGTCCTTCGAAAACAAAAGCTCTTGAAATGAAACCTCTGGGCACCCAGTCGGCCGAAATAGACAGATATACCTACTTGGACGAAAAAGTAGGTTATAAAACCGAAAATATCGACATTTTCAAGACCTTTAAGAACAGTCAGTTCTCTCAGCCATTGTTTGAGTTCTCCGGAGCTTGCGCAGGTTGCGGTGAAACTCCCTATATTAAATTGATTACCCAATTGTATGGCGACAGAATGATCGTTGCCAATGCAACCGGTTGTTCTTCTATTTACGGCGGTTCTGCTCCGGCCACTCCTTATTCTGCTAACAAGTGCGGTAAAGGCGTTGCATGGGCAAACTCACTGTTTGAAGATAATGCCGAATATGGTTTTGGTATCGAAACAGGTGTAAGAAAAATGCGCCTGCGTATCGAACGACTGATGACAAACGCTTTGGAATCGGATATTTCGAATGAAATTAAAGAAGCTTTCAAATTGTGGGTAGAAGGAATGAATGATGCCGAAAAATCGAAAGTGGCTTCCGAAAAAGTGCTTGCATTAATTTCAAATTCAAAACATCCGCTCGTTAAGGAAATTCTTGATCTGAAACAATATCTCATCAAGAAATCGGTCTGGATCTTTGGCGGCGACGGTTGGGCTTATGATATTGGTTACGGTGGATTAGATCATGTCTTGGCTTCGGGCAATGATGTAAATGTATTGGTGTTGGATACTGAAGTTTACTCAAACACCGGTGGTCAGGCATCAAAATCAACTCCGATTGCTGCTGTGGCAAAATTTGCTGCCTCTGGCAAACGTATCCGTAAGAAAGATCTGGGTATGATGGCCATGTCGTATGGTTATGTTTATGTGGCTCAGGTAGCCATGGGTGCCAACTACGGTCAGTATTTCAGAGCCTTGAAAGAAGCTGAAGCATATCCGGGCCCATCACTTATCATTGCATATGCTCCATGTATCAACCATGGCTTGCGTGCCGGTATGGGAAAAACTCAGGAAGAAGCCGAACGTGCAGTGGCAGCAGGCTACTGGTCGTTATTCCGTTATAATCCTTTGCTTGAAGCTGAAGGCAAAAACCCGTTCATACTCGATTCAAAAGAACCGAAATGGGAAGAATTCCAGAATTTCTTAAACAGTGAAGTTCGTTATACATCACTTAAAAGAGCATTCCCGAGAGAAGCCGTTGAACTGTTTAAAGCTGCCGAAGAAAGTGCTAAATGGCGTTTCAAGAGCTATGTTCGCATGTCGGAAATGGATTACACAAAATAAAATAATTCAGGGGAGTGAAATACTCCCCTTCATCTATTATTGATAATAAACTTAAAAAATAATATTATGGCAAATCTTGGCGTAAAATTCATGGGGTTAGACCTTAAAAACCCAATCATTGTCGGTGCCAGCAATCTGGTAACAGATATAAAAAACCTAAAGAAAATTGAAGAATCAGGCGCGGCGGCTGTTGTGTATAAATCGCTTTTCGAAGAGCAGATCCAGCTCGAAGAACTTGAGCTCGATCAGGATATTATGGAATATTCCGAACGTAATGCCGAAATGACCTCTTTGTTTCCGGATATTAAACATGCAGGCCCGGTGGAATATTTGATGAATCTGGAAACAGCCCGCAAAAGTATTTCTATTCCAATGATAGCGAGCTTGAATGCTCTGGAAAACGATACCTGGATAGAATATTCAAAAAAAATAGAAGAAACAGGTGTGGCTGGCATTGAATTGAATTTCTACAGCACTCCGGGAAGTTTTGATACCCCTGCTGCAAAAATTGAACAACAACAGATTGATGTGTTGAAAGCCGTTAAAAAAACGGTTAAGATTCCGGTTTCGGTTAAACTGAGTCCTTTTTATACCAACACTCTCGAATTCGTTAAAAAGCTGGACGAAGCAGGTGTTGATGGTGTTGTTTTGTTCAACCGTTTATTCCAGCCCGATTTCGATCTCGATAAAGAAGAACTTCATTTCCCCTATAATTTAAGCAACGAAGATGACAACCGATTGGCTTTGCGCTATGCCGGATTGCTTTATGGCAACATCAATGCCGGCATTTGCTGCAACACGGGTATATTCAGCGGCAACGATGTAATTAAAATGATTTTGGCGGGTGGCTCATGTGTGCAGGTGGTCAGTACTCTGTATAAAAATCATATCGGGTTTATCGAAACCATGCTGGCTGATATCAATACATGGATGGATAAAAAACAGTATGCTTCCATTGCTGATATTACCGGCAAATTGTCGAAGAAAAACTCTAAAGACCCGTTTGCTTTCAAACGCGCTCAATACGTCGATATTATCATGAAATCGGATAGCATATTCAAAAAGTTTCCGCTTCGTTAATATCCTCTGTTATTTAATAATTATCCCTGTACCTTCCTTGGTACGGGGATTTTTTTTATTTTTGAGCCTCCTTAACCATCTCTTTATGAAAAAACTATTTTTACTCATTGCCACAACCGCTTTACTTGCTTCGTGCACACATACCACCGTTGAAAAAGAAAAAACCTGCTGCAAAAATTCCAACGAATTTATGACGATGGCGGTTCTCTATCATCAAAAAGCTGCCGAAACCAAAGCCATCTATTATCAAACCTTCAACTGGGCAAAAACCCTGTTCGAAAACGATTTGGCCGACAAAAGCATTAAACAAAAACGTGCCGTGGTAGTCGATATCGACGAAACCGTGCTCGATAACAGCCCCTACGAAGCCAAATGCATACTATCCAACATCAGCTATCCCGACCAATGGAACGAATGGTGCAGCCTGGGCAAAGCCGATGCCCTGCCGGGTGCGGTAGAGTTTTTGAAGTTTGTGGCCGATTCAAAAGCCGATGTTTTTTATATCACCAACCGTAGCGAAAAACTGCGCGAAGCTACCCGAAACAACCTGAAAGCACAAGGTTTTCCGCAAGCCGACGACCAACACCTGATGATGAAAACCGATTCCACCAACAAAGAACTGTACCGCAATTTTGTAGCGAAAAGCTATCATATCTGCCTGCTGATGGGTGATAATCTTTCCGATTTCACCAACGTATTCGATAAAAGATCTATCGAAACCCGCAACCATCGCACCGACAGCCTTCGAAACGAATTCGGCCGCCGCTTTATCGTGATGCCCAATACCATGTACGGCGACTGGGAAATGGCCGTGTATCTGAACAACACCAAACTATCCGAACACGAAAAAGACAGTATGCGCAAAGCCAACCTGGTTCAGTATTGATTCAGTTCGAATTTTTTTTATGAATTTTAACAATAATTCTATTAATAATTGTTGCGAATTTTAAATAATAACTACCCCTAATACACCTTTTCCCCTCCTTCGCCCCTTCTGAATCTTTTGCTGAGCATAGTCGAAGCATCATTACTTCTGAATTCCCAAAAAAATCAGGCACATTTTTTGTATCTTTGCAAACACTAATCCGAAACGAAACAACTCATCCTTTATGAGCCACACTAAAAAAATCACTGCAGCCCTGAGCCGCAAACAACGTCTGGTGAAAACCGCACAGATAGCATTGCCTGCCGTTGCATTGCTGGGTTTGGGTTCGGCCACCCTTGCCACACGGGCAAGTCTGGGCATCACGACGCGCGCCACCCAAGTCAACACCCCTAAAATTGCACTGACCGATATCGTTAACAGCAACATCGGAACCTACTGGGGGGGGTTCACCACCTATACCGGCTGCGACAAACAAAACGCGGGCTTTGGAGGCGGATGCCAAAGCTGCGCGGGATGTACCGTCAATTGTTTCGGCGGCACCCAATAAACAGGTTGCCACTATCGGTTTCGCCCAGCAAAAATTGAACTTCATATCTTAAAAGAAGCGTATTTTTGCAACAAAAAAAAGTGATACGCACTAACTATCATACCCACTCCCTGTTTTGCGACGGCAACTCCGAACCCGAAGCATATATAAAGCAAGCCCTCAAAAACAATTTCCTTGCGCTGGGTTTCAGCGCTCATGCTCCTTTGCCTTTCGAAAACACCTGGAGCCTGGCTCATGCCGACCTCGAAACCTATTGTCATACCATCCGCCGGCTTAGGACAAACTACCGTTCGCAGATCGAAATATTTCTCTCGCTCGAAATCGATTACATACCCGGTGTTTCGGTTGATTTTGCCGTGATGCAACGCCGGCATAAGCTCGATTATATGCTGGGCGCCGTGCATCTGGTTAAAAACCCCTCGGGCGAAGGCTATTGGTTTATAGACGGGCCGCGAAGCAACTACGACAACGGTTTGAAAAGCATTTTCGGGAACGATATCCGCCGCGGAGTTGAAACCTATTTTGCACAGGTGAACGAAATGCTGAGCACTCAAAAACCCGATATCGTTGCGCATTTCGATAAAATTAAAATGAACAACCAAGGCCGCTATTTTCAGGAAAGCGAGCCGTGGTATCAGAAACTCCTTAGCCACACCATCGAAGTGATAGCCAAAAACCATTGCATAGTGGAAGTGAACACCCGCGGCATCTACACGGGCAAATTCGACGGGCTGTATCCGGGTGTGGAAGCCCTCGGCCAATGTTTCGAACTTGGCATTCCCATAACCGTAAGCGCCGATGCCCACAATCCCGCCGACCTGAACGCGCATTTTGCCGAAACCGAACAGATACTGAAAGACATCGGTTACCGAAGCATAAAAGTGCTGAAGAACAATAAGTGGATAGACTGGGAAATTTGAGTAAAGAAAAGATTTATCAGAGGGCTAATACCATTTTGTAGTGTTCTATACCTGCTTCCACAAAAATAGCTCCTTCTTCCACGAAACCGTTGCGGCGGTATAAACTGCAGGCCTTAAGCTGCGAATGCAGATAAACGGTCAGCCCGATCGGAACCACATCTTCGAGTACTTTTTTCACCAGCACATCGCCCAGGCCTTTGCCTCTGTATTGGAGCAACACCGCAAAACGTTCGAGTTTGATGCCGTTAGGAGTTTCGCGCCAGCGCGCTGCGCCCACGGGAACCGAATCGAGATACAACAGATAGTGATGGGCCGTGGCTTCGTTCTCGTCATATTCCAGCGCGGCATCCACACCCTGCTCTTCCACAAAAACTATACGCCTGACGGCAAAAGCCTGTTCGCGCAGTTCGGCATTTTCGTAAGTAAACTTAACAAGCTGTATCATAGATTCCCGAAAAGTGCAAAAGTACCGTAAATTTTAAACATGACCATAGCTTCCAACAGAAGGATTATTATTAATAAGTCTGTTCAAAACTTCGTAAAATAAAATTAAAAAATAAATCGTCTTATTTTACGTTTATCTATCTTTGTAGGAGATTGACAAAAAATAATTCTTATGCAGGAATGGTTTGATGCATTAACGACATTTGAAAAAATATTCTGGTATATCGCGGTTCCGTTTTCGCTGATATTCCTGATACAACTGGTATTAAGTATTGCCGGACTTGACGGCCGCAAAAACAAAACTACTGACGAGCAGGAAGAACAAAACGATAACATACCAAAAAGCAACCGCCTGCTCACACTGGGACGCAGTTTCTTCAGTTTGCGCAACACCATAACTTTTTTGATGGTTTTCGGTTGGATGGGAGTTATCAGTTACGATCACACCTCGAACCGCAATCTTTCGTTTCTGATCGCATTGGCTGCAGGACTTTTTGCCATGGTGCTGGTTACCTTTTTATTTTATTTTTCGAATAAACCGAAACATTCGTAAAAAACAATTTAGGTATAGTAGTGCTTAATTCCGTTTTTTTCTTATCTTTACAAAACTTTTTAAACGCATTATGTATTAACCATTCTGCAAAAGACCCTATGTTTTGAGCAGATTAAATCATAACACTATGTTTGAATTACCACCATTACCTTACGCACAGGATGCTCTTGAACCTTTTATTTCGATGCGCACCATCGAGTTTCATTATGGCAAACATCATCAGGCTTATGTAACCAACCTGAACAAATTGATAGTCGGCACCGAGTTCGAACATTCGGGCCTCGAAGCCATTATCAAAAACGCTAAAGGCGGTATCTTTAACAACGCAGCTCAGATCTGGAACCATACTTTTTATTGGTACAGCCTGTCGCCCAAAGCAAAAGCAGCTCCCGAAGGTCCTCTGGCCGATGCCATAAACAGCAAATTCGGTTCGTTCGAAGCCTTTAAAGAAAAGTTCACAGCGGCTTGTGTAACCTTATTTGGTTCGGGATGGGCCTGGTTGGTAAAAACTGAAGACGGAAGTCTTGATATCGTTCAGGAAAGCAATGCCGGCAACCCGATGCTCAAAGGCCTTTTGCCATTATTAACCTGCGATGTTTGGGAACATGCCTACTATCTCGACTATCAAAACCGTCGCCCGGATTATGTAACCGAATTCTGGAAATACGTGAACTGGGAAGAAATAGAAAAAAGGTTTTTGTAGACGTCTTTCTTTTAATTTTAACACATGAATACTGAGCTTAATAATGCTTCTGTTATAGCTTTGCGCGATTGCATGGGATTGCAGAAACACGAAACCCTGCTGATCGTCAGCGACGAAACAAAAAAAGAGATCGCCCTTTCGCTTCACGAAGCAGGCAAAGAACTTTGCCGCGAATCGATTTTGGTGGAGATAAAATCGCGAGAGATCAACGGGCAGGAACCTCCCAAACCAATTGCAGAACTGATGAAACTGGTAGATGTGGTTGTTTGCCCCACCTCGAAATCGCTTACCCATACCGATGCCCGCCGCGAAGCTTCGAAACTGGGCGTTCGCGTGGGAACCATGCCGGGAATTACTGTCGATTGTATGGTGCGTTGCCTTAATGCAGATTACGAAAAGATCATTGCGCTTACCGACCATATAGTTCATAAGCTTGCGGGCGTTCAAAGCATCCGTGTAGTAACCGAAAAAGGTACCGACATTACCATGCCTGTTGGTGGCCGTGTCATATTGCCCAGCAAAGGCGTTATGCGCAACAAAGGCGAAAGCGGCAACCTGCCTTCCGGAGAAGTATATATGGCTCCGTTGGAAGGCAAAAGTAACGGCATAGTGGTTATTGACGGATCGATGGCAGGCATCGGCATGTTAAGCACCCCTTTGCGCATTGAAGTGGTAAACGGATATGCCGAAAACATAAGCGGTGGTGAAGAAGCAGCAAGGTTAACATCACTTCTCGACAAATCAGGTCGTGACGCGCGCGCAGTTGCCGAATTCGGAATCGGAACCAACTATAAAGCTCAACTAACCGGCATGATACTGGAAGACGAAAAAGTGTTCGGCACCATACATATTGCTTTTGGAAACAACATAAGCATGGGCGGCAGCATATCTGTAAACAGCCATCTTGACGGATTAGTGACCGAACCCGATGTGTATTTCGACGAACTGCTCATCATGCAAAAAGGAAAACTAATTGGATACGAAATCTAAAAAAAACTCACATTAACGATAATTCATACATTTGCAAAAAAACTCTATGTTAAAAGCACTCATAAAAACAGTAAAAGGAACCATGACGGTTCAATTCTACGAAAAAGATGCCCCCGGCACCGTTAAAAACTTTGTCGACCTTTCGAAAAAAGGATTCTACAACGGACTCACTTTCCATCGCGTAATTCCCGACTTTGTTATTCAGGGCGGATGTCCTCAGGGAACAGGCGTTGGTGGTCCGGGATACTCCATCAAATGCGAAACCGAAGGTGCCAATCAATATCACGACCGTGGTGTTCTGTCAATGGCTCATGCCGGAAAAGATACGGGAGGTTCACAATTTTTTATTTGCCATAGTCGCCGCAACACCTCTCACCTCGACGGAAAACATACGTGTTTCGGAAAAGTGATAGCCGGACTGGAAGTAATTGACGATATCCGTCAGGGCGATAAAATCGAGTCTATCGAAATTATTGAGGAAAAAGATTAAACGTTAGAATTTAGTAAGACCTTCCATCAGGCGTTTTTCTTTTTCTTCCTGACTAAGGCTATCGTAAGCTTCTTTTTCTTTAAGATATTTCTGCCGTTTTTCTTCTTCTATCTGATGAATTTCGGCCAGATAATTATTGATGACCTTATTTTTCAAATATTCGCCTGCAACGGCAGGAAATAACTCGAGCAGGAGTTCTTCTTTTTCGTTTTGAGCCAGTTTCACATCGCCGTATTCGGGAAAAGTCGGGTTATCCTGTTTTTTATATTTACCCGTGTCGTAAGGAGTTTCTTCTCTGACTCCCGAAATTTTATAACGAAATTCCGAGTCGACAGGAATGGGGGTATGTCCGTATGTTCCTTTCACCAGATTCACAAATTGTATCGACTTTGAGGTATAGAAAGGCTGACCTTTGTTTTCATCTATCACACAATTCACAGCCTGAACCCCAACGATCTGACTTGTTGGAGTTACCAATGGGGGACAACCGGCAGCAAGACGAACCGTAGGAATAATTTCAAGTGTGCGCGGCAAAAGTTTTTCAAGTTTCAGGGCTTTCAATTGTGCCAGCATGTTAGTATACATCCCACCCGGAACTTCAGCAAACTTCACGTTTTCGTCAGGTTCGGGAAATTTAAAATAGCGTTCTATCTTCTGACACGAACTTAATAATTCTTCTTCTTTTCCGCTTTTTGCGTAAGCAATAGCAAGTTCGAAGAGTTCGTCGATATCTTTTGGCAACCGATCTTTAGTAATATCAAATTCGCGCGGAAACATTTTATAGCTGTCCATATCGGCTAACTCAACCCGTATATCCTTCAGGTGCTGGTTTATCTGAACAACAGCCTCGATGTTTACTCCGGTTTCAATATTCAGTTTTTTACAAAAGATGTGTATCAATTCGAAAGCAGGCGCTGCAGGTCCTCCTGCAAAGTTCATGATAGAAGTATCTAAAATATCTACTCCGTGAATAATTGCCATTAATGCAGACGCTAAACCATAACCGGGTGTGCAATGAGTATGAAAATCCACCGGAATTTTCAGACTCTGCTTTAACATTTCGATAATACGCCCCGAACGAACAGGAGGAATTAAACCTGCCATATCCTTAACCGTGATCATATCTGCGCCAAGAGCTTCCATTTCTACGGCTTTGTTCACGAAATATTCGTCGGTAAAGATATTGTTCGGCAATAATTTAGCATGCAAAAGCGCTTTGATGCGATCTTTAGCCGAAAAATGAGGATCAACCGTATAGCAAATAGTTGCATCGGCCAAACCCCCATTCTGTTTCACATATTTAATACTCGATTTCACATTGTCCACATCGTTCAATGCATCGAAAATTCGCATGATACCTATCCCCGATTGAATGGCAAAACGATTAAATCCTTCAATAACTTCTTCGGGATAGGGGTTATAGCCGAATAAATTTCGCCCTCTCGACAGAGCTGTTAGTTTGGACGAATCGCCGATAACAGCTTTTATCTTTTCGAGTCGTTCCCATGGATTTTCGTTCAAATAGCGCATAATGGAATCGGGAACTGCGCCACCCCATACTTCCATTGCATAAAAATTAGCTTCTTTAAACAAAGGCAACACACGATCAACTTGTGCCTGAGTCATGCGGGTTGCAAACAACGATTGTTGTCCGTCGCGCAAAGTTACGTCACGTATTAAGAGTTTTCGAGTCATATAGTATTGCAGTACATCAATTTATAAATAGTAGGACTTTAAAATAATCGGCATCAAAGGTATAGAAGTTTTTTAAGGGGAATAAAATATATGGGAAAAATTTTTTCAATAGGTTTGGTATTGTTTCCGAAGTTTTATAACGTGCATTTGTTTGGTTTTTCGAAATAATATGAATCCGGAAAATATTGCTTTTCATTAAAAAAGGTATCGTACTTTTGCAAAAAGCTTATTATGGAACTTTTTCTTCACGGCGAAACATGGATCGCACTGCTCACGCTCACTTTTCTGGAAATTGTTCTGGGTATCGACAATATTATCTTTATATCGATAGTCACCGGAAAACTTCCCGAAAACAAGCAACGCCTGAGCCGTAATACCGGTCTGGCACTGGCCATGATATTCAGGGTTGGTCTATTGCTGTTAATCACCCATATTATCGGGTTGTCGAAATCATTGTTTTCGCTCGATTCGATCGGGATCAGGTTTGATGTAAGCATTCGCGACCTCATCTTACTGGCCGGTGGTATATTTTTGATCATAAAAAGCACATCGGAGATGCATCAAAAAATTGAAGGTATTGAACATCATCAAAAACACCGAAACACCAATAAAATATCTGCCGCCATTATGCAGATAGCTTTGCTCGATATTATTTTCTCATTTGACTCTATTTTAACTGCTATCGGCCTCACCAAAAGTGTGGTGCTGATGATAATTGCCGTTATCATTGCCATGTTCCTTATGATGTTCTTTTCGGGTTTTATCAGCCGTTTTATCAATAAACATCCCACTTTGCAGATACTTGCCTTATCGTTTTTGATCCTGATCGGGTTTATGCTTATTGTTGATGCCTTGCATTATGATGTTCCGAAAGGCTATATCTATTTTGCGGTATTGTTCTCATTTTCGGTCGAAATGCTCAATATGAGGATGCGGAAACGTGTTAAAAAATGAACGGTGTCGGTGTCTATTTAAAACAGATGACGTATCTTTGACTGGTTTTTATTTTCAAAAGCATATTTCTATGAAAAAATGTTTACTCTTTTTCAGTATTGTTCTTTGTTTTGTAATTCGCACCAACAGTCAGACAATAACTTCTGTTACCGACGGAAACTTTTATATGCCCACCACCTGGGATTGCTCGTGCTTACCGTTGCCAACCTACACCATAAATGTGAATCATAATGTGGTTTTGGATAATGATTTCGCCTTGAACGGTGGTTCGTTAACCATTGGGACCAATGGCATACTTCGGGAAAATGTTACGGGCAGATATTTGACAATGGCCACCGGAACCATTGTAAATCATGGAAAAATTAAGGTTAGCCGCGTGGGATTTTACGGTGGCGATTTCACCAATTTGGATTCGTGTTTGTTCTATTCGGTTTTTTACAGTGGCGCTTATGTAAACAATATGGGAAGCATTACCGAAGTGGATAGTTTGTTCATTGAATCGTATTTTTATAACGATGCCGCCGGAAGTATTGCTGCATCAAAAGTTAGTGTGAACGATACGCTCGAAAACAACGGGGTACTGAACATCACCGACCTGTTGAACCTCCACGTTTTTTACAATAACAATGTAGCCAATTTCCACAATTTTTATTCGAATAATGTAGCTGAAAACGATGATATTTTTACGTACAATGATTTTTCAAATCACGGAACCTTCGAAAATTACGGAAGTATGCACGGAAATGATGATGCATCCAATCATGCATATTTTTATAACGACCCGACTGCTTCGTTTATCGTTGAAAACGATTTTTCTAATATCGATTCGGTAAATCATTTGGCGCTTTTTGAAAATGACGGGGCCGTTTATGTGGCAGGAAACTTTTATAACCGCGACAGCATTACCGGAGATGGTGGTCATATTTGCGTGGGACAGGCTTCGACCAATGCGGGCGTGATGACCGGTCCGTTTGATTTTTGCGATCTGGCTAATGGCGGACCTCCGGATTTTAATACCGGAACCATTGGCAGCGATGTTACGTATTGTCAAAATTCGTGCGCCGAAGAGATCGGGAAAAACGAACTTTCTTTGCAACATCTTGACGTTTATCCGAATCCTACCGAAGATAATTTGTATTTCGAATTTGCTGTAACGCCCCAAAATGCATCGATCATTATCACCGACCTGCTGGGAAACAGCGTTTTTGCATTATCGGATATCAACACGAAGATGGTAGCCTTTGAAAAAGGAAATTTGCCTGCCGGACTGTATATCTATCAAGTGAAAACGGATTCGAAACTCTTTTCGGGAAAAATTTTATTGCAATAAGCGGTCGTCTAAAAAAACGAACATTTCTTAAAACGCGATTTCTTTTTATAGTGAGGCACTGCCTTGTATTTTTTGTCGAATAGCTTGTCGAAAAATTTTGACGAAGTATGTTTGCTTGCAGTGTGCATTTTGCTTTTCGTGGTCTTGGTTGAGAAGCCCGAAGAGCCCGCAGTTCGGGTTCTGATATAAATGCCCCCCTGATCGGATGCCAGTTGCTGCGTAACCTGAGCCAGTTGGTCGGTGTTGGCATTGGCGTTGAAATTAGTTTGCTGCGCGTTAATGCTCCCCTTATTATTGTTGTAAACAGCTGCCTGCTGAGGATAGACCTGAGAATTATCGGTGGGGTTTATTTGTTGATTCTGCGAAAACGCCAGCGTTGAAAATGCTGCAAAAACCAGGGTGATGAGTTTTTTCATAACACAATATTTTTGTATAAAACTGTAAGTGAAAAACCCAAAATCCGCAAAAAAAATGCCACATTTATCGGTATCTGAAATTTTATATTTAATTTTAGTGTTCAATTATTTCATGTCAAACTAAAATCATAAACAATGAAACGGTTTTCAATATTGTTATGCGCTGTTGTTTTTGCAGCCACTGCGATGCAGGGATGCGGACCTCAGAAAAAAGAAACTAAGATTAATCAAGCTAAACACGATTCGATTATGCAATCAAAAGTGAACGAATATGCCACAGTGAAACTTACCACCGATAAGAGTTTTTTGAACAAAAACGAAAAAGAACTGCTCGCGGTTTTGATCGATGTGGCTAAAATTATGGACGATATTTTTTGGCAACAAACTCTGGGCGACAAAAATCTTTTTCTCGACAGTATTAAAAACGAACCCGAAAAGAAATTTGCCCTGATAAATTACGGACCCTGGGATCGGCTCGACGATAACAAGGCTTTTATTGAAAAATACGGCCCACGACCCCTTGGTGCGAATTTTTATCCAAAAGATATGACCAAAGCCGAATTCGAAAAGCTCGATAACCCGGATAAGGGGAGTTTGTATACGGTGATTCGCCGCAATGCCGATAAAAGCCTGAAAGTGGTTTGGTATCACGACGAATATAAACAACAACTGACCAAAGCCGCCGAACTGCTGCGCAAAGCTGCCGCGCTGGCCGAAGATAAAGGATTTAAAACCTACCTGGAACTGCGCGCCGACGCTTTGCTTTCGAGCAATTACTGGCCCAGCGACATGGCCTGGATGGACATGAAGAACAATCATATCGATTTCGTGGTGGGACCCATCGAACATTATCAGGATGCTTTGTTTGGATATAAGGCGGCTTTCGAAGCCTTTGTTTTGGTGAAAGATATGGAATGGAGCAAAACCCTCGACAAGTTTATTGCCCGGCTTCCGCAACTGCAAAAACAATTGCCCGTCGACGAGAAATTTAAGAAAGAAGTGCCCGGAACTTCGTCGCAACTGGCAGTATACGATGTGGTGTATTATGCCGGCGACTGCAACGCGGGCGGTAAAACCATTGCCATCAATTTGCCCAACGACGAACAGGTGCAGGCCCAAAAAGGCTCGCGTCGCCTGCAGTTGAAAAACACCATGAAAGCCAAATTCGACGATATTTTGTTGCCCATCTCGCAAAAGCTCACCGATTACTCGCAACTGAAAAATGTGAAGTTCGACGCGTTTTTTAATAACATCATGTTCCACGAAGTGGCTCACGGATTGGGCATAAAAAATACCATCAACGGGAAAGGCACCGTGAGCAAAGCCATGAAAGAAATCTACTCGGCATTCGAGGAAGGAAAGGCCGATATACTGGGTTTGTTCCTGGTTTCGAAACTTATTGAAAACGGCGACATCGACTACATCACCAAACAGGATTGCTACGTAACATTTATGGCCAGCATCTTTCGCTCGGTGCGTTTCGGAGCCGCCGACGCGCACGGAAAAGCCAATATGATGTGTTTTAATTTTTTCGAAAAGGCCGGTGCGTTTACCCGTTCGGAAAAAGGAACTTACCTGGTGAACATGGATAAAATGAAGGATGCTATCGACAAATGGGCCGCCACTATTATTACATTTCAGGGCAACGGCGATTACGACGGCGCTGCAAAGTATTTGAAAGAAAATGCCGTTATAAATCCGCAGTTGCAAAAAGATCTGGACGGTTTGAAGTCGGCCAACATACCCAAAGACATCATATTTGAGCAGGGAAAAGAAACTTTGGGGTTGTAGGCCTCGGAGCGGGGGATTTTTGGGCTATTTTACAAGTTCATAGAGTTTGAAACAAAAAATAAGTCCGAAAGGCTTGAAGAATAATATGAGCACGTATACACAAATTATTTACCAAATTGTTTTCACTACTAAAGGAAAAAACGGAACGCTGCACAAAAATCAACGGGAAAATTTATTCAGATATATAAGCAGAGTTCTTGAAAACAAAAAATGTCACCTGTATAGAATAGGAGGAATTGAAGACCATATTCATATAATCACGCATTTGCATCCAACTATATCTCTTGCCGATTTGGTTAAAGATATTAAAATGTCGAGCAGTTTGTATATAAAAACCCAAAAGTTATTTCCGTTTTTCGATGGTTGGCAGGAAGGGTATGGCGCATTTACCTATTCTATCGAAGCGAAAGATAATTTGATAGAGTATGTTAAAAATCAGGAAGAGCATCATAAAAAGAAATCGTTTCGGGACGAATATTTGGAGCTTTTAAAAGCACATAATGTTACGTTTGATGAACGGTATTTGTTATGACGCTATTCAACCACGTTGTGGTTGTGACACATTGTTTGATTATTGGTCCTATTCACATTTAAGCCCTTCGGGCTTAGCGAAACCAAATTCATTTGATTTTTGAATACGTTGAAGCGGGTGTTTTTTTTAACTTTCACATTTAAGCCCTTCGGGCTTAGCAAAATCCGTTCATTTTGAGTTTATGATATGTTGAAGCGGGTGTTTTTTGGTAACTTTCATATTTAAGCCCTTCGCGCTTAGTAAAACCAAATTGAAAAGATAAAATGTTGTATTTACGAAGTCCGAAGGACTTCAACATGAATAGAACAGAATCCAAATACTCATAAACAAGCCCGAAGGGCTTGAATGTGAATTTTTCGCCTCTCCGAAAAACAAAACCCCTGTTATTATTGCATAAAACCCATTCTGACACGCGGAAATGCGTTTTTGACCGAATAAAACCCTTTGTGACACGCGGAAATCTATTTTATTCGAAATAAAACGCATTGTGATACGCGGAAATGCATTTTTTTTGGAATAAAACCCATTGTGACGCGCGGAAATCTATTTTTTTCGGAATAAGACGCATTGTAACGTACGGAAATGGACATTTTGTCAAAAATAACGCATTGTGACGCGTCGGAATGGACATTTTGTCGCATTTTTTTTGTTGCCCTTATTTAGTATAAATTTTCATTTTATTTTTGGTAGTTTTGATAAAAAACAATCCATAAAAACCCGTTTTTTATAAATTCTGAAAAAACAAAATAAATTATAAAACCCCATAAACCTTTTATAACAGGACCGATAAAAAATTATTTTCAATAAAACCAAGTTTTTTTTCATGAACTAACGTTATTCTTATAGTTAACTAAGTTCGTCTAGTATTAACATTAAAAAAAATTAAAATTATGAAACAATTTTTAGCCATCAATCATCATGCAAATGCATGCAAAGGAAGTCAGATTTTTGCAAACTATCTGATCAATTATTTGAACAATAAGCTCAACGGATATTCGGGCGATCCTGATATTGCCGCGTTGATAACGTTCTATTTCGTGTTCGTGAAAGAATACAACGATGGGTATGCCACCTGGCACGATGCATTTAATTTTGAAATGTCGACCACCATCGATCAGAATACTTTGCTCGATGAACTCACTAAAGTAAAGGCGCCGGCCTGGGTTGTTGATGTTTGGAAGATTTATCCCAAAGGCTCAGCCAAGGCAAAAGCCCTGATACCTCACGACAGGCAGGCATTTATCAGCGGCAATGTTTACGACCGCATAGCCGGAATCACAACCTTTATAAAAGGTTGCGGAACCGATGCCGCTCTGGCAACTGTGAAAATCGATGCCACGGCATTTTTAACAACACTTCAGGATGCAGTTTCGGCCCACGATGCAGCAGTAGGAGCCTTGAAATCCATTTCGAAAGATCAGGAAAAGCTTCGCATCAAAACCACCGATGCCATGCTTGGCGTGGAAGGCGGTTTGACGAAGAAATTTTTCGACGACCCAGAAAAGGTTGATACTTTTTTTGCTATTTCAGCCATGCGTCGTCGCTATGGCAAACCCTCAACCGACGAAGGCTACCCGATATTTTTGCAGCCCAACGAAATTAAATTGCTCGATATTAAATTTAAAGGCACCGAAGTTTGGGAAGTTAGCAACGTGGCCGATCACGATGCCTGCATATTTTTCAGCGATGTGAGCACCGTAACCGTAATTCCGCCCGTTAAATTTGTAATACCCGCGGGAGAATCGCTGCAGATAGACCTCAACACCCTGCGTGCCGAATTTCGCTTTGCTTACGCCGCCAACCTCAGCGACGAAAGCGACGGCGAATTGAATATTGTTCAGGTGGTGAAATAAATTTCGTTTCGAAAACTACAAACCCGAAAAGCTTCCGTGGCAATTTGGCCGCGGAAGTTTTTTTTTGTGGAAAAAATTATTTAAATTTGTAATGACTTTTATTAATGACTTCAGCCAATGGTTAATAATGATCATTTAAAAATATACTAAAAATGAAAAAAACAATTCTTATCCTGGTCTTAGCATTTTTTGCCTACACGGGATTTTCTCAAACAAATACGCTTAAAATTCGCGTAGATGCAACTTATTCTAAAAATGACACCACTAATTCATTTTCTGTTACAGGTCAGGAGCTTGATAAGTGTAAAGACAAACTTATAAAATTGTGGGGAACCCCCAAACACATAACTATCGGACTCATTACCTGGGAAAACATAAAAATTGATGGTGTCGGCACTAATTTAACGATAGACCTGGTTGACGGTGTTATTATGAAAGAAAACAATGAATATTATCACAAATGTTTTACGGATGAAGCCGATAAAGCAGCGAAATTAAAAAACATGAAAAGCGACCAATACAGAATGATTTCGATAAGCGTTTGTGATAAAACTGCTAAAAATATAATCAACTCAAAGCCGCTTACAGCAATAGTAAAGAAAATTTTAGAATCAGCATTACTGTAGTATAGAAAAAAAAGATAAGCGCACCATAAAAACTATAGTTTTACACGAATAACCCTCACCCACTTCCGCTCTTATTTGGTCGCGGAAACTGTTTTCTGCTTTATTTTGCTTACCTTTGAGCCATATCCTAAAATTATTATTTTCACAATAATAAAACCCTTCTATGAAGCACGATACGGAATTTGCCAACAACCTGAACAAACTCGAGTCATTCAGGATCAATCCTGTTTTAGCCGATTTTTTCGAAACCATAGAAAAACTGAAACTTTTAGACGAAAAAATAAAAGAAACCCCTAACGGAAAATCTGCGGAAACGGCTGCCTGGTATAAACAGGCACAAACCTTAACCAAAAGACTGGAAGACGCCAAAAACGAAATTGCCATGCGCACCAAAACTCAAAAAGAATACGATGCCGTTTACGATTGCATCGATTTTTTAAACAAATATTTTAAAACCGCCTGAACCAAAAATGACTGAGTGAGCACAAACCTGTAAAAACTACATCATGAAAAAAGCGATCTTCACGGTACTGTTATCAATTTTCGCGATAAATTTAAGTTGGTCGCAAACCGCAACCGGCAATTCAGATGCAACAAAAAAAGGCAACAAGGTATTTCTCCAATATACCGATGTGGCCTCGCGCGAGATCGAGCCTTATTTAATCGACGCGCTAAAACAATGGGGATACTGGAATATAGTTACAGTTAAAACCGATGCTCAGTTTGTGATTGAATACACGGCTGTTCCTTTCTCGGGTGGCTTCAGCGTATCGAACGAATTCATAACCCGCTACGGATACATTGCATTAAAAAGCATCGACGACAAAGAACTGCAAAGATCAAAAAAAATGAAAGGAAGCCCCACAGCTTTCAACGGCTATAAAGCAATAAAAGATCTGGCCAACAAACTTGTGAAAAAATATTTGATGGTAACATTTAAGTAATAAACACAATAACCATAAAACTTAACTCATCAGCCATCTGATTGCCGGTTTGCCGAAATCTGTTTCCGTCCGTTTGCTATTTTACTTCACCATCACCTCATCGCAAAACATCCAGCTCATATTTCCGGCTGCGTGGTGCCATTGGGGTATAGGACCGGCATTCAGCGCCTCTATTTTAATATATTGCACCTCCTTATCCGAAAAATTGGCCCCGAATTCTTTGATCAGCGCCCGTTCGTCGTTGGGCAGGGTTTCAAACGATTGCGAACAAACTTCCGTGAACGTTTTTCCATCGGCCGACACGTATATATTAACCTGTTTGGGAATAAATATCCAATCTTTCTGATATTGCAAAAAACGCAGGTGCACCGCGTGAATTTTCGTTCTCCGCGCCATATCAATAGTAACTATCAGGTCTTTTTCCAAAATTCCCTGCCAGCTACCGTCGCGATAGTTCTGGGTGCCCAATATGCCGTCGGTGAGGGCGTTGTCGCCTCCCGCAGCATAATCATTGCTGTAGGCATTGGCATATAGCACTTTTTTGCCCTTTGCCAGATGTTCCGCTCTGATTTTTGCGCCATACTCGCTTCCATGCTCAAAAGCAAATGCCTTACTTTGCTGTTGTTTGTTGAAGGCGGCTATTGCGACAATGTTTGTAGCAGAATTTTCCGTAACGGGAACAAACCGAATGGCCATTCCGCCGCCCTTAGCCAAAGCCGCGCGGATGGTATCGCTTGCGCGGACAAAATACCGGTCGACGGCCAGAATTTCGGGGGTTTTGTTCCAATCGGTGCCTATCGTGTCGCTGTATATCTCCGCCAGATACAATTTTCCGCCGGCTAAAAAATTCAAAGCAATATCAAGCGTTCGGCTTTGTTCGTTGGTGATGGCTCCCGCCCACCATTCGTTATCTTTGCGGCGGGCATAAACCGTATATTCGCCTATCTTTCCCTGCAGCAAACGGCTTTCGTCCCAACTTTCGGGCACCTTTTCGGCGAAACTTAGGGCTTTGCTTTTTTCAAGATTTTCGGGCATGTCGGCTATCATCTGCATCGGACTGTAAAAAATAACGTATAAAGCCAATTGATTGGCAACCGTTGTGTTCACACGCAGCCAGGGCTTCAGCGTGTCGTATTTGAGTTTGAAAATACCAATGGTGAAATCAAACGGCCCGGCCAGCGACCGCGTATAAGGCAATGTGGTTAAATGCGATGGCATAAAAGGCTCCAGATTGCACCATTCCATTCCCCTCACTGCTTCGCCCGTCATCCAGTTCGGATACGTGCGGCAGAGCCCCGTGGGCATTATCGGCTCGTGCGAATCTATCATCATTTTATATTTGGCAGCCGTATCCACCACACTTTGATAATGATTCACCATCCATTGCCCGTGGCGGTTAGTTCCGCGCGGAATCATCGTGCCCGAATAGCCTGTTTTCACAGCAGGTATCCCCATCGCATGATAATATTTAAAAGCGGCGCTCATTTGGCTTTCATACAAAGGTATATTGCCTCCGGTTTCGTGATGTCCCATAATTTCCACGCCCTTTTGCTTTCCGTAGTCCACAACTTCCTTTAGGTTCAGATCGGGATAGGCTTTGGTAAAATCCTGCACCGACGAATCGCTCACGGCCCAGGTTTCCCAGCCCCGGTTCCATCCTTCCATCAGCAACCCGCCGATACGATGTGCAGCAGCAAAATCGATATAGCTTTTTGCATGTTCGGTATTCGCACCGTGATTTGGCCCCGACGCCCACGTCCATTTTCGGGTATGCATCGCCCAAAAAATACCGACGAACTTCATGGGCTTTATCCAACTCACATCCTTATAAGCACAAGTGTCGTTGAGGTTCAAAATCATCTGACTTTCCACCAGAGTTGACAATTTATCCGTTACAAGCATATAGCGCCAGGGCGTATAGCGCGGAGCCGAAGTTTTCACCTTTATGCCGTCGGGCCACGGAGCCAGATTGCATTTCAGGCTCAGCGAATCTTTTGCAGAACGCACCAAAGCCATCGCTGCATAATCCGTCAAAGCGGCTTCGTGAATGGCCACATATAAACTGTCGTCGCTCAGTGTAACCGGAGTAAAAATGTTTTTCACGTGGCTCAGAGGTGTTTTTTTGAACACCTGCTCATAAATACCACCATCGTCAGCCATCCACCAGGCCGAAAGATTCTTTACAAAATTAAACTCTGTTAGTTCATCGGCAATGGTAAATTTTTGAAGATTTTCCTGTTGCGGAAACCGATAACGAAACGCGAATCCTTCGTTATAAACTCTTATAATGACATCGAAACGATAAAACGGAAAATCCTTCTGAACCAAAGCAATTTCAAGCTGATTTGCTTCATTTTTGATTTCCGAAAATTGTCCGTAGAGGGGTTTCCAGGTCTCATCGATCGTTTTCATGATTGGATTCCCTCCTATCGTATATTTCGCTTCGGAAACAGTTTGCTGATTCAATAAAAAACCCATTTGCGATGGACGAAGCAACTGTTTGTTCTTATAATATACCTCATAATACGGCGCTCCCGAACTCAAGCCAAACTTCACCACCAGAGCCTTATCGGGAGAGCTGACAACATAATTCTGCGATAAAACTATTTGCGGCAAAAGCCAAAAAAGTAAAAGAATAATATATCGAAGTATCCTTTTGTCCGGTATCATTTCATTAGCATGATAAAAGTTGGTATTATGACAATTATTTCTTGATATTCACGGCATCAATCACGCGCATGTTCGTATCCAGCGCCCGAATCTCCAGCGTCTTGTTTTTTACTTTCAATGTGCAGAAATTATAGTTTTTAATATACAATTGCGATTCGGGAAGCGTCCGCACCTTATCATACAACGGGGCACCTCCTCCTGCCGTGGTTATATAATAAATATTGTTGGCAAATGACTTCTCGTAGCTGTGATTGTGTCCGCTGAAAACCACGCTTACACCATATTTCTCGAACAAAGGAACCAGAGATCTTTTTATCTTTTTGATCTTGTCTTTATGTGGCCCCGAACTGTAGACGGTTAAATGCATCACCACCACGCGGAACAAACTGCTGCTGCTTGCTTTCAAATCGGCCACCAGCCATTTATATTGTTTCGAACCTACAGAAAAATTAGAAAAGTTGTCGAGAACCGTAAAATGGATGTTCATAATATTCACCGAATACCATTTGCCGTTGTTCGGAACCTTATAATCTGTCGTCATCGTTTCGCTGTGCATCTCGTGGTTCCCGAAACTCGGATAAAAGCGGCTCGAATCGAGGATGGGTTTCATGATCGATTTAAATATATTCCAGTCCGATGTCAGTTTGCCGTTATACACCAGATCCCCTGTATGGAATACAGCAACGGGATGAAACGTCATAATATCTTTTACTATCAGCTTATGAACTTCATGATTGGTGCGTGTATCGCCAAACATTACAATAACCGAATCTTTGGGCGAAACAACCTGTGCGGAACTCTTCGCAGTCACTACGAACAACATCAGAAGTATTAATGATCCGGGAACAATAATTTTATGCTTCATGAGCCTACAATTTATTTTTCACAAGATTAGTAAAAAAAAGAATATTAAAACATAAAATTTGCGATTTGGTTATATTTGCAAAAGTTTCGGCCCGAAAACAATTTTATCAAAGCAAAATGATCTCCTTCTTTTCCAAATGCATTAATTACTTCCTTTTTTATTTGCTGTTGTTGTTTTCGTTGTTGCCGATTCAGGTTCTTTATGTGTTTTCAAAGATCATGTACCTGTTGTTGTATTATGTTTTTAATTATCGCAAAAAAGTAGTGGAAAAGAATCTGGAAGGAAGTTTACCCGATACGGTAAATCTGCATCAGGTATCGAAACAGTTCTTTATGTTTTTGTCGGATATGTTTTTCGAGACGATCAAATGTCTTACGATCGGAAAGAAAAATTTACTGAACAGGATCAGTTGCGATAATCCTGAGATCATGGAAAATTATGCGAAGGATCAGCGAAGTGTTATTTTTATGTCGGCACACTACGGCAACTGGGAAATTTTGATCTATGCCCTTAACCTTTTGTTTCCGCACCTGGCCGTCGGGGTTGGGAAACCTTTGTCGAATCAGGTACTAAATGTTCTGATAAATAATAAACGCAGCAAAACCGGCATGAAAATCATCAACGCCGATAACATTAAAGAGGAATTTGCAAAAGATAAAGACCGTTTGACCGCTAGCCTTTTTCTGGCGGACCAATATCCCGGAGGTGCGAAGAAAGGATTTCCGAGAACTTTCCTGAATAAAGAAACCTATTTCATGTATGGTGCCGAAAAGTATGCCAAAGAATATGATTTTCCGGTGGTTTATGCCGATATGGAACGTGTAGGAAAAGGAAGGTACAAGATACACCTCATCCGGATAGCAGACCACCCGAAAGATACCGAATACGGCTTCGTTATGAACTCGTACATCGAATGTTTGGAAAAGACCATACTGCGTGCTCCGCAATACTGGCTGTGGTCGCATAAGCGCTGGAAAAATCTGGAAGGGTTTTATAAATAGGTATAAGGTATATGGTATTTGGTATCTGGTAGGAGGTGTGCGGGGCTTAGGATATTACGTTAAACTAAAAACTATTTCTTTTTTTTCAGGAGGTTCTTGATCTCATTTAGTTTCATCAGTGCTTCAACGGGTGTGAGGGTGTTGATGTCGGTGTTCAGAATGTCGTCTTTGATCTGCTCAAGGAGGGGATCGTCGAGCTGGATGAAGCTTAGCTGATAGTTATCGGCAGTGTTGTTTTGTTTCCCGACGGGATTGGTGTTGAGTTCCTGGTTGCTGTGGTCTTTCTCGAGGCTGTGGAGCAAATCGTTTGCGCGGTCGATGACGCGCTGAGGGATGCCTGCCATTTTCGCCACGTGAATGCCGAAGCTATGTTCGGTTCCGCCGGGGATAAGTTTGCGCATGAATATGATCTTGTTGCCGATCTCTTTAACCGATACGTGAAAGTTTTTGATACCCTGCATGGTTTTTGCCATTTCGTTGAGTTCGTGGTAGTGGGTGGCAAATAGTACCTTGGGTTTAAAGAGTTTGTTCTCGTGAAGATATTCGGCTATGGCCCAGGCTATGGAAATGCCGTCGTAGGTGCTGGTTCCGCGGCCTATCTCGTCGAGTAATATGAGGCTCCGCGAGGATATGTTGTTGAGAATGCTGGCGGTTTCGTTCATCTCGACCATGAAGGTGGATTCGCCTGAGGATATGTTGTCGGAAGCTCCTACCCTGGTGAATATCTTGTCGACGATGCCAATTTGAGCCGATTCGGCGGGGACGTAACTTCCGATCTGCGCAAGCAATACTATTAAAGCGGTTTGGCGCAAGAGGGCAGATTTGCCAGCCATATTGGGACCGGTGATGATGATGATCTGTTGTTTGGAGTCATCAAGATAGACATCGTTGGCAATGTATTTTTCGCCGGCAGGCAGGTTTTGTTCGATGACGGGATGTCGTCCGTTTTTGATGTCGATCACGAAAGTGTCGTTGATTTGTGGACGGGTGTAGTTGTTTTGAACGGCAATGGAGGCTGCAGAGAGCAAACAATCGACGGAAGCGGTTAGGGATGCGTTGAGCTGGATGGGTTTGATGTAATCGAACAGGGCAGCGACAAGTTGGTTGTAGAGCTGGGTTTCGAGCGCCAGAATTTTTTCTTCGGCACCGAGAATTTTTTCTTCGTATTGTTTGAGTTCTTCGGTGATGTAGCGTTCGCAGTTGACGAGGGTTTGTTTGCGGGTCCAGGTGGGGGGGACTTTGTTTTTGTGTGTGTTGGTTACTTCGATGTAGTAGCCGAATACGTTGTTGAAGGATATTTTTAGTGAAGGGATGCCGGTGAGTTCGCTTTCGCGCTGCTGGATCTGCACGAGAAAGTCTTTTCCCGAGAAGGCGAGTTGGCGAAGTTCGTCGAGCTCGGGGGAAACGCCCCGGGAAATGATGTTGCCTTTGATGGCTAAGGCAGGAGGGTCGTCGTTGAGGTCGTGTTGGATGCGATCGGAGATGAGTTTGCAGGGGTTTAGTTGTTCTGCTATTTTTTGTAAGGGAGGGTTTTCGGAGGTTTGGAAGAGGTTTTTGATGTACGCTATGGCATGGAGCGCCCTTTTTATCTGAACGACCTCGCGCGGGTTGATTTTGCCAACGGCTACTTTGGAGATGAGACGCTCCAGGTCGCCAATGAGTTTGACATGTTTGGAAAGTTGTTCGGAAAAGTCGGGATGTTGGATGAAATATTCGACAGTGTTGAGGCGTTCTTCGATAGGTTGTTTGTTTTTAAGCGGCATGACGATCCAGCGTTTTAACAGCCGGCTGCCCATGGGGGTTAGGGTTTGGTCGATGATATCAAGCAGGGTGAGGGCCTTTTCGTTGGGGGAGCTGAGGAGCTCCAGGTTGCGGATGGTGAAACGATCGATCCAGACGTAGCGGTCGGGTTCGATGCGGGTTAGTTTTGAGATGTGGGAGATGCGGTCGTGTTGGGTTTCGGCGAGATAGTGGAGGGCAGCGCCGGCGGCTATGATGGCGGAGTCGAGATCGCTGATGCCGAAGCCTTTGAGTGAGGTGGTTTGGAAGTGGGTTAGGAGTATGTTGAGGGCGAAGTCGGGGGTGAAGACCCAATCGTCGAAGGTGGAGATGTAGAATTTGTCGCCGAAGGCGGCGATGAATTGGGGTTGTTTGTTTTTTTGGACGATGACCTCGTTTGGCCGGAATGATTGCATGAGGTTGTCGATGTATTCGGGGGAGCCCTGAGCGAGGTAGTATTCGCCTGTGGAGATGTCGAGGAAGGAGACGCCGACGATGTTGGCGGCGAGATGGACGGCGGCGAGGAAGTTGTTTTGTTTGTGGTCGAGGACCTTGTCGTTGCAGGCAACGCCGGGGGTGATGATTTCGGTTATGCCTCGTTTGACGATGGTTTTGGTTAGTTTGGGGTCTTCGAGCTGATCGCAGATGGCGACACGGAGGCCGGCGCGGACGAGACGGGGCAGGTAGGTGTCGAGGGCATGGTGGGGGAAGCCAGCGAGATCGATGAAGGTGGCGGAGCCGTTGGCGCGACGGGTAAGGACAATGCCGAGGATGTTGGAAGCACGGACGGCATCGGAGCCAAAGGTTTCGTAGAAGTCGCCCACGCGGAAGAGGAGGAGGGCATCGGGGAAGCGGGCCTTGATGGCGTTGTGTTGTTTCATCAAGGGGGTTTCGGCGATGGTGGATTTGGGTTTGGACACGGGGAAAATTTTAAGCAAAGTTAGGTTTTTTGGAATGAAGTCATCTACATTAACTACTCTTCCTTTATTTTTTTATTGACAACCAAGAAATAGAAATCGTTATCCAATTCGAGATAGCCTTGTTCATAGCAAAAATGATAAACGGTTCCTTTCTGTGTTTTATAAATGCTTGTAAAATAATTGAAATCAAAGCCTTTATCGAGCAGCTTTTTCTTATGAACCTTGGTTTTTTCATCGTGGTTCACCTCTTCAAGTATGCGCCTGTTTTTGCGCAATATGGCGTTGATGTTGCGCACCAGATTGATGGAATCGCTGTTAAGTTTGTTGTTATAAGAATTACGGCACATGTCCGAACAAAATTTTTTGTCGATACGGCCACTAAATTCTTCTCCGCAATCGAGGCATTTACGTTTATCACTCATGAGAACTATTATTTTTTGGATTACAAATATATAAAATTATCCGTTTACAAACGCTTACAACCGACTATATCCGAATACAAATATTTAATAACCGAATAAACTTTCTCTGAGGTGTTTACTTTGCTTCATCAAATTTCAGTAACAAAAAAAGTTTAACAATTAAATCTTAAGTATCATGGAAAAGTCAATTAACAAAGTAGAATTAAGCGGATTCGCAGGCACGAATCCTGAAGTAAGAACCATGAAGAACGGAAACCAGATGATACGTTTTTCGTTGGCAACAAGCACCAGTTATAAAAACAACAATGACGAATGGGTGCGCAACACCACCTGGCACAATGTGGTGATGTGGGATAAACTTGGGGAAGAAGCCCTGGAAAAGATCAGGAAAGGAACTTTTGTCAGTTTGCAGGGAAAAATAACGTATCGCCAATATACTGACAAAAGCGGCAAAAAACAAAATGTTGTTGAAATCAGGGCATTTAGTTTCGAAGCTACCGAAATCGTCAGAAAAGAAAAGGCTGCATGAGTGACTGCTAGTTTTTTTTTAATCACAAGAGGCTGTCGGGATGAAACACATCGGGCAGCCTCTTTTTTTTGGAAGGTTGTTTGTAAACGGATTCGATTATTTTTTTATATTTTTGCAGCATCATTTTAAATTTTAAGGTATGAGAAAGATGTTATTGCTGGCGGGAGTGTTGTGGACAGGGATGGCGATGGGACAGGACCCGATAGACAAAGTGGCAACAAAGCTAGACCGGAGCGAGCTGAATGTGAAAGACAGCGTGAGACCGTGGACGATTTTGGGAACGGCAACGGTGAATATAAACCAGGCGACGTTTACGAACTGGGCGTCGGGGGGACAGAATTCGTTTGGTGCAGGGGCCTTGTTTAATTTGAAAGCGGATTATAGGAGGCAGAAAAGTTCGTGGAAGAACACGATAGATTTGGCGTACGGGTTTCAGTTGCTGGGGAAAAGCAGCGCGGCACGGTTTACGAAGACGGATGATAAGGTGGAGTATACGACATCATACGGATACGCGCTGGGGAAACACTGGGATGTTACGCTGCTGGCAAATGTGAGGACACAGTTTACGAACGGTTATAATTATCCGAATGACAGCGTGGCTATTTCGAAGTTTATGGCTCCGGGTTATGTGGTGGCAGGGATAGGGATCAATTATGTTCCGGCAGAGTTTTTTACGTTGTATGTTTCGCCGGCAGCAGGACGTTTTACGTTTGTGGAGGATGACACGCTTTCGGCACATGGTGATTTTGGTGTGGAGAAAGGGAAAAGGATGAAGGGGGAGTTTGGTGCTTATGTGAGGGCAGTGTTTAATAAGGAGGTTTTTAAAAATGTGACGGTGAACACATCGGTGGAGTTGTTTAGCGATTATTTGCACAAGTTTGGGAACGTGGATGTGAACTGGAACGTGTTGGTGGGTTTGAAGGTGAACAAGTGGTTGTCGACAACGATAAACACGCAGTTGATTTATGATGATGATGTGAGGATAAAGACACCGAAGGGGGATGTTCCGCGGACACAGTTTAAGGAGGTTATAGGCGTGGGCTTGTCGTATGCTTTTCACCAGAGGAAACAGGGGAAGAGGGAGTGAGGGATAGTGAATAGTGAATAGTGAACAGTGAACAGTGAACAGTGAATAGTGAACAGTGAATAGTTAATAGTGGATTTATGCGGAAATTGAGGATAGAGGAGTTGGGGAGGGTTACGGTGGAGGAGTTCAGAAGGCAGGAAAAAAAGCCCGTGGTGGTGGTGCTGGATAATATACGGAGTATGCATAATATAGGTTCGGTGTTCAGGACGTGCGATGCTTTTTGTGTGGAGAAACTGGTGTTGTGTGGTATTACGGCTACTCCGCCACACCGGGAGATACAGAAGACAGCACTGGATGCAACGGAATCGGTTGTTTGGGAATATTTTGAGCATACGAGTGAGGCGTTGGAACAGTTGCGGAAAGCAAATTACAAGATAATAGGAATTGAACAAACCGACAGCAGCATAAACCTGAAGGATTTTTTGCCGGATGGCGACAGTAAGTATGTTCTTGTTTTTGGGAACGAGATAAACGGGGTTGATGAGAACGCGCTGAAGTTGTGTGATGTTTGTGTGGAGATTCCGCAGTTCGGGACGAAACATTCGTTTAATGTTTCGGTGAGCGCAGGGATAGTGTTGTGGGATGTTTTGATGAAAATGGGGAAGGGAAGTATTTAAAGTGCCTAAAGTTTGAAGTGCCTAAAGTGCCTAAAGTACTTAAAGCCCGCCTGAACGGCTTCAGTCGGGCAGGTGCCTAAAGTTAAAAGCCTCCTGAAGTTAAATGACTGAGGGAGTTTTTTATAATTGTTCATTTCTTTTGCGTGTCCAAAAGAAACGAACCAAAGAAAAAGACAATCCAAACGAAGCTTCCACGCGCTCTGAAAAAAATAAGAAAATCAGTAAAAGTAGTCCGCCAATAGGCGGAAACGTAAACGCCTTTTACGATTTTCTATTATTTTATTCATTCACAGCCTGCGCCGGCCCGCCGTTTGGATGTGCCAACGCACTTTGTTTCTTCGAAACAATAAAAAGGAATGGCAGAGGGAGGGATATTATCCGCCAAAGGGCGGACAAGTTTTGAAATGGCGAGGCTTTAGGGAGGCAGAAGTCAGGAGTGAGAATTCAGAAGTTAGAAGTTATCTATAAACTCTTTTCGGTTAAAATCGTCAAACCATACTTTTTTAAATAATTTTAAATCCTGATTATCCGGATATTTTTTAATAAGACTATTTATTTGCGATAAACCTTTTTTAAAATTCAATAAAGATTCAAGGAATGCTTTCTCCATTAATGCATTTAATTTTATTTCCTCACTTTTTTTTGTATTCTCATTAGAATTACTAATTCTTTTATTTAATTGATCAATCGCATTTTTATATGAAATGTTTGCTGAATCTAATTTCCCCATTTTTTCATAAATAAATCCTTTTTCTGAATATAATTCACCTAAGTATGGAGCAATTTTTATAATAATATCAAGTGTTTTAATAGCTTCCGGATATAGACCCAGTATTTGTTGTGCATGGCTCTTGTTGATATAATTTGATGATACAAAAGGATCAATTGCAATTGCACTGTCTAATAATACTATTGCGTTTCGCAAATCGACAGTTTCCTGACTTGTTAATGGTTTTGAAGAATTGACGATAATCTTACTAGCAACGGCATTAAACTTCATTGATTTTTTTGTTTTTTCTAATACTAAACTATCACCACCTTCTTTTAACTTATATATTTCTTTGCCAAGTTGATTAATAGAATTTATCCGATCTTGTGCTTTTGTGTTTTTTGGATTAATATCTAATGTTCTTCGGTAATAATATAAAGCATTTGTGAAATCTTCTAGTGTTTCGTAAGATAAACCTAAATCTAAATAAGAATCTTCAACTCTATAATTTAATGAAATGCATTTTAAATGATCCCGAATTGATTTTTGATAATCATAAATAAATGAATAACAAATGCCGCGTCTATAATAAGCAATACCCTTCGTAGAATCGATTTGTATTATTTGATTAAATAATTCTATTGCTTGTTTGTAGTTATTATTATTGTATAATTCATCGGATTGTGAGAGCAATTCCTTCAGTTTCGGGTTGGTTTCTTGTTTAGCAAAATTATTTCTACAGGCAAATAAAACTAATATCAATATTAAAATAAAAATTAATGAGATATTATTTTTTCTTTCCATTTTAGGATTACGTTTCTCTCTCCAAAAATACAAAATAAAGTAAATGATATTAAAAAAGAATTCGGAAGTAGGGGTTTTTGCAAATTATAAACACAATCCCATATTCAGCGACAAAAATCCTTTTTTGGTATGAATAATATTGCCAGAATATCCTGAAATGAAAAGCGGAACAAATGAATTCTCATAGGAAATCATTATGATGTAAGCAAGGCTTTTATATAACGGAATTTTCAGACCCAAATTCAGATTGTATAAACAGTTTACCTGCCTATCGGTTAGGCGTGATGGTAGATTAAAATCCTTGCTGCCTCTATCCCATTTATAAATTTCATAGAGCCATAATGGCGCGACACCTGCATTTATAAAACATTTTACTTTACTTTTAGGATTGATATCCCACAGGAAATTTACAGGGAACCTTATGTAGAAAGCTGCAGGTTTAAATGAAAAAAATCCTGTGTCGAGATTATTATGATAATCATTTACAATTAAACCGAATGATTTCTTATAGGTGAAACAAGCGGCACCCCAAGTTATTCCAATATGCCTGGTGAAATGCCAATTCATGAAATAATTAACACCAAATGAAAGCTTGCTTTTGTGGTCCAAAACGCCCTCGCCGTAAATAGGTGGCGGGAAAAAGGCTGAAACGGTCCAACCGGCTTCTATTTTTTTCTTTTGCCATTTCTTCAAAGGAATACTGTCTTGTGCGCGAAGTTCGAAGGCTGACAGGAAAATGAAAATAAGAAGAAACAGGCATCTGAACTTATACATATCGCAAGAGATTTTTAGGACAGTATGGATATAACGTAATTATGATATGAATACTTTGATTTATTGTCTAAAAAAAGATGTATAAGCATCCTTTTCGGAACTCAGAAGTATTTATGATTGTTTTGGTTTTTTGTTAGTTGTTATTTTTTATATCTTTACATAAATTTTGGAGGTATGAAAAGATCTTTACTTACAATTGTTTTAAGCATTTGCCTATTAGGCAATACTTATTCGCAAATTATTACATGGGTTGATCAATCGTCGAATACATTTTACGTGATACCACCGACGAGCGGGTGCAACGGATTGTGGGCCATAAACAGCACCCTGTGGCCGGGAGGAACCGGTTGTACGTATACACTAATGTCCTGTTATGATAATACTTCGTGGTATTGGGTGGGTGATACTTTATTTGTAAGTTTATGCTCGGTACCTTGTGAAATAGGTGCTACTTGCAGCGGTGGAGGTTTTACTATGGTTAAAACGGGCACTCCGCTCTATACTTCTGTTGATGAGAATAAAGAAGGCAACAATTTTATGCTGCTTACAGGAACAATATACGGGAACGGGAACAAATTGATAGAGCTGGATGTGGCCAAGCTATCGGAAATACTATTTATAAATGCTCAAGGGAAAATAGTTCGTTCGAGAAAAGGAAGCGGAAAAATAGCGCTGCCAACAGAGGGTTTGCCAGCGGGATTGTATTTTATATCAATTAATACAGACGGAAAAAAACAGGTTGAAAAAATCACAATAGAATAAAAAACAGGATTTTGTTTGACTATTGAAAATTTTTGCTATATATTTGTTGCACTTTGAGAATGAAATGAATGATTTTTTTCTTTTTTATTAGTATGTTAAGTATCTTTTTTATATTTGCATCGTAAAAAGTCAAATTCCGAATAATTATTAACGTTAAAAAATAAATTTTATGAAACACTTCAACTTTAAAATTTTTGCTGCTTTTTTACTGGCAGTAGTAATGTTCACGGGTTGCGGTTTGGGAAAAATGATTAAAAAATACCCAACCGTGAAATATACCGTAACACCTCAGGTTTTGGAAACACATGGCGGAAAAATAGCTGTTGCTGTTACCGGAACAATTCCAGCAAAATATTTCAACAAAAAAGCTATTGTAAAAATTACCCCGGTGTTAAAAGACATGCAGGGTAAAGAAGTTGCCAAGCTGAAAACACTGACCTTAAAAGGCGAAAAAGCTACAGGCGACGGACAAACCATTAAATATAAAGAAGGCGGAAGCTTTTCTTATAGCGATATCATAACCTACGACCCGGGTATGAATCAATCAGAGTTGTTTGTCGGACCACTGGCAACCAAAGGTAAAAAAGTTGATGTGCCTTTGACTCCTGATAAACTTACAAAACTTGCTGATGGTGTTATCTACACATCGACACGTATCGAAAGAGACGAAGATGTTCAGATAGCAGAACACGGTTATGAACTTGAAACCATCATCACCAAAAAAGGGAATTTGTATTTTGAATACAACAAATCGAATTTGAACATGAGCCTGGCTTTGAATAAAGATAAAGGCAATGCTGCTTTGTTGGATTCGGTGATGGCTTTCCTTACGAAAAACTGGAAAATTAAAAGTATAGACATCAATGCATGGGCATCACCAGAAGGTGAACTTACCCTGAACCAAAAACTGTCGGAAGAACGCGGCAAAACCGGAAAAGATTGGTTTGACGCTCAGATCAAAAAACTGTTGAAAGACAAAAAATTGATCAATGGTGCTGTTCCGGCTGTTGTTCCTGCAAAAGGTACGAAAGTAACCCCAACTGCTAAAAAAGAAGAAACACCACTGCCAATCAACGTGGTTTCGAAAGGTGAAGATTTTGACGGTTTCATGAAAGCGCTGAATGCTTCAGCACTTCCTCAGAAACAAACTATCGAAAACGTGATCAAAAGTCAGGCTAAAAAAGAAGAAAGAGAAAAAGCAATAAAAGACATGACCGTTATTTATGCTGACGTTGAAACAATGCTTTCTGTATTGAGAAGAGCCGAATTTGTTGTTAATTGCTATGAGCCTAAAAAATCGAAAGAAGATATCATCATGCTTTCGACTACAGCTCCTGACAAACTGGATAACAAAGAAATTTTATATTCAGCTACTTTAACCGATAATGTTGCTACCAAATATCAGATCTACAAATCGGCAACTACCCTTTATCCTCAGGATTGGAAAGCATTCAACAATGCCGGTGCCTGTGCTCTGGAATTAGGCAAAACCGACGAAGCTGCAAATTATCTGAACAAAGCCAACACTTTGAACCCGAACAACGGACAGATTCTTTATAACCTTGGTGTTTTGGCTTTCTGGAATAAAAACGACGACGAAGCTGCAAAATATTTCAGCGATGCAAAAGCTAAAAATATTGATGTTAGCTACAACGAAGGCGTTCTGAAAATCAGAAAAGGCGACTATGCCGGTGCATTAACTTCATTTGGCGGCAAAAAATGCAAATACAATATTGCTTTGGCTCAATTGCTTTCGGGTAACACAGCCGGTGCACAACAAACTTTGGATTGCACCAAACCACAAACTGCTGCTGTTTATTATCTGATAGCTGTTAATGCTGCCCGTACATCTAACACTTCGGTGATGTATGAATTTATTAAGAAAGCATGTCAGGCTGATTCGAAATACAAAAAAGAAGCTGCCGGTGACAGAGAATTCCTGAAATATTTGAAGGATGGCGCTTTCCAGGATGCTATAAAATAATTATTCGAACTTTTTTACAAAAAAACTCCGGCCAAAGCCGGAGTTTTTTTTTGCTGTTTCGGATCGGGAACTATATTACTACCCTATGAATTCCGATAGGATAGTCTTCCATGATAAGGCTTGAAATAATTCTGTAATCATTGGCGTTGTGAACAAAATCGATATTATTGATATCGAGTATTAATATGCGCTGATCTTGCTGCTGTTTGATAAATTCGAAATAGCCCGACTGTATACGCTCGAGATATTCGTGTTCAATGTCCTGCTCGTAGACACGGCCTCTTTTAATGATGTTTTTTTTCAGCCCGGGAACCTCAACATATAAATACACCAAAAGGTCGGGCTTGGGAAGGGTTGAGTTAATTATTTGAAATAATCGTGTGTATAGGGCAAACTCATCGTCGGGCAAGGTCTTTTTTGCAAAGATCTGCGATTTATAAATATAATAGTCGGAAACAGTGAAGGGGCTGAATAGGTCGGAGCTCGAGAGTTTATCTTTCAACTGCTGATACCGACTGGCCAGAAACGTTAGCTCAAGCGGGAAGGCATATTTTTGAGGTTCTTTATAAAATTTCGGCAGAAATGCATTGTCTTCAAATTGCTCCAGAATAAGCCGTGCATTATATTCTTCCGATATCTTTGTTGCTAAAGATGTTTTTCCGGCACCTATATTGCCTTCAATAGCAATAAAATTGTATTTCATTTTTGCAGGCTTAGTTCGGTTTTGATTATAGTTGAAGAGTCGTTACAATCGTTCAATAATTCGCTGACAGTGGCATTTTTTCCGGGAACCATGAATCCACCGGAAATTTCGGTCAGAGGAACGAGTACAAATTTACGATATTGTATGAAAGGATGCGGGATGACCAATCCTTCTTTGTTGATGATGATGTCGTCGTAGAAAAGGATATCAATATCGATGTTGCGGGGTTCTACTTTGTTTTCTACCCTAATACGACCCAATTGTTTTTCGATATTTAATATCGTTACCAATACTTCTTTGGGCGAAAGAATTGTATTGAACCAGGCCACAGCATTTAAATAATTCTGATGTCCTTCAACGCCCCAGGGTTCGGTTTCGTAGACCGAAGAAAGTGAAACGGGAAGGCCGACCCGCTCAGTAAGCAACACTATTGCCTGTTGCAGAAAAGAAATTCTGTCACCAAGATTGCTGCCGAGCGAAAAACAGACCATAATTACGAGTATTGAAAAATGAAAGTATAAAAATAGGAATAATTTTGATTGCGGTTTGTAACAAATATTTACTTAAATAGTCAAAAAGGGTGCTTTTTAATTGTATTTTTACACAACAAATCCAAGTTCAACCAAATAAAACAAAATAATTATGAAACAATTTTTTAAAATGATGCTGGCTTCGATGGCCGGTTATTTCGTCTTATCACTGATCATGTGTCTCATTTTCTTTTCGATGCTGGTATCGATAGCATCGTTTACCAAAAAGACCACCGTTGAGATCGACAGAAACTCGGTGTTGACACTGAAGTTCGATCAGGCTATTCCCGACAGAACCTCGAACAATCCTTTTGCAGATTTTAATTTTTCTTCGATGGAATCGAAAAAAAGCCAGGGATTGGATAATATCTTGAAAGCACTGAAACGTGCAGCTACGGATAATAAGATCAAAGGGATATTTTTAGACCTTAACGATGTGCCTGCCGGAATTGCAAGCATAGAAGAGATCAGAAATGCTCTGCTCGATTTTAAGAAATCGGGGAAATTTATCATCAGCTATAGCGATGATTATACTCAAAAGGCCTATTACTTAGCTAGTGTTGCCGACCAGATATATCTGAATCCGCAAGGTTCCATCACTTTCAAGGGATTAGCTGCCGAACTGATGTTCTTTAAAGGGACACTTGAAAAATTAGATGTCAAAGCTCAGATCATCCGTCACGGTAAATTTAAAAGTGCTATCGAACCTTTTATCCTGGATAAAATGAGCGATGCCAACCGCGAACAATATCAAAAACTGCTCGACGGAATTTGGAAACAAATGCTGGATGGTATTTCTGCCATGCGCAATATCAGCAATGCTGACCTGAACCTGATAGCCGACAGTTTAAAGATACAGACCGCCGAAGATGCTTTAAAATATAAACTGGTTGATAAATTATATTACCGCGATGAAGTATTGGCTGCTATTAATACCAAGTTGGGCATGGGCAAAGATGAAGATATCTCTTTTGTTTCGCTCACGAAGTTTTTGAACAGCAAGGAAGGAAAAACCCGAATCACTTTCGGGAAAAAGAAAATTGCTGTTGTTTATGCAACCGGCGAAATAGGCAGCGGAAAAGGTGATGAAAAGAGCATAGGCTCCGATGGTTTGTCGGAAGCCATACGAGATGCCAGAGGCGACAGTTCGGTTCGGGCCATTGTGTTGCGTATAAATTCTCCGGGCGGCAGTGCGTTAGCTTCAGAAGTGATATGGCGCGAAGTAGTATTGGCACGCAAAGTAAAACCCGTTGTAGTTTCGATGGGCGATGTTGCCGCTTCGGGAGGTTATTATATTGCCTGCGGTGCTTCGAAAATATACGCTCAACCCAACACGCTAACAGGTTCGATAGGTGTTTTTGGTTTAATACCCAATTTGGGTGATTTCTTTAAAAATAAGCTCGGTATTACTTTTGATATGGTTGCCACTAATAAACATTCCGATTATATCACCACTTACAGAAGTCTGGAACCATTTGAAACCGGCGTGTTGACCAATCAGGTTGAACATACCTATAAAGTATTTGTCAGTCATGTTGCCGAAGGCAGAAAAATGACTGCTGCAGATGTTGATTCAATTGGTCAGGGTCGCGTTTGGTCGGGTATTGATGCAAAACGTATCGGTTTGGTTGACGATATCGGCGGTTTGCAAAAAGCTATAGACGAAGCTGCCAAACTTGCCGGCCTTACCGATTATAAGATCACTGACTATCCGAAATTCAAAGACCCGTTTACACAAATTATTGAAAGCCTGACGGGCGACGAAAGAAGCGAAGAAATAAAAGCGGCTTTGGGCGAAAATTATATTTACTACGAATATCTGCAAAATCTTAAATCGCATAAAGGCATTCAGGCCCGTTTGCCATTTGATATTCAGGTAAATTAATCTCGTTACTGTTTAATGTTCCTTTTTTACAAGAGTGTTGCGTTGTGCAACACTCTTTTTTATCATAAAGCACCAGGCATGACTAAATTTACGTTAATTATGATGATGATCGCTGTAGTTCCGCTTTTTGTCAATTGTACATCGGATCCGAACACTGAAATTACGGTAAGCAGCAATGCTTTTAAACCCAACAATCTGATACCGGATAAATATACCTGCAACGGAGAGAACGTTTCGCCGCAACTTTCGTGGACCAAAGGCCCTGAAAAAACGAAAACCTATGTGTTGATATGCGATGATCCCGATGCACCCTCAAAAGTTTGGGTACACTGGCTTATATTTAATATTCCGGCCGCCACAATTCAGATCGATGAAAATGCTGCCAATATCCCGGGAGCAAAATACGGTACTACCGATTTCAGAAATACAAAATATGGCGGACCCTGTCCTCCTAGCGGAACACATCACTATCATTTCAGGATCTATGCACTTGACAGCGAATTGGCACTCGATGCCAGAGCCACGAGAGCGGAGATTGAGAACGCTATGAAAGATCATATACTTGCAAAAGGAGAATTGATAGGTTTATATTGCCGTAAAAAATGAAAACACTTTCGGAAGAAAAGCTCAGATACAGGATCCGGTTGTGGATCATTTTATTCATAACGGGATTAGTGTTGAGTGGCATAACGGCTTTCCCAATTGAAACCCAACTTTCGTTTGCCAACGGCCATATCGGGTGGTTGCCTGAATTTTTAAGAGCATGGGTTCAAAAAGTATATGTTGCCGTAGTATCAACCAACCAAAATTATCCCTATCTGAGCTATGGAACCGACTGGCTTGCATTTGCCCATATTGTTATTGGTGTTGCATTTATTGGCCCGCTAATGAACCCTGTGAAAAACATTTGGGTTATTCAATTCGGAATGATAGCCTGTTTAATGGTGATACCGCTTGCTTTAATTGCCGGCTCTATACGTGAAATACCTTTTTACTGGAGAATGATCGATTGCTCGTTCGGTGTTTTTGGCATCATCCCGCTTTTTCTTTGCTATCGCGACATAAAAAAACTGGAACGGATAATTTCCCTCAAATCGGGGATCAATTATTTTTAACTATTTTACCAAAGTGATCCGGAAACGGATAGCATATTAAAATAAAATCAGCTTAATTCAGTTTATCCAATAAATTTGAAGCCCGTCTTCATAAATCTGAAAAAAATGGACAGAAAGAACTCCAAATTCATCAAATATGCCATAATCGCTTCCATCGCTATTCTTTCGTTATTGGTTTTGGTTCCGCGCAGCTATTATGTTCCGGCTATGCAAAAAAGAGCCGGCACCCAATACTGGGATTTACCGACAGGCTCGCAAATTGCCTATACTTTGTTAGCTGCCAAAGGCAAGAAAAAACCTTATCCGGTCATTTTCCTGCAGGGAGGTCCGGGCGAACCTATTTACGACCGCAATATCCGATCACTCACACCACTTGCCGACAGCGGATATGATGTTTATTTATACGACCAGATAGGCTGTGGATTTTCGGCACGACTGAAAAACATCAACCAGTATACTGTCGAAAGGCACAAAAAAGATATGGAAGAGATCGTTAAAAAGATAGGTGCCGCTAAAGTGATATTGATAGGTCAATCGTGGGGGGCATTGCTGGCAACGGAATTTGTTGCCGACAATCCCAACAAAGTGGAAAAGATCATTTTTACGGGGCCCGGCCCTATCTTGCCTGTGCATAAAGATCTGGAAAAGATAAAAGCACCCGACAGCCTGCATCTTAAAAAACCTTCGTTCACCAACAGGCTCGGTAAAGAAAAAGCTTATAATCTGCGCGCCCGTTTTGTGGAGTTCTGTGCTACTACGTTTAACTTTAAGCTGGCATCCGATGCCGAGATGGATGGCTTTTCAGTTCTGCTGAATCACGTGATGAGTTTGTCAACCCTATGCGATACATCCATGAATGGAAAACTTGAAAGCGGTTCGGGGTTTTATTGTATGGTGAAAACCACCCAAAGTTTTGAAGCAGCGCCCGACAAGCGGAGTGTACTCAAACAATGCAAAGTCCCCGTTCTGATCTTGCGCGGCCAATGCGACGGTATTAAATGGGGCTATGCCAACGAATATACTGAACTGTTTACAAATCACAAAATGGTCATCATACCCAATGCAGGACACTCAATTGCTATCGAACAGCCCGAACTGTATGTGAACACTATTTTGAATTTTCTGAAGGATTAGGTTGATACTTACAGAAAAAAAGAAAGCCGTTCGAATTGAACGGCTTTCTTTTTTGTTTCAATTTTATCTTAATACAGTATCAACTTCTTGTAGCCAACAGTTCCTTCGCTCGAATATTTAACCAGATAAGAACCTTTTGCAACTTTCGACAGATCGATGGTTTTGTTGAAAGAAGGACTGTTCTTTTCGAAAGCATCGGTGAACACAACATCTCCTAAAAGATTTATTACTTCAAGCGTGTATTTTCCGTTGGCAGGACTATTCACTGATAAGGTGACCGTTCCGGTTGCAGGATTTGGAAATACATTCACAGTATTGTCAACAGGGGTTTGGGTTGGAACATCGGTTACGTCAGTTATAACCACATCTTTAATTTTGGTGTTGAGATTAAAACCTGTGATGGTTAGTTTAGCAGAAGTTCCTGCTGCCAGAGTATGCGTGATGGTTATATTGCCCGAAGCATCGGTTAGCCCTGAGAACGGCTGATTAACGCCATCCCACAATGATACCAGAGCATTTTGAAATGCTACCCCGCCCACATGAACATTGGTTGTAAACGAGTTTGTAGGAACGATCGAATCGGACAAAGTAATGTTTTTAGGAGTATCGGTTCTAACCTGCAGAGAAGGATCGCCAAAGGTGGTCCAGGTTTGCATGATATCCAGAGCCGAATTGTCTTCGGTATACATCAGTATATCGCCATTAAGAACAATAGATGAAAAATGAGTTTTTCCGTGGTCGGTATTGGTGCCGGCTCCCGGATGAGAAGTATTATTGGCGTATGTATAACCTCCAACGAGCAAGTCGTTCATATAGTCCTGTCCGAGCATCGGGGGATTCCACGACTGATTGATGGTTGAACCTATCATAGCAATGGCTCCGCCGCCCGATTTTTGCAGCCAGGCTTCGGCAAAGCATGTAGGACTTTGGAACGATCCGATAACACATGAAACAGAGAAAATAAACGGTAATTTATCGCCATTGGTCAAACTGTTTACATTGGAAACGGAAAAGCCGCTTTGAGCCCATCCGGTGATAGCACCGTCGCCGCTGAAATTAATAATGCCCACACCACTGTTAACGGGGGTTGAAACGCCAGCAACCGTTGCACCCGGATCGTAATCGGTATACTGTGTGGTATATGTAAAGGTGCTTAACCTGCCTGTCCAGATATTTGCAATATGTTCGTAATCCAGTTCATTATCGTCGCCGGGACCTTTGCTGGAAGCAACTCCCAAAGCTGCTTTATACCAGGTTCCGCCAACGGTAGGAGTTTTTTCATAGGCAATGGTTTTATCTACCTGAGTGGTGATAAGAGCGGAGGAAGTGCCCGAGAACCTCCCTATGCATATATCAGGATAATTATCTGTACCAACCACACAACCCAACATCGGATCCATTGGAGCTCCGCTGGCTGCATCGCTTTTAATATCGGCCCAACCGCCAACCAGCAGTACATAAAAAAGACTCGGATCGCTGGCATAAGCTGTAGCGATTGTGGTTTTTACATTGGTTGCTGTAGCCACTATCTGACGCGTTACTTTATATCCCATTTGTTTTTTCCAAAGGATATAAGGTTTAATAACTGTCGTATCGCGGGCAGTACAGAAAACCAATATATGGCCGGTTTCGCCTATTTCATGAGTCCATGAGGTTTTCAGGGTGTTGTAGTTGATAAAAACGGATTGATATAGATTGTCCATTTCGCTCACCACCGACTTTGAGAAATTGGTCAGCGGATTCACAACGGGAGTATTATTTTCAATGAGTTTTACAGTAATGGTATTGTAAACACGCAGAACATTTTTCACGGCATTGTATTGCATGGGATAAACATACACGCTGGTGCCTCTCACATCGCGGATGATGAAGGGATCAACGGTAGTTGCATTGTCGACAGGATACCATGCATCGACCAAAGAAGCAGGATCGACCGTGTAAGGAATCGTTGAGGGATCCTGATTGCGGTAGATGGTTCCTCTCGAAGGCAGAAGCGGATAGTTGAGGGTATAATCTGTATAGGTTCCGTTTTCAACCTGCATGCTCACATTTTTGTCGGGAGCCAATTCAACCGATGCATGAATGATGGGAAGTTCGGCATAACCGTTTTTCGTGGTAACAACTCCTTTGTCGGCGAAATTCAGATCCGAATAGGTGATGCCTCCCTCGGTGCGCGGGGTGATATTGAAGGTTCCCGGTGCGAACTGCAAGGTCATTTCGTTGCCTTTTGGCTGGCTGTAGACTACTGTGAAGTTCTTTCCCGATCGGGTTATTTGGGCGCTGCCGGTAAACCCGCTGATGCAAAGGATGCCGAAAGCAACAAAAATTACAAGATGAATGCGTAAAAACATTTTCTTCATGGGGCTGGTGTTTGGTGATTTATAAATTACTTACATTAAGACTTATGCAAATATAAAAAAATAAAGTTCATTATTCTCAATCATTTAAAAAATAAATTATCGTAAAGCGGTTAAAAGCAATTTCTAGTTCCGTGGATTTTGTTTATTCTTCGCTGCCATAAGCATAAAGATGAATTTTACGGACTGAGTTTTATTGGTACAAATTTTTGTAATTTTGTATAAAATTTTTTACAACGATGAAACATCTGAAAATTTTATTGAGTTTTTTGCTTTATTTTTCACTATCTCTTAACGTATTTTCGCAGAAAAAAAGCGATTGCACATTTTATGTCGATAAAACCGACCCAAAAACCGGAGCGACTATAGAAAAAATTAAAACCAAGCTCACCGGAACGGATAATTTTTTTGTGATCATCAACCGAAACGATACTGCCTACACCTTAACACTAAATTTCTGGATCAGCGGAGCGCTGAAAGAACAGATAAACCCAAAAGACCCTGCCACCATCAAACTTTCGGGATGGAAAAACCTGGTGCTACACGGCACACAAACCGTTAAACCCGTGATGCACTATGATGATCAAACCTGGTCGGAATATGCGCCCGAATATCCCATACGTGCCGCCGACCTGAAAAAACTTACCGACACCAAACCCCTCAATCTGCATCTGAATGTGGGCATCGAACCTTTTTCGAGAGATTTCAATGAAAAAGATAACGACAAGATCATTGAAATTATTAAGTGTATTATGAAATAGAGAACTTATTACTTTTTTTATCGGGTTCATAGAGCAAGTAACCTTCCAATCAACACGTCCCCTGAAGGGACAAAACATGAAGTGTGCGATAATATTACGACTCAAGCGGAGATTGAGTCAAATAGCAGCTTTTTCGTATTTGTTCATTGTCTGAAGAATTGTATAAAACTCTATTTTAAGACCACAAAATAGATTAATAATGATGCATTGAGCATCAGGGATAGTCTAAAATAAGACACGAACAATTATCTATCTATTTTCAACATCGTAAAAATAAATTTGGATGTAATAAACATCGGTATGGATGTCGTTAACATTTTAATGGATGTAGTCTACATCTGTATGGATGTTGTTAGCATTTGTATGGATGTTATCAGCAACAGAATGTATGTCATTTACATTTGTATGGATGTCGTTAACACTATAATGGATGTTAATAATATTATAATGGATGTTGTTCGCATTAGTATGGATGTTATAAACATTAAAATGGATGTCGTTCGCATTATAATGGATGTCGATTACATTTGTATGGATGTCAATTACAGAATAAACATGGGGGTTTGGGAAAGGAAAAGCTTAATTTGAAAAAGTTACAATCCGCTAAAGAGTGGACAGGTATTGAAAATGGATTAACCTTTACACCCGCATTGGAGACTCGAGCGAGTGGGGTTATTCGATAACTAACTTTTTATAATCGACACCAGTCCTGGTTTAATATTTGTCAAACTGCTAATCACCAATCGTCTTATTCATGGCTCGTGGCCAATGGCTTTTGGCTAAAATAAATCACCAATCGCCAAATTCATGGCTCGTGGCTAATGTCTAATGGCTAACTTTCAACTTTAGGCACTCCAAACTTTAGCTCACTTTAGCCACTTCCCTATTGCCCCCTCGCCAAATCGCCTTATCTTTGATAATTAATTTAAAAGCCGCAGCATGTTCATACAAGCCATCGAAAAAACCGCCGCTTTCACCCGCCCCATACATACCATAACGCGCACCTACGGTGGCAAACAGATTGTTCCCGGGGCCGCCACCCTCTTCTTCGTGAACGACGAAGGCTATGCCGTCACCTGCAAACATGTTATCGACATGCTCATGAATTCCGATAAGCTCAGCAGCACCTACAACAACTTCAGAGCCGAACGCGACAAACTGCCGCGCGACGCCAAATTCAAACGCATGTTGGCGGGCCTCGAACAAAAATATAAACTCACCGCCGACAGCGTGATACAAAGCAAAGTAACCTTTGTCGATTGTGTCGACAGCATGTCGGGCTTCACCTGGTTCGTGCATCCGCAATACGATATGGCCATACTGAAATTCAACGACTACAAAAACCTTGGCTACGCGGGCCATGCCGTATTTAAAAAGAACACGGCCGACATAAAGCAGGGCGCTTTTTTGTGCCGTTTGGGGTTTCCCTTTCCGGAATTTACCAATTATGCTTATAACGAAACCACCGACGACATCGGTTGGACCGAAACCGGCCTCAACACCTCTCCCCGCTTCCCCATCGAGGGTATGCTCACCCGTTTTCTGGCCGAAGACACTAAAAAAGCCTGGGGTATTGAAATGAGCACTCCCGGTTTGCGCGGTCAAAGCGGCGGACCCTTGTTCGACACCAACGGAATTGTTTACGGCATGCAGTTTTCAACCAAACACCTGCATCTTGGTTTCGATATCGATGAAAAAGAATTCGCCATAAACAACCGCACCAAAAAAATATCCGACTATCCGTTCATCCACCTCGGCCAATGCATACATGCAAATGTTATCAAAGAATTCCTTACGGCGAACACTGTGCGTTTTTATGAAGAATAGCAGGCCGAAGAGCTTTTTTAGTTAACTTTGCAGAAACAACATAATCATGGAAACCTTTACAATTTACAATCCTACCTGCCTTCATTTCGGCAGAAACATCATAACCCAGCTGCCCGCAGTTATGGAAAACTACGGCAAACGTGTGCTGCTGGTGTGCGGCAAAAACTCGGTTAAATCGAACGGCATTTACCAACAGGTGATGGAACAATTGAATCTGGCTCATGCCAAGGTGTTCGAATATTCGGGCATAAAATCCAACCCGGTTATCGGCGATGTAGATGCAGCAGCCAAACTTGGTCGCGACAATAAGGTGGATGTGGTGATTGCCGTTGGCGGCGGCAGCGTTATCGACTCTGCAAAAATTATGGCGCTTGCCATTCCTTTGCCCAACAAAGCCTGGGATCTGTTCGATAACAAAGTAAAACCAATTCATTCCCTGCCCCTTATCGCCGTGTTGACGCTGGCTGCCACGGGCACGGAGATGAACGCTTTTGCCGTGGTGCAGAACGACCAAACCAAACAAAAGCCCGGATATTACAGTCCGCTTATTTTCCCGAAACATTCCTTTCTCGATCCCCAATATACCCTTACAGTGCCTGCCAATTATACCGCTTATGGCATTGTCGACCTGATAGCCCACGCGCTGGAAGGATATTTCGGAGCGGGAGAAACCACTCTGACCGATAAGTTTATTTTTTCTATCATCAAAGAAGCTGTTGAATATGGCCCGCTGCTGATGGACGATCTGCACAACTACAGCTACCGCGAAAAGATAATGTTTGCAGCCACCTGCGCCCTGAACGGAACAACGGCATTCGGTAAAAAGTCGGGCGATTGGGGTGTACACGGCTTGGGGCACGCTTTGTCGGTTTTGTATGATGTGCCGCATGGAGCATCACTTTCCATAGCCTATCCTGCCTGGATGAAACATTTCAAAGAAAGCCTTGAGCCTTCGTTGCTGTTGATGGGCTCTAATATTTTCGGAGTGACGAGCGCCAACGAAACCATACATTGTTTCGAAAAATTCTTCGAACAGATAGGTTCGCCCACCAAATTGCATCAGGTAGGGTTGAGCAGTTCGGTTAACGAAAAAGAGCTCAATGCCCTGATCGAAAACCTAAACATCAACAAGGTGAACGGCAATCACTATAAAATGACGGATGAGGACTTCCGACAGATATTGACCAACGCTTATTGATGACTCAACGGTTTTAGGATAATATTTTATTGAGGCGGCAACACCAAAAATGCGTTAATATTTCAAAGCAAGAATCGCTATCACAAGTTTTTTTATAAATTTGCAAGCACTTTTAGTTTCAACAATTCAAATCCATGAAAAAATATTTATTCATTGTTATCGTTATTTTTCTTTTTTCAGTAAAAACACAGGCACAGCAAAGCCTTGGTGGCACACCTTACAGCATAAAAAACAAAACCCTTTCGGAAAAGTACGATGTGAAGATATTGCCAAAACCCGATATGAGCATCATCCAGCAGGAAGATAAACAGGACAGCAAGAACGGGGTTTTGCGCAAAGTGGCCCGTTCGCTTTATGTGAATATCAACCTGAACAACTCGGGCACCTGGGAAGTTCTTGCTAACGGCGATCGTGTCTGGCGACTGAAAATTACCTGCCCCGATGCACTTGCTTTGGGGATTTACTACAACCATTTCTGGTTGCCACCCGGTGCAAAATTGTATTTATATAACGAAAGCAAAACGCAGATCAAAGGCGGATATACCGAAGACAACAATACCGACAGCGGTTTGTTTGCCACCGAATTGATTGCTGGCGAATCAACCATTTTGGAATATTACGAACCCTCGCGAACCATTGGGCGCAGCATCATAAATATTTCTGAAATTGCCTACGTTTACCGCGATTTTAAATACTATAACGGAGAAAAAGAATTTGGCAATTCGGGAAGTTGCGAAGTGAACGTGAACTGCCCTGAAGGAACCAACTGGCAAGATCAGAAAAAAGGTGTTGCCCGGGTGTTCGTTAAAGAAGGCGCCTCTTACGGATGGTGCTCGGGAACACTGTTAAACAATCAGCGTCAGGATTGCACGCCATATCTGCTCACTGCCGACCATTGCGGCGATGCTGCCACTACAGCCGACCTGACCCAATGGGTGTTTTATTTTAATTACGAAGCTGCTGCCTGCGCTAACCCCACAACAGAACCCGGTTCAAATTCCATGACAGGTTGTACATTGAAAGCCAAAGGAGGAACAGGCGGATCTACTGGTTCCGACTTTTTTCTGGTTCAGCTAAGCCAGGCTCCTACTTTTAATCCGTATTACAACGGTTGGGACCGCACCAATACAGCAAGCCCAAGCGGTGTGGGCATACATCACCCTGCCGGTGACATCAAAAAAATATCTACCTACACCTCAGCGCTCACAACTTCCGACTGGAACGGCAGCGGCATTATGTCGCACTGGCAGGTTTACTGGGTGGCAACAGCCAGCGGAGACGGTGTTACGGAGGGCGGTTCGTCGGGCTCCCCTATTTTCAATAACAATGGTTTGGATATAGGCGATCTGACAGGAGGCGGTTCGGATTGTTCAAACCTGACAGCTTCTGATTTTTACGGAAAGATATATTATTCGTGGGATCTGAACGGTACCACTGCAGCCACCCGGCTAAAAGACTGGTTAGATCCGGATAATACTGGTATCACAAGCCTCACAGGTAGTTACTGCGGCAGCGGAACCAACGTGGTTGCCAATTTTGTGGGCACTCCAACTTCGATACCCGTAGGAGGCACGGTAAACTTTACTGACCTGTCGACAGCCAGCCCCACTTCCTGGGCATGGACCTTCACAGGAGGAACCCCTGCCACATCAACACTGCAAAGCCCCACTGGAATACAATATAACACTGCAGGCCTCTATACGGTTTCGCTTACCGCAACAAACAGCACCAGCAACAACACGAATACAAAGACAAATTACATTTATGTTGGTACGGTAACTGCTGACAAAACCTGCGACACATTGAACTATCCGTTCACCGGCGACATGGTGATGTATTCCATTCATTACCCGAGCGGTGTTTACGGTTATATTTCGGGAACCAACGGATATTCCGACAAAGCAAAAGCAAATTCCTTCACACCTTCTTCTCCATACAATCTGTTGGTTGGAGTGAACTTTAAGTTCGGTAAGGCAACCTGGAAAACAACACCGTATCATGTTCCTGTAAAAGTATGGGATAATACAGGCCCCGGTGGCTCGCCCGGAAATGTTCTGCTGAGTGATTCCATCCCTATACAACAAATTTGCACAGATGTATCGAATCATGCTTACACCAATCTCATGTTCCCGACACCGCTTTCGATCTCCAATTCATATTTTCTGGGTATAGAACTACCCACTCTTGTGGGCGACAGCATTGTTCTGATGACCAATAAGAACGGTCAGGCTATGCCCAATACAGCCTGGGAACAGTGGCGGAACGGAAACTGGTATCCATATACGGATTCTACTTCCTGGAAATACAGCGTTTCGCACACCATATTCCCGATCATGTGCAAACCTGATTATGGTATTCCCGAAACCAGTAAAGATAACATAGCCGTTTATCCGAATCCGGCTGCACAAAACGTGAATATTGATTTTGGAGCATACATGTACAGTAAAGTCAGCATTAAAGTTTACAATCTGGTAGGCTCTTTGGTAAAAGAGATCAACTATAACGGAACGCCAACACATTTGTTGAAAATTGATTTCGCGGATAGTCCTAATGGATTTTATTTTCTGAATATCAACAATGGGGATAAAACCATTATTAAAAAAATAAGTATCGTAAAATAGTTTACGGCTGTACAAATTCGAACTGTCCGAAAACGCTAATTTTCGGACAGTTTTTTTTATCGAATCATGAAAGATACACTGCCTTTTTTTGTTGAAAATAACTTCATCGAAAATGCTGAAGAAAAGAAAATAGCTGAGAAAGTGCTTTCATCTGAACGCATTTCACCCGACGAAGCATACTATTTATACACGAAGGCCGAACTTGGGCTTTTAGCTTTACTGGCTAGCCATATTAAAGACAAAAAGACCGGTAACAATGTTTTTTTTATTCAAAATATACATCTGGAACCGACCAATATTTGCGTGTGCAATTGCCGGTTTTGTTCCTATCGTAAAAAGAACGGGACACCTGGTGCCTGGCGACTGAGTCTGGATGAAATTGCCGAAAAAATATATCAGCTTGATAAGGCCATAAACGAAATTCATATCACCGGGGGAACACATCCTGAAGCTACCTTAACCGAATACATTGACATTGTAAAAACAATACGAAATATCAACCGGCATATTCACATCAAAGCTTTCTCTGCTGCCGAACTGCACTATGTGTTTCAGAAAGAGAAAATAAATTATGAAGAAGGTTTCCGATTGCTGATCGGGGCAGGCCTGGGATCAATTCCCGGGGGGGGTGCCGAAATATTTGATGAAGAAATACGCCGCAAAATTTGTCCGGACAAAACCTCATCCACCGAATGGCTAAACATTCATAACTCGGCTCACCGTAGCGGTATCTTTTCGAATGCAACCATGCTTTACGGGCATATTGAAAATTATGCCCATCGCATCGACCACATGCTTCGTTTACGAAATCTGCAGGATATTACTTCGGGTTTTAATGCTTTTATTCCGTTGAAATTCAAGAACCAAAACAACTCCATGTCAGATCTGAAAGAAGTATCGCTTCTGGAAGATTTGAGAAACTATGCCGTTTCAAGAATATTTCTGGATAATTTTCCGCATATAAAATCATATTGGCCAATGCTGGGCAAAGAAGCCGCGCAACTTTCGCTTTCTTTTGGTGTCGACGATATTGACGGAACTATTAACAATTCTACAAAGATATATTCGCTGGCAGGTGCACAAGAAACATCACCGCACATGAATGTGGAAGAACTAAAAAAAATTATTACAGATGCAGGATATGCTCCTGTAGAAAGATATTCCGACTATAGTCCGGTGAATTGATCAGAACGGCCAGAAATTATTATCGAACCAGATCTTTTCGCGCAATTCCTTATCAAGCTCACTCAACATCTTCACATGGCCTTTTTCCCAATTGGCAAGCCAGAAGAAGAGTTCCTTGATCTCATGATCCGTTGTTTCATTGGCAAAATTAGTATAAATTTCAACCGCTTTATTTTCCATATCAATTGATGCTGAAATAGCAGCAGCTTCGTAACCTGCACCTGAAACTTGATTCTTAATATCTTTAGACAGAATTAAATTTACGATGTTTTCAGAAGTTTCCTTTGGCAGCAATATCGTTTCGGGAGATAAGCCCTGTTTAATAGTTAAATAATGCTTGGTTAAAAAATCGGCATGAAGTTTTTCTTCATCTGCCATGATGTTAAAAATGTTTTTTATATCAGAGTTATTGGTTCGTTCTACAACGCTTTTATAGAAAGCCTGTCCTCTGACTTCCATGAGAATGGCGCTTTTTATGATCTCGAGAGCTTTTTCGTTTTCCATTGTATTAAAGATTTGTTTGTTCAAAATTACAATTTTTTTAAGTATTTCCAAGTTTCCTTACGAAAACTCGTGACCCGTGTTGATATAATTTTTCCATTTCAAAAGTACCTGCTGCATATCATCAGGCAGTTCGGAATCGAAAAATATTTTTTTATTGGTTTTTGGATGAATAAACCCCAGGGATTTTGCATGCAGAGCCTGACGGGGAATCAACTGGAAACAATTCATTACAAATTGTTTGTATTTAGTAAAAGTAGTGCCTTTCAATACTGCATTGCCACCGTATAATTCATCGTTGAACAGCGGATGGCCAATATATTTCATGTGCGCCCTGATCTGGTGAGTTCTTCCGGTTTCGAGCTGACATTCGATAAGAGTTACATAGCGAAAGCGCTCCAAAACCTTATAATGAGTAACCGCATGACGCCCCTGCGACCCATCGGGAAAAACATCCATCATCAAGCGGTTCCGGAAATTCCGGCCAATATTCCCTTCAACGGTTCCTTCATCAGTTTCAAAATCACCCCAAACCAAAGCCCAGTATTTTCGCTCAATGTCATGATCAAAGAAATATTTCGCCAAGGAAGCCTGACTTATTTCGTTCTTAGCCACAACCAAAATACCTGAAGTATCTTTATCGATGCGGTGTACCAGAAAAGGTTGAGACTTCGAGTCGTTCCTAAAGTAATACAATAAGGCGTTCAGCATCGTTCCCGTATAATTACCATGACCCGGATGAACTACCATGCCAGCTTCTTTGTTTATGATGATCAGCTCATCATCTTCGTACGCGATGTTCAGGGGAATATCTTCGGCAATAAGTTCAAATTCGTGGGGCGGATGAGGCATCACAACCGAAATTACATCACCCGGTTTGACCTTATAGCTTGACTTTACGGGTTTATTGTTAACCAGTATTGCATCAGCATCCGAAGCGCTCTGAATTTTGCTTCTGGAAACATTTGTTATTTTGTCCGTTAAGAATTTATCAATCCTGATCATGGTTTGACCCGGATCAGCAACGAAACGATGGTGTTCGTAGAATTCTTTTTCTTCCTCAATCAAACCGTCTTCGTCAGCCATCTGTATAATTATAGTTATCTGGTAATAACCAGTTTGTTGACGGAAGTTTCGTTCGATATTTTGTTCGTGAGCTTTACGTAATAGATACCATCGCTAAGGCCTGAAATATCAAGTTTTTCGGCATAAGGTCTCTGCATTAAACTGCGACCCATATAATCGAACATTTCAATAGTTATGTTATTGCGGTCTTTTTCAGTATCGAAGCTTGAAGGTAACGAAAGTGTAATTTCATTTCCACTTGCGGGATTTGGAAACAATGCATAAGCGAAATGAGGAGGCGAAGTTTCTTTTATTCCGGTTAAATATTTTCTCCAATTTGTACCTACCAAAGGACGCATCATCAGCGAGCCACTCAGCGAAGAACCGGCCCAGGTTCCGTCAACATTATAGAACAAATGGCTTTTTGAATCGATATCTCTGTCGTAACCAACATTCAGGTTATCTTCTGTTTCCTGCTGCCAACCTACATAAAATGTTCCGTTCAAAATAAGATTTATATCGTCGATCTCGTAAGTATAGAATTCATTAATGCTATCTAAAATTTCGGGGCGCAGACGTTTTGAAGTATAAACCACAGTTTCGGGACTCAGTGATGACCATACTTTTAAATAAAAGTATTTAAAATACGGACTGTTGAGCGTTTGGTTAAAGAACATTTGAATACCACCCAATGTATCGGGTTGGTTAAAAGTAAATTGATAGGCCAATTTGGCGCTTGCAACCGAAAGACCATAGCCAGCTTCGGCAGTACCATCGTCGTATGCATAGGCATTGTTAAATTCCTGACGATAGTTAATGGTATCGTTTCGAAGAATATTTTCGCCCCATCCGTTACTTCCAATAATATGCGTGATATTAAATGCCATACTGTCGCTGCTTCCAAAAGATGGCAAGGTAAAATCTACAGCAGGAGTTGACATGAGAGGATAATTTAGGTATCCGTAAGGAATAAACGGATAAATATCGATAACCCCACCATCGTATATATGAGTATACGGTCCGTTTTCCTGAGTTACAACATATTTATACGAAATATTATCCAGAACACGATTTAAATTAGTTATCTTTAAATGAAGCGTGTCTTTTAGGTCACTATTTGTGAATTGACGTGCCGGGATCTGGGTGTAATTTTTAAGGATCGTGGGTGCAGGATCAACAAAAGAAATATCTTTTACTACGGTATCGTATTTGTTTCTATTTGCATTCAAGTATACATAATCGATATTCCATTCATCCACATTGCTCTGCCAACTGGGCAGGCTATTTGAGGCAATGCTCGCATAATTGCTGAACCGAAATTTAAAACCTTTACGTAAAAAAGTAGTATCGGTTATTGGGATCATAACCCTTCTGAAATAGGTATTATATTTTATCCTGAAAGAATCCAAAGTTAATCCGGGGCTATGCCAAACACAAAACCATTTATGTTTGTTGGGAGAATAAAAACTAAGTTTAAGCGAATCGTTCTTTTCCGGAGCATCAGCCACGCCCTGAGGCTGGTAATAAAAACTTAAATAAAGAGAATCGGCAGCTGTTATAGGGGATGGAGTTCCCCCAAAAAGTGAATCCAAGCGAATCGGTAAAGATGTCAATGAATCTGCAATAAACGGTGTTGGAGTAGCGTAGGTATAAATTGCTCCGGTATCGTTAATGGCATCAAGGGTTGCCACTCCAACGGTGGGAGGATTGATGGCATAAGTTGAATTAATAAACGCATAGCGGTCGGCCCAAAGAGAATCGACCGGAAAAATAGATTTTGAATAATACGAAAAATCGTCGAGAAAAGGTAAATGTAAATATCCGGCGGTTCTTTCGTGTTTTACATTACTATTTTTCGAGGGAGATAACAAAGGATTAACTTGTAGTCCTGTCAGATATTCCTGAGCAGAGAGCGACATATACCCGAAAACAAAGAAAATAATTATAAAGATTTTTTTAGTCATTACTATTATTTATTATTTTTTTTAAAATCAAATTTTTTCTCAGAACGATACCATAGATCAACAATACCCCCAAACTGGACCGAAGAATTCGCTTCAGGTTTTTGTTTATAGATCCTTGAGGTAGTTGTATCATTACCATCCAAAAATATTTCATTGCCTAAGTTAAGAGAAGCCTGTTGCAATAATAAAACGGCCTGACCCTGTTTTTTTCCTATCAGGTCAGGAACGCGGGATGTTTCGTTGTCTCCGCCTTTTCCTAAAATAAGGTCAATTTTTGAGCCTTTTTCAATTAATATTCCTTCCTTAATTTCAGCACCTTTATACTTTTGATGAAGCACTGCATTGTGGGCAATATCCGGCACATACGTAAGAGCACCTATTTTAAGGCCATAGGTTTCGAGCATAGAAGAAGCCTGTCGTAAAGTGAGATCGATCAGGTTGGGCATACTAACCTGTTCGGGCCTTAAGGCTACAACAGTCAGGTATACTTTTCTGTATTTTTTAACTTTGGTTCCGGGCAAAGGATCCTGCATCGCGACCGTACCCTTCGGTAATGAATAATCATAAATTGAGTCGATTATCGCGTATTCCAATCCATTATCCAATGCAAAATCTTTGATCTTTTCAAGGCTGATCCCTATAAAATTGGGGACAACAATTGACGTTCCGTGCCGCGTATATAAATTTAACAACTGCATAGTGGTCCAAATAATTACAATCGTTATTACCACAGCAATCAGAGTATGTTTTAAAAAAAGTCTGCTTTTAATAAAGCTAAAAAAACTCATAATCTATTTGTATATTATCCAAGATATAACAAAACGCTGTGTCTTATTAACTTGGTTTTATTGATTTTATTATTTAACAGTACAAATATAGAAAAAAAAGGAGTGAGTGTTTAAAAATAAACAAATCTGTTTACCTTTGTTTTCTAAAACCAATTGATATGAAAAACATTGCAGTTATTGCCGGTGGCTATTCCGGAGAATTTGACATATCTATTAAAAGTGCCGGAGTAATTGTACAAAATATTGATAAAAAGTTATACATCCCATACCTGATAATAATTACAAACGAAAAGTGGGTTTTTATCGATGAAAAAAACAAGGAACATGTAGTAGATAAAAATGATTTTTCCATTACGCTAAATAATAAAAAGATTAAATTCGATAGCGTATTCAATATCATACATGGCACTCCGGGCGAAGACGGAAAAATAGAGGGCTATTTCGATATGCTCGGACTACCGTATACTTCCTGTAGTCATTCTGTTTCGGCATTAACCTTTAATAAAGCATATTGTAACAAAGTTGTCCGATCGCTTAATATTAGTGTTCCCAATTCCTTACACCTTTTTAAGCGAGAAAAAGTTGATGTTGCCAAGGTTGTGGAAGAAATCAAACTCCCTGCTTTTGTCAAACCCTGCAACGGTGGATCGAGTGTTGCAACTACAAAAGCAAAAACCTTTGAAGAACTTAATGATGCAATAAATTTAGCATTTACAGTTGATGATGAAGTGTTGGTTGAGGAATTTATCAACGGAACCGAAATTACCTGTGGACTTTTTCGCTACAAGAACAGAATGATCGTTTTTCCGATCACCGAGATCGTACCAAAAAATGATTTTTTTGACTATTCAGCTAAATATGAGCCCGGTCGTTCACAGGAAATTACCCCTGCAAACATACCTGTTGAAACAGCAAATTTATGTTCGGCTACTTCGAGTTTTTTATACAATAAACTAAATTGTAAAGGCATAGTTCGGATAGATTATATATTAACGAAAAGCCGTAAAATGTATTTCCTGGAGATCAATACCGTTCCGGGTATGTCTGAGATGAGCATTGTTCCACAACAAGCAGCTGCTTTTGGATATAAACTTCCGGAACTTTTCGATATGATACTTGAAGATACACTATCTCAGAAAAAATAGAAAAAAGATTTGTTTTAAAAAAAATCATGTATATTTGCACTCCCAAATTTTAGATATGGGAGTTTAGCTCAGCTGGTTCAGAGCACCTGCCTTACAAGCAGGGGGTCACTGGTTCGAATCCAGTAACTCCCACCAAAGAAGTCGCTGACTTCTTTTTTTTTATCCGGGACGTTAGCTCAGCCGGTTCAGAGCGCATGCCTCACACGTATGAGGTCACTGGTTCGAATCCAGTACGTCCCACTAACCAAACTCCTTTTTAGCAGTTTGGTTTTTTTTTGAACTCATTTTGTGGTAGGCCTGAAAATTTTACGAAACAATTCGTCCACCTTGTGTTCCACCACCGGGACCCAGTTCGATAAACTTGTCTGAAGCTGCAATTAAAAGTGGCTCGTGCGTGATGCAAATAATGGTATTCCCGGTATCAAGTATTTCTTCGAAAAGTTTTATCAATTTCTCAATATCTTTCGGATGCAAACCACCGGTAGGTTCGTCGAAAAGAAAAAGAGTGTTGTTGCCTGTTTGCGCCGAAAGGCCTGCAACCAATTTCAGGCGTTGCAGTTCACCCGTAGATAATGTTTTCAATGTGCGATCGCATGCCAAATGGCCCAATCCTGTTTTTTTAATAAGTTCCAGAATTGATCTTGCCTGTGCTTTAGCTTTGCCCTGAAGATGTGAATCGAAAAAACCGGATATTTCATCAAAGGATATTTGCAAAGTTTCGTAAATTGATCTGCCTTCGATCGATACTTCCAGAACCTCATCCCTGAAACCGCTGCCGCCACATCGTTCGCAGGGTGAAATAATGTCACTGAAAAAATCCATGCTCACCTGGTTGAAGCCGGTGCCTTCGCATGTTGTACAGCGGCTACCATGTGACCCTCTTATGAAATAAGAAGCTTTGTACCCTCTTTTTTTACTTTCAGTTGAATCGGCAAATATTTTTGAAATGACTTCCGATAGACCCAACTTTCCGCCGACAGTGGCATTATGTCCTTTTCCCTGAGCAGGCTGCTCAATATAAATAAGGTCTGAAAAATATTCAAAGCCTGAAATCGTTGTGCAGAATGAAGGTTTTTTTAAAGAATAACTTTCAAAAATAACTTTTTCGAGCAAACTGGTTTTGCCGCTTCCGCTAACACCGGTAATGACGGTCATTATTCCCGAAGGAAATTCCACATTTATGTTTTTAAGATTATTTGCGTTCGCGCCAACAATGTTCAAGCCTTTTCCGGGATTTGTTTTTCTTTGATGTATGTTCAATTTATTTACTTCCGCACTGACAACGTTTTTGGTGTTGCCCGAATACATTATTTGTCCGCCATCGCTACCTGCACCCGGACCAATTTCAACAGTATAATGCGATTTTTCAAGCAGCAATGGCGAATGTTCCACCATAATAATGCTGTTCCCGAGCCGATTCAAATTTAATATCAAATCGCTGATGAGCCTGATGTCCTTGGGATGCAGACCGAACGATGGTTCATCTAATATATAGGCAACGCCCGTGAGCGGCGCCTTTATCAATCCGGCAAGCTGTAATCGTTGAAATTCACCGCCCGAAAGCGTTCCTACAATTCTGCCTGTTGAAATATATCCTAAACCTGCCTTCTGCAAAGCATCTAAACGTTCGATAATATTTTCACGCAAAGCAGCAGCCGCTTTCTGTTCCAATTCTGTTTCAAATGTCAGATTGAGATCATCAGAGATCCATTTTAAAGCATCGTCAGCCGTTAACAAAGTAAGTTGCCCTATATTCTTTTCCTTAATACAATAATCCAGCATTTCAGGTTTAAGGCGGAAACCTTGACAATTGTTACAGACCATACTCTTCATGAAATCTAGCATGGCTTCTCCGCGTGCATCGTCATGTTTGCGAAAGTACTCCGTCTCAACAAGCTTTAGAAATCCGGGCCAACTCGTTTTAAGTTTATGAACACCCTGATGCGCACCGCGTTTATAATTCCATTCTACATCAAATATTTCTTCACCGCAACCATTCATTGCTATCGACTTTGCTTTGCTGTCCAGTTCTTTGTAGGGAACTGAATAATCGATGCTGAATTTTTCTCCAACCCTTAGCAAAGTAGCAACATATTGCCCGTAAGGTTCGCCATAAAAACGACCCGTTTTGTTGCCATCCAGTGCGCCTGCTGTAAGGGGCTTTTCAGAATTTGTAACCAATTTATCCGCATCACAAACTATAATACTGCCCAGACCTTTACAAACAGGGCATGCACCCTCTTCGCCGTTAAATGAAAATGCCGTAGACAATGGTCGTATACTTACGGATTTCGATTTTGCCAGTCGGCTGAACAGTAATCTATACAGATCATAAAGCCCGGTATAGGTTGCAATAATGGAGCGGGGATTTTTTACCGGATTCTTCTTCTGTAACGAAATAGCAGGAATTAATCCCTCGCTTTCGCGTAAGACCGGCATGCCAGCCTTTGCCGAAAACTGTCTTACATAGGATGACATACCTTCCAGAAACCTCCTCTGACTTTCGGCATATAGTGTTCCATAAACCAAAGATGATTTTCCGCTGCCAGAAACTCCTGTTACCGCCGTAATTGCATCAACCGGAAACGATACGTCAATATTTTTAAGATTATTGGTTTCAACTCCTGTTAAGCGGATCGGAGCTTCAATAGTTTCTTTACCACAGGGGCTGTTTATAGTTCTTTTTACCGAAGCATCACGAGATAAAAAATTCCTGAGTTCCGTCGAAGTAAGTGATTTCGGGTGAGCTATCAAATCGCTTACAAAACCTTCGGCAACAATATCTCCTCCTTCATCGGCGCTTCCGGGACCAAGGTCAACCATCCAGTCTGTCTGAAGGATAAAAGCAGGATCGTGTTCAATGCAAAGCAGTGTATGACCTTTGCCAATAAGTTTCTTCAAAGCTTTCAGCAGTATCTCAACGTCGGCCATGTGCAGGCCGGTTGTCGGTTCATCCAGAATATATAAGGTGTGGCCGGTAGCTGAGCGCGAAAGTTCTGTTGCCAGTTTCACGCGCTGTGCTTCTCCACCCGAAAGTGTTGTCGACGGTTGTCCAAGTTTAAGATAACCTAGTCCCAGTTCAGAAAGGATTTCAGTTATGGCGGTTATTTTTTTCTGTCCCCCGAAAAAAGTGTGAGCTTCGTCAATGGTCAGTTCAAGTATATTGAAAATGTTTAGTCCTTTGTATTTAATTTCAAGGGTTTCGTCAGTAAACCGTTTGCCTTCACACACCTCACATACCACTTCTACATTTCCGAGAAAATGCATCCCGATCTGTTGAACCCCTGCACCGCCGCAACTTTCGCAACGTCCGCCTTTCACCACAAACGAAAACTGCCCTTTTTTATACCCTCTTTGATGCGATTCGGGCATAGACGCCAACAGGTCGCGCACATGATCGGATAATCCTGTATAAGTCGCAGGATTACTTTTAGGTGTCCGCCCAATAGGTGACGAATCAATGTGAATGATCTTGCGAAACACATCGGTACCGCCCGCTCTCTGTTTGATCGTATTCTCAAGCAGGAAGTTGACCAGACTCGTTTTACCGCTTCCCGAAACACCGGTGACCACATTAAATGCATTTAGTAAAAAACGCGGTGAAATAGTCCGGAGATTATTCTTGTTTGCCCCGGCAACAATAAAGAAAGATCCGTTTTTAATTTGGGCTTGTTCTGTCAAAAATCGTTTCTCCCCGACCAAATATTTTTTGGTAATACTTTCGGGCTGCCGGGTATTAAAAAACGTTTCAGCCGGGCCGTTAAAGATTATTTTTCCGCCTGCTTTGCCCGGCCCCGGGCCAATATCAACGATCCAATCTGCTTCGCGTATACTTTGTTCGTCGTGATCTACAAGCAAAACCGTGTTGCCATTGCTCACCAATGTACGCATCACTTCAAGTAAATTCCTGTGTTCCGAAGGATGGAGTCCTGCACTGGGTTCGTCCAGAATATACAGTACATTCCTCAGTCCTGTAGCCGCCTGATTTGAAAGGCGAATGCGTTGTGCTTCTCCCCCGCTTAATGACATTGATTCCCTATTCAGTGCAAGATGGCCGGCACCAAGTTTCATCAATAAAGTGGTGCGTTTTAGTATGGCTTCACGAACCGCTTCCACCACGGAAGATTCGTTTTTTTCCGCTTTTAATTCACTGAAGAACGAATGAATTTGTTTAATGCTCATTTCCGAAAAATCCGAAATATCCCTGTTCCAGAGTTTCACTGATAAAGCCTGTTCGTTCAGTCGTTTTCCGCAGCATTTTTCACAAACCTGCGAAGCGGCAAAACGCATGATGTTCTGATTGCGTTCGCGTCGTAAAATTTCTTCCATAACCGGAAGTATTCCTTTATAATAGTCTTCTTCGCGCGGTTTTGCTGTAATTCCTGTCCATCGCAGTCGCGATTCAAGCGGATGCTTGCCAAATAAGACTTTTATTTTAGATGAGCCGTTGAGTACAACATTTTTTTGCTCAGGGGTCAGGTCTTTCCATGGAATATCAACATTAAACCCTTCTGCTTTGCACACCTGGTCAAGCACTGCCATAGTAACCTGCGAATAGACGATATAATTATTGGGAGTGGTCAGCACAAAGGCTCCGCCGCGTATTGTTTTAGAAGCATCGGCAATCAGAAGTGAAGGGTCAATATGATCCTGAACTCCCAAACCTTTACAAACCGGACAATATCCGTCGGGAAGATTGAACGAAAACAAACTGCGGTAGGGATGCAGATCAGAAATATCGGATCGGCCGAGCCTTGCAAACAACAAACGTAAAAGATCGTATAGTTCGGTAAGAGTTCCAACGGTCGAGCGCGGACTGCGAACCACGTTATTCTGGTCAATTGAAATTACGGGAAACAAGCCTTCGATCCGGGAAGCTTTGGGACGGGAAAGTTTTGTGGAAACAAGTCGGCCGCCAATAAAATTCTCGAAGAACAATCGTTGTCCTTCGGCACACAAAACATCATATACCAAACTGGTTTTACCACTTCCCGAAACACCGGTCACAGCAATAAGCTGATAATGCGATATGCGGAGTGAAATGTTTTTTAAATTATTCTCATGTGCATTTTCTATGACGATCTCTCTCATGAAAGTAAGTTCTGGAGACAAAGGTAGATTGGAATATTCACACTCAAAAATTAATTACAAAAAAATTGATGCGTATAAATATTATTTAGCCTTCAATCATTATAAAAGTAATTTGCTACTGCAGCGGGGGTGTATGATTACACTTTTTTCAGCACTTCAAATATCTTAACCATAGCCAGTGTATCCAGATGGCAATATTTCAAAAGATGTTCACGGGTTTGAGAAACACGTTCCTGATCATCGCAATAATATAAGTCCAGAAAAGTATTGCTGGCTGTCATACCATCTCTTATTTCCAGTTCTTCATAAGATAATTCCGGACACAAAGCCGGGAGAACTTTTTTGATGGACGAAGAACCCTCCATACTTTCCATGCTGTAATAACCCTTGCGAAACGGTATGATCAGATCCACCAGCCGTTCATTGATATGTTCAAGTTCTGATGCGTATCGGGTAAAATCTCTTATCATTTCGTTGATACGGGTACGTTCAAAAGCGATGTTATATACAAAAATGGTTTTAGCATTTTGGGTTTCCCAAATTAACTGAGGGATCAAATTTTTTCGCGGGTCAATATTTAAATTGTTTTCGGCCAGGTACGAGCAGTGCCTGATCTCGCCGTCTTTTTCATTTTGAACGTGCAACGAATATTGAAAGGGTATCTGTTGATAGGGGCGCGATTCGTCGAACATCGGTACTCCGGGCATAAGGGTCTCAAAATCCAGATAACATAACGGATATTCAACATTTGCAACAAATTCCCGAATTTCATTTTGCATAACTTCTGCTTTGTTGCTTAATTCCACTGTTTCTTTCTCCTGCGGCCAAAGTTCTAAACAATAATTTGTAAAATCACATTCATACGGTGAAATGCATTGCTTTCCCATTGCTATTTCAGGTTCCGGTTCCTTGAGCGTCTGAAGTAATGACTTTATATTTCCCGGAATATCGGCCTGCAATTGCAATATTGGTTCCCGAACATTTTCGGGCAGGAACAGTTTATCGATCTCCAAATCGCCATGTCTCACATAATCACGGTTGAAATGCATCAAAAAAGCATCTTCAAGCTCCGGTCCGCTGCCTGTAACTACAAAATACTGTATGGCTACGTCTTTAATGTGCTCGGGTTTGACACTATTGGTGCTTTTAACTTCAAACATATACCACTTGCCCTTCAATTTGAGCAGAATATCAACAGCCACAAGGGTATTTTGATAAATAAAAGTAGCCTCATAAATAGTTTCGATACCCTGTTGTATGAATTCTTGTGTTCTTTTTGCCGATGTATACCCCGGAAAATCTTCCAATACAGCCATTTTCCCGTTTGGAAAATAGTGTTGTGCCAATTCGCCCACGCTCGTTCCACGCGCAAAGATGGCTTGGGTTGATTCGCTGATCCTTTGCATTTCACGCTTATGCGCATAAAGCCATAATGACTTTGGGCAGTTCAGACCACGCGTGTATCTTGATTTTGAAAGCATCGACATTGGTATTTATGTTTTTGTTTTGCTTTCTCACTTTGAAAGCATGTTCATATAACAAAACTACTAAAAAACAGAACGCACCTTCATCCTATTCTTTCTTTTTACTTAAATCATACATCTTTCTGCAGGTAAATAATCTATGGCTGTATCTGTTTTTAAAGATAAATATTTAGTGTTTTTAAAAAAATCATTGTTCTTACGTACTTAACTTCTATTTCAACTTTATTAAAAAACTGCTTTTTAAGGTGTGATTTTTGTCTTTTTCATGTTTTTTTCGAAAAAAACTATAATTTTTTAAAAAAATTTTCAACAGTCAACTTTCTGTATTTTATAATTTTACAACTTAGATTGAATTTTTCCTACCTAAAAAGGGGTATTTTTTTTTCAAAATACTTGAAATATAAGAGAACGTGTATTATATTTGTACTTTAATTCTAAAATTATAAATATGAAAAAAGGTTTTAAACTGGATACAAAAAGTGTGGAATATGCCGCAAAAAAAATTCGTACGCTATCACATCCAAAAAGAATTGAAATTGTAAAATTGCTTGAAGAAAACGAGCAAATGAGTGTTACTCAGATCTATGAAAAATTAAACATCATTCAGGCTGAAACCTCACATCACCTAGCACTTTTAAAAGAATACGGCATTTTGAAAAAAATCAGGTTAGGCAAGAAAAGCATTTATTCCGTTAATAAAAAAGTCCTGGAAGACGTTATTAACGTTGCTGAAGAACTTAACAAAGTTTTATAAACCGTATCAGCATTATTTAATGCATGTTGTTGTAGCAACAAGTGCATTATAGTATTTATAAACTAAGGAGTAATAAACCTGTTACTATAGTAGTGGTTTGTTATTCCTTGTTTTTATTGTATCTCACAATAACTGTAAATAAAAAATTTACTCTTTCAAGACTCTTTCCTAGCCTTTTTTCAAGGTAAAACCGAAAGTTGTTCCAACGCCTATGCTGCTTCTTACATTTATGGTTTGATTGTGGGCTTCTATGATGTGCTTCACAATAGCCAGACCCAGTCCGCTTCCGCTATTATCAGCAGTTCTGCCATAACTGGTTCTGAAAAAACGTTCAAAAATACGCGAAATATCCTGCTGCGCTATTCCAACACCGGTATCGGCAACTTCGATAAGAATTTGTTCATCCATATCATAAAACGATATTTTGGTACGTCCGTTCTGTTTGCCGTATTTTAGTGAATTTTCTATTAAATTGCTTAACACCTGACGTATCTTTTCCTTATCAGCAAAAACCATAACGGGATTCAGATGATTATGGTTAATAGTAAGAGTGATGTTCTTTTCTCGGGCTTTAATTTCATATATCTCGCCAATATCAATCGATAGCGCAACAATATCAAATTTTTCAAATTCAAGATTCTGAATATCGGATTCCAGTTTCGAAAGTATATCCAGATCGTTGACAATAGCGATCATTCTGTTGATACTTTTTTCGGTACGCATCAGATATTCCTTGTTGATGCTTTCGTCTTCAAGTCCACCGTCAAGAAGAGTCAACACATAACCCTGAATATTAAAGATCGGTGTTTTGAGCTCATGCGAAACATTACCCAGAAAATCACGACGGTATGTCTCCAGTTTTTTCAAACTTTCTACTTCGTTCTTTTGGTCTTCAGCCCATTTCACCACTTCTTTTTCAGCATTCTCGAGCCAGTTTGAGTCGATGGTTGTTTTTTGTTTGGGAGTTTTCAGATTGTGAATGGTTTTATAAAGTACCCGTATTTTTTTGTAGATAAAATTCTCTACAGCTTGCCAAACCACGAAATAAACTACACCAAAAAGCAATAAACCCGAAACCGTCAGAAACAGCCAGTTAAAAGTATCTTTTGATAATAAGAACCAATACCCTAAATATATTATCAAAAAGAACAACCACACATAAAGTGCTATTCTGAGCGAAATGGCAGTCGGATTATTTTTTTTCATTTCAATTCAAATTTATACCCTACACCTTTTACGGTCTTAATATTATCAATACCGGTTTTTTCGCGTAGTTTGCGGATGTGAACATCAATTGTCCGCTCACCTACAATAACATTATCGCCCCATATTCTGGTAAATATCTCGTCGCGGTTAAACACTCTGTTAGGTTTTGATGCCATCAACAGCAGCAATTCGAATTCTTTTCTGGGCAAGATAATTTCTTTACCCTCTTTAATGATCAAATACCTTTCAGGGTCAATTATCAGGTCGTCGATCTCAACGGCAGTTTTCGGGTTTTCGGGGTCAGATTGGTATCTGCGCATTAATGCATTGATCCGGCTGACAAAAACTCTGGGCTTTACAGGTTTTGCAACATAATCATCGGCTCCTGCATCCAGTCCGGCTATCTGCGAATAATCCTCTCCGCGGGCTGTCAGAAACATGATGAGTGTTTTTTTAAGCTGCGATATCTTTTTCAGTTCGGTACAGGTTTCTATGCCATCCATACCGGGCATCATCACATCCAGCACTATGATGTGCGGAACCGTTTCCCGGGCAATTTTTATGGCATCTTTCCCGTTGTTTGCCGAATATACCTTAAAACCTTCCCGTTTCAGGTTGTATCCTAAAAATTCAACAATATCGGGTTCGTCATCAACCAAAAGTATACTAAATTCATTATCCATAACCGAATGATGTTTTTACAAAGGTAGCAATTAATTTCGGCAACTATTTATCTGAAAGGCCTGATCAGCAAAACTTCATGTAAAGTTAACCGTGACTTAATAATTTCTTAATATTCAAACAGTCTTTTCAAGCCAATCGCTAGCGAGCGTTCCTGCCAACAGCATTGTTTTTTCCATGGCCACAAACCCATGCTCTTTTATTACAATAAAATTATGGGTTCCCAGAATTTCTTTCACACTCTCTGCCAGTTCCAGTGTTCCGTAAGGGACTTCTTCTGCCGTTTCGGGAATACCCAACTTCGCTGCATTTTGAGTGATATGCTGATTATGTCCGTGAAATATGGCCTGAACATCGGGACGGTTCTGATAGATCGTAAAATGCATAAAACTTTCGGACGAAGGAGGCCGAATGCCTGTAATCATGATCTCTTTGGCAGTGATATTGCAATCATGAACCTCAACAAAACAATCATCACCCAAAGTATCTTTTAATCCGATGCAGGTTCCGGTGATGATAAAACTCCCGCGATCTGTTCTGAAGCTCAGGTTTCCGTACGAACCTCCCGGATAAGGCGGGGCCAGTCCTTTTTCGTGAAATATCCTGCACCATTCTTTCAGAAGTGCCAGATCGGGGTGATGAGGCGGAACTTTGTTCTTAAAAACAGTAGTAAACTTAACGCCTGTATATCCTTCGCTCATAATTAAAAAAGTGTTGCTATTTCGTTCGCATTGGGTTTTATGATGCCTTTTTCGGTGATAATTCCGCTTATATATTTTGCGGGTGTTACATCAAAAGCCGGATTTAGAGCATCTGAGTCCGGCGAACACACCAGTATCTCGTGCATGATGCCGTTTCGGTCGGGACCCTGTTGATATAAAACCTCCTCGGCATTACGTTCTTCTATTGGGATCTTACTGCCGTCTGAACATTGCAGGTCGAAAGTGGATGTTGGAGCTGCTACATAAAAAGGTATGCCAAATTCTTTGGCAGCAATTGCTTTTTCCAGGGTTCCTATCTTGTTCGCCACATCGCCGTTGGCAGCAATACGGTCGGCGCCTACTATCATCATATCGATCTTGCCGAGCGACATCAGGTAAGCCCCTGCATTATCGGGAATGATGGTGTGCGGAATATTCTCATTTTTCAGTTCCCAGGCTGTGAGCCGTGCCCCCTGGCTTCGCGGGCGGGTTTCGTCGGCATACACAAAAACGTTCTTGCCCGAACGCGCTGCTTCGTATACAGGCGACAGAGCCGAACCGTAATTGGTGAATGCCAGCCAGCCTGCATTGCAATGTGTTTCTATATGAAACCCATCCTGTATCAGATCGTTGCCGTACTCCCCTATTTTCTTACAGGCGTCCACATCTTCCTGTGCAATTTTTTCGGCTTCGTCCGCTGCGTTCTCGAAACAAAGCATCCCTGCATTAAAAACCCGTTCGGTGGCATAAAAAAGATTGCGTGCCGTGGGACGTGTGGCTTCTATCTCTGCTCTGGCTGCTTTGGCAAATTCAACATAATCTATACTCCCGGCTTCCATAAACGCCTGAGCCATGGCATAAGCGGCTGTAACACCTATGGCACCCGCACCGCGAACGATCATGGTCTTTATGGCCCAGCAGGTTTCTTTACAGGTATGCGATTCGTAAATTTTGAATTCGAACGGCAGCAGGTTTTGCTCTATCATAAATACAGAGCTTTTTTCCATCCACACAGTTCGGTAGTTAGTTCCGTTGACGTGCATACAAATTTTGTTTGACCATAAAAGTACTTTTTTTTGTCGGGCTAAAATGGATTTTAAAAAATTCACTATTTATGTAATCAGAAAAATCTATTTTTACATCACGGTTTAATGATTTTCTGTTTATTCATTTAACATAATCCAGATCAGCCACCTCAATGTTATTTAATTCTTTACAATTTCTGTATTTTTTTGTAATAGTAATTATTCTTTATTTTCTGCTTCCGCATAAATTCAGATGGATACATTTATTATTGGCGAGCTCTTATTTTTATATGGTCTTTTTTCCAGTGTATATTCTGATCTTAGGCTTTACTATCATCATTGATTACTTCGCGGGGCTCTATCTCGAAAAACTTCAGGGCAAGAACAGAAAGATATTCCTTGTCATTAGTCTAATCGCGAACATAGGTGTGTTAGCTGTCTTCAAATATTATAATTTCCTGAATCAAAACCTTAGCGATTTTCTGAGTATTTTCGGGCATCATTCTCCCTTACCCATTCTTTCCATATTATTGCCTATAGGTTTGTCATTCCATACTTTTCAGGCAATGAGTTATACCATCGAAGTGTATCGCAATAATGTTAAAGCCGAAAAAAACTTCGGTATTTATGCTTTGTATGTAATGTTCTTTCCGCAGTTGGTTGCCGGTCCGATAGAGCGCCCGCAAAACCTGTTACCTCAATTGCACCAGCGGCATCATTTCGATTTCGAAGAATTCAAGTGTGGGTTGATGCAAATGGCTTTCGGTTTCTTTAAAAAAGTGGTGATAGCCGATCGTCTTGCGATGGTTGTTGACGATGTTTACGGCCATGTTGATACGCAAAATGGTTCCACGATGCTGGTGGCCGCGTTTTTTTATGCATTTCAGATCTATTGCGATTTTTCAGGCTATTCCGATATTGCTATTGGTGCAGCGCGTATTATGGGTATAAAGCTGATGATCAATTTTAACGTACCCTATTTTTCAAAATCCATTGCCGAATTCTGGAAACGCTGGCATATTTCACTATCAACCTGGTTTAAAGATTATTTATACATATCTCTGGGTGGTAACCGGGTTTCGGTTCCGCGCTGGTTAATAAATTTGTTTCTGGTGTTTCTTATCAGCGGTTTATGGCACGGGGCCAACTGGACCTTTGTTATATGGGGAGCTTTGCACGGTTCCTATATGCTGTTTGCTATCGCCAAGAACAAACTGAACACCTATTTAAAAATACCTGCAATTAAGGGAGGGGTTGGAAAGATCCTTCAAATTTCTACCACATTTTTTCTGGTTTGCTTTGCGTGGATATTTTTCAGAGCCACAAATTTTTCGCATGCCATGCAGATCATAAATAAAATAGCTCATATTTCGTTAAAGGATAACTTGAGTTTTATTCTGAATTCAACTGAAATGTGGTTTTGCATTATTTTGATCCTGATTTTATTATTGAAGGAACGTTTTTATTTAAAAATCCAGACAAGAAACACCACTACATTTTTTATCGTTATTGCTCTCGTCATATTTAGTTCATACTTATTCGGAATTTTTAACAACAAACAATTTATTTATTTTCAGTTCTAGATGAAACGAATCATTGCTTATATCGTCTTGTTTATCGCACTTGCACTGTATGCCGTAAGTTGTTCTAATTTGCTCTCCGAAAAGTACACGGATTTTCGTTACAACGGAAATATTCTTTTTTCTTACGATAAGCAGCGATATGGCGATCTGTTCGGAATCTCTTTCCTGCCCGGATATAAATATGAATCGACAAAAGAGCCATCTTATGTGAGCAAGCAGAAATATAACATTCCAAAAATTGTTGATCTGTATATGATCAACGACAGTTATCTGGGATTTCATTTAGCTCTCGATTCAAATTTTTCCGACATGTCGAAGCTTGTGCATAAAGACCTGTTCGATACGGTCGCTATCAAAACCGTTTTGGATACCAACAAAGTTAATATCCTGCTGTTCGAGGTCAGCGAAAGATATTTCAGATATATTTCCGATTCCATCACTCTTATGAAACAGGTAGCTGTTTTAAAAGATCGGGGACTTCTGCAAAAAAAGATACAAGAAACAATACAAGAAAAACAAGCAGGCATTTTCAGCGATATCGTTTCTTATATTTTTAATCCGCAAACGAACCAAAATCTTGAGTTCAATACCTTCGACTACCATTTTATTACCCCTATCCGCGAGCTGAAAGCCCAATTGAACTACAAACTGTTCAACCGTACCAGCAAAGAAGTGGTTGTTTCTGATCATAATCTCTATTTTGCCGAAACCATTGATACCACACTTAAGTCAAGTTCTTTTAATCCTTTGCCCGATGAAGAAGTTATGCAAACCATTGCTTATTTAAACGCCTCATATAAATATTATAAACGACTTGGATTCGATGAAGTATATTTCACAATTGTTCCGAACCCTGTGTCAATTCTATGTCCCGAACGCAGCAAATACAATAATCTGATCCCCAAAATAACACACAACCCGGATCTTAAAATGCCGATGATAGACCTTTTTGATATTTTTATGAAATCGCCCACTCCTGTTTACTACAGATCTGATACCCACTGGAACGAAGACGGATTTACGATATGGCTGAACGAATTTCACAAAAGAGTATACAATTTAATATTGCAACGATCGAAAAATCCATGTAAAGTTGTCGGGCCAAACACATAATTATGAATTGTTTTTAATAAAAAATAGCTTAATTTTGCTATGCTCACAATTTGTATTTTTATCTGCTAAATAACTGAGGTGAACAAAACCGCTCAACACATACTAAAGAATCTTAAATTCGATTTTTCGACCTTTTTCTTTCCTGCGTTTATCGCTGCTTTATGCTGTATCTCTTATTTTCAAAATTTTTCGTTCGATCTGAATTCCAAATATAACGGTATCATCAGCTGGACCTCGATGGAGAACTTCGATACCAATGCCCGGCTTAAACTTTATTCAAATTGTCTCCTTATCGGAACACTGGTTTTTCTGTTCAGTGTATATTGTATCAATCTGCTAAAACAGAAATTTCTGTTCATCAAGCCCGAATTAAAACTCCTGAACTTTGTCGGCTTGTTTGGTCTTTTTGTTTCGGTCTATTATTTATTCTCGCCCGAACAGATGTTTAGCTTCCGTTTTTTGTTCGGAGTTTCGTTTTTTGTTCTTATCGGCATACTGTTTCATATCCTTTTCCGAAAAAAGTACCGCAATGCGTTCAACCACTCCGAATTTACTGTCTGGAGTCTTATCACCGGGTTTTTGATCTATATAATCCTCGATTATTTTTCACTTCTCTTATCAGACAAGCATCTCATTCCGCTTACCGAAAATATCTTCTACATCGCAGGGGGAATTTTTATCATAGCTCAATGTCTCTTCCTTTTCACCGGCATTACGTTTACTCATTTAAAAAAACACCTCGTCTTTTTAGTTTGGTTTGCCCTGCATACTGTTATAACCAACGAAGTGGTCTTTTCTCTCAATCAGCATCAGATATTTTGCGATCCGCTGTTGATCTTGCTGTCAGGGTTTATCATCATACTGCTTGTCACGTATTTTTTTATTCTGAAAGACCGAAAAAAAACTTCAAACCATTGCTTCACCGACCTCCAAAAATTATATTTCCCAGTTACGCTTTGCATCGTGGTGTTGCATGGCTATTTTCAACTCTATTTGCCCAATCCGCAGGAATTGTTCGAAACGGCAAATCCGGCCAATGCCATCATGAGGACTTTTGTGTTCCACCAAATCCCCTTTCTTGATTACATGAATTCCCATCTTCTATCCGAAAGCATCTTTGGCTTTTTGTATGTCGGCCTGAACGGCTATTCGGGAACCATGGATTTCAGCGTGTACGATTACTTTTTCAACGTAGTTTATATATTGATAGCGTATTACTGGATACGAAAGATCAGTGGCGACGGTGCTTTTGCTTTCGGTTTTGCTTTGTTCTTTCCTTTTCTCATAGTGGTATTTGGCGGTTTGTTCTGCCTGGTTTTTGTTTCGTTGTTTCTATTGAGAAAAGTATTCCTTAATCCTACGACCAAAAACTTTTTAGTGAATTTTTTCTGGCTGTTCTTTCTGCTGTTCTGGAGGCTGGATGCCGGTTTCTCTAATTTGATGGCCCAAGCCTTACTGTTGCTCATGTGCTTTATAAAATATCCCCTGAGCCGAAAACCAATGATCAAAGCATTGGGTGTTTTTCTGTCTGCATGCGGCCTGTTGCTGCTGATCGCCTTTCTGTATCAGCACGATCTGTTCGTTAACATCAAACAAGCACTGCATTATTTTAAGGCCAATCAGGCTTTCGGATACTTTTCAATTGGCGACAGTTCTAACAGATTGTTTGTCATCCAGTATTTTTTATTCCCCGCCCTGATCATGATCATCGCCATTTGGGCATTCATAAAACTCAACAGCATCAAACTGAAACAGTCTTTTGTTTGGATGAACATTTTGTTTTTCGCTGTTTTTTACTTTTCCAACTATCAGCGGGGCGTTGTTTGCCATGGCTTTAACAACAACACCGACAGCTATCTAACCTCTTTTTCATTTCTCATCTTCGGACTGCTTGCCTTGTTATGGGCACAACATAAAGACAAAACCACGCAGAAGATCATTTTTATCTCCACCGTATTTGTTCTCGTTCTGGTTCTAAAATTTCCGGATTGCAAAGGCTACATCACCGAATCTGACCAGTTCTATGCTTCCTATGCTCACTATAAACCCTATAAAAACACTCCCGATAAAATTATCCGCTACGTTCCCGACAAGGCTTTCGAAGAAGAAAACTATTACGACCTCAACGATTTCCTGAAAAAGAATTTCTCCGACGATGCCACCTTCATCGATATGTCGAACACACCCATGCTCTATTTCTACACCCAAAGGTGCGTGCCTTCCTATTTCAACCAGTATATGCAAAACACTGTCGACGAATATCTGCAAACCGAGAACCTGAAGAAACTGCAGAAAACCGATGTGCCCGTGGTGGTTTATTCCAACGTTCCCAAAACCTGGTTCGACTGCACCGACGGGGTGGAGAACTCCCTACGCTACGACCTGATAGCCGAACACATCTTTCAAAACTATCATCCCTTCATCCTGCTGAGCAAACACAGCATCTGGCTCAAAAACGGGTTGAACCTCCCTTTGGGAAGATATCAGGCCGACACCCTGTCCGGTAAACCTCAGCTCACCGAACTCAACAAACTCGCCTGGCTCGAGGGCCAGAGAGCCGCCCGCTACCATCTGCCCGCATGGTATTCGTGGAACGACAGCGACATCCACACCTCGGGCAAACATTTTGAGTTGATACTGCCGCGTATTGTTCTGGCCAACTATTTTGAATTCGTGCTCACCAACCATTGCAATGCCGAAACCAAAGCCACTCTGGTGTTATACACCGACACCACCCGCGTGGGCGCTTTCCGTTTCACGGTGATGAACAAGCCCGACGCTCAAAAATACCGCATCCGCCTGTCTACCCAATATGCATGGTATGCAAAGCTTCCCGACAGCATCGAACTTATCTTCGACGACGAAAGCTGTTTGCCCGAAATCCGTTCTGCGAAACTGCTCAAAGCCGAAACACCATGAAAACCCGCACTCAAATAAAAACCGACCGCTTTCTGGGTGTTTTCATCGCCGTGCTGCTCAACTGGCTGGTGCGCCTGCTGGGCAAGATACTGCGCATCGACCATACGCTCAACAAAAACTTCAAGACCATTGCCGTGTGCAAGTTCAAAGGCATGGGAAGCATAGTGCAGGCCACTCCCCTGCTGCAATCGCTCCGACGCAGCTTTCCCGATTCAACCATCGTGTTCGTTACCACCACTGCCAACCTGCAACTGCTGTCCAAAATTCCGTGCATCGACCGGGTGGTGGCCATCAACGACACTTCGTTCTTCAGGCTGGCGGGCAGCAGCACCAAAGCCTTGTTCGCCTTGTGGAAACTCCACATCAGCGTGTATCTCGATCTGGAGATCTACTCCAACTTCAGCAGCCTCATCACCACGCTCAGCCTGGCACGCCACCGCGCGGGTTTCTACCGTCAGGCAAGCCACTATCGCATGGGCATCTACACCCACATGATGTATTACAACATCAAGGCGCCCATCTCGCAGGTTTACCTGCAGTTTGCCCACCTGCTCAACTGCGGTCAGATCACCGAAAGCCTGTATCCGTTGGCCGTCGAACCCGATAATGCTTTTTTCAATGGCCTGAACCTCCGCGATACTAAATACCTGGTGGTGAACCCCAACGCCAGCGACCTGCGCATCGAACGACGCTGGCAAAAAGAAAATTTCATCCAACTTATCGCCTCCATACGTACCCGCTTCCCCCAGCTCAGCGTTGTGCTGATAGGCGCCCCTGCCGAAAGCCAACACGTGGCAGACATCAGCGCGGCCTTTGCGGCCGACACTAAAGTGGTGGATGTGGCCGGAAAAACCCAACTCGACGACCTGCTCTGCCTGCTGCATCATGCCGAACTGCTCATCACCAACGACACAGGTCCCATGCATCTGGCCTTTGCGCTCAAAACCACCACCCTGGCTTTGTTCGGGCCCTGCTCACCGGCACAGTACGGCACCCATGCCAACTGTTTCACAGTCTATAACAACGTGTATTGCAGCCCTTGCGTACACGAGTTCGACATACCGCCCTGCAAAGGCAACAACCAATGCATGCAAACCATAAGCGTGGCTCAGGTTTATGCGCTGCTCAGCGCTGCCCTCAACCACCAGCAGCCCGAACAACACCCCAACGATGCCATAGTGTATAGCGGTATCAACCACGAGGTGCTGGGAGTAGCTTACAGGGGATAGAAGTTGAGAGTGCCTAAAGCCCGCCTGAACGGACGGGCAGGTTTAAAGTGCCTAAAGTTGGGAATTCGGAAGGGCGATTAGCGATTGGCGATTGGTGATTTGAAGGGATTGGGCGACGGGTGTAGGGGCGAATTGCATTCGCCCTTCTCATAAAAAATTTACGGATAATAAAAAAGGGCGTATGCAATATCCCGATTCGCCCTTTGGCGGAGAAGTGCGACACAGCAAAAAACCTAACAAACAAAATCACAAAAACCCTTACTTTTACATCATGACCGATGTACACAACAAACAAACCCGCAGCTACAACATGAGCCGTATCAAAAGCAAAGATACCAAACCCGAAATGCTCGTGCGCAGATTTCTGTTTGCAAATGGGTTTCGTTATCGTTTGCACGATAAAAAACTACCCGGCAAACCCGATATTGTTTTGCCAAAATATAAAACGGTTATTTTCATAAATGGCTGTTTCTGGCATGGTCACGAAAACTGCAAATATTTTGTGGTTCCCAAAACCCGCACCGAATGGTGGCTCGATAAAATAAACGGAAACAAAGCCAACGATAAAAAAAATATAAAACTTCTCAAATCCGCCAATTGGAAAGTAATTCAGCTTTTTGAATGTGCTCTTAAACCCCAAAAAATAAACGCTACTCTTGATAGTATTATACTTAAACTCAAATAAGCTATAATACAATTAAATTTTTTCATTATTTATTATAAAGTGTTACTCATAGTGAACAACTGAGTGAGAAACACACCTTAGTTTTGTTATAACTTAATTTTCATAAAACCAATGAACATTAAAGAAAAAATCGGAGCCCGTATCCGTGAATTAAGGGAAGAAAAAAAACTTTCTCAAACCGATTTGGCGGTTGATGCCGAAATTAATCGCGGCTATCTTAATGCTGTGGAAAAAGGTTCAAGGAATGTCTCAGCAGTGAATCTCGAAAAGATTGTTATTGCTCTTAATGTGACTTTAAAAGAATTCTTTGATTCTGAAATATTTTCGGAATAAAACGAATCAAATATGCCAATACCAGTAATCGACATATTCGCAGGGCCAGGGGGATTGGGAGAGGGATTTAGTTCAATACTAAATAATGAAGGACAGCGTGTATTTAAAATAGCATTGTCGGTTGAAAAAGATTTTTTTGCACATCAGACACTAACACTCCGTAGTTTTTTCCGGCAGTTTGAACCCGGCAATGTGCCGGATGATTATTACAGTTATTTACAGGGTAAAATTACTCTTGAAAATCTTTACGAAAGATGGCCTCTACAATCCGGATATGCAAAAAAGGAAGCTTTTATGGCCAAACTTGGAGATGAAACTGATAAAGATTCTATTCCAGACGATGAAATTGACGAGAAGATAACAGAAGCATTAGAAGGAGAAAATAATTGGCTGCTTATAGGTGGTCCACCTTGTCAGGCATATTCAATTGTTGGACGCTCGAGAAGACAGGAAATAGTTTTGGATGAGAAAAAAGATGAAAGAGTTGGTCTATACAAACAATATTTAAGGATTCTTGCTGTCCATAATCCAGCCATTTTTGTTATGGAAAACGTAAAAGGAATACTTTCAGCTAAAACAAAAAAAAGATTCGTTTTTAAAAAAATATTACAGGATCTTTCCAATCCTGTTAGGGCTTATCATGAGGATTTCAAAATTGATGGTAATATTTTGCCTTGCCCGGGATATAAAATTTATTCACTGTTTGTAAAAGAAAGACGTAGAGATAAAAACAATTATCCTTTTTTTAAACAAAAAGATTTTATTGTTGAGACAGAAAAGTTTGGTGTTCCTCAAGCAAGACACAGGCTTATTTTACTTGGTATTCGAAGAAATATTGATATCATCCCGGAGATATTGGAAACAATGGAACAAATACCCATATCAGCGGTACTATCAGGATTACCGGGAATAAGAAGCGGTCTTTCCAAGACTAAAGACAGTAAGGAAAAGTGGTATCATATAATTAATGGAATCACAAGCAATGAAGCTATAAATCATTTTGATTCCGATATTAAAAAGGAAATTCTTAAACAAATTAAACATTTGATAAAACCAAAACAGGATAAAGGAAGTGAGTACATTCCTTATGATGATGTAGGCTGTAATTATCAACAGGATTGGTTTTTGGATAATAATATTAAAGGAGTGTGCAACCATATGTCGCGTAGCCATATGGAAACTGATTTGCTTCGTTATTTCTTTGTTTCCTGTTTTGCAAAAGTTAGGAATGTGTCTCCAAAACTGCAAGATTTCCCCATTTTCTTACTTCCTCATCATAAAAATGTTAACGAAGGAATTAATAATAAAAAATTTGCAGACAGATTCAGGGTTCAATTATGGAATGAGCCCTCAAAAACTATAACAAGCCATATTTCCAAGGATGGACATTATTATATTCATCCTGACCCTTCTCAATGCAGAAGTTTTACAGTAAGGGAAGCAGCCAGAATACAAACTTTTCCTGATAATTATTATTTCTGTGGACCCAGAACAGAACAATTTCATCAGGTCGGAAACGCAGTTCCTCCATTGCTAGCAAAAAGGATAGCAATTGTGGTAAAAGAAATATTTCAAATACTGGATGAATAATATGAGCAAAAAGGACCTATTGAAATTAATAATAACATCATATACTCAATTGTTCTAATGTGGAAAATATTAATTATTAAATAAAATGGAAGATATCAATAAAGAAAAACAATTTAAACCTAGGGCTCATATTTTAACATTACTCGGTGAAGAATTAATAAAAAACCCAGTTATGGCTATTTATGAGATGGTCAAAAATAGTTATGATGCAGATGCTAAAAAAGTGGATGTAATTTTCAAAGATATTGAAAATCTTGATGATGCGGCAATAATAATAGAAGATAATGGTATCGGCATGACTGATGATATCGTAGAAAATGTTTGGTTAGAACCAGGGACCGATTTCCGTAAACCATATAAATTAGATAATAAAACAAGGGAAATTATCAAATCGCCAATTTTTGAAAGGGTTCCGATGGGTGAAAAAGGAGTTGGTCGTTTTGCAGTTCATAAATTAGCTTCAAAAATTTTATTAATAACCAGACCTAAATTGATTAAACGGGATGAAAAAACAAATGAAGTTTTAGATATACAACTTGCAAATTATGAAATTCAACTATACATTAATTGGGAAGATTTTAGTCAATCAAAATATCTTTCAGATATACCAATTAAATGGAAAATAAAAAAAGATATTCAGAATTTTAGATTTAAAGAAAATAGTGGCACATATATTCGGTTAAGCGGGTTAAAAGAGCCATGGACTAGAGGTATGGCAAGGGATTTAAAAGGACAAACACTTTCTATGTTATCGCCAAAAATTGATGTTGATTCTTTCAAAATAAATTTAAATTTTAATAATAAATGGCTGATTGATTTCCCTACATTCGATAAAATATTAGATGAAGCTCCTTTTAAGATTACTGCATTGATAAGTAAAGATTTTGGAATTGATTTTGAGTATGAGTTTATATTAAAGAATAACAAAGAAATAGGTCATCGTACTATAAAAAACGATTCTAAATACAATGAAAACATTAGAGGTAAAATAAGAACACGATTACGCAAAGCATTAGAATTAAAGGAATATGATAAGAATAAAATAGAGGAACTTTTACTTGATTTTGATTCTAAAGAATTGCCGTTTGGAAATTTGATTATTGAACTTTATACTTTTGATCTTGATCCAACATCGATGCGAGATTATACAACTAGTTCAGATCTTGTAAAAAAAGTTCTTAAAGAACATTCAGGTATAAAGGTTTTTAAAAATGATCTTCGTATATATGACTATGGAAGTCCTGGAAATGACTGGTTAGGTATAGATTTAGAAAGGATACAGAGTAAAAAGTGGTTCTCAAATAATAATATTATTGGGTTCATTTTTCTTGATGCAGAAACTTCAAATTGCTTAATAGAAAAAACAAATAGGGAGGGTTTTGTCGAAAATAGTGCGTATATTACATTTCACATGGTAATTAAAAGTGTATTAAATGATTTTGCTGCTACACGATATTCGGATAGAACAAAATGGCTTAAATTCAATCAAAAATCTTCGAGTAATTTATTCGAAACAAAGATTAGTAATTTCAAGGCAATAATTGAAAATTCTGATTTTACTAACGAAGAAAAAAAAGACAGATTACTTGAAGAAGCCAAAAGAATTGAAGAAAAATATGAAGATGATAGAACCACCCTATTAATACCAGCAGGAGTTGGAATGACGGCTTCTGTTGCACTCCATGAGATCGAAAAATTGGTTCCTCGCATGGAAGAAACAGTGAAATCAGAGCCATTTAAAAAAGACATTATTACAGATCAAGTTGAAGAATTAAAACAATATGTTGAGGGTATTATTTCAATTCTTAGAAAAGGAGGAAAGAAACCCGTTGATATTCGGGACTCAATTAACAAGGCATTTGGTAACTACAGAACGTATCTTAGAAATAGAAAAATAGACTATTCTATTAACATTGCCAATGATGTATCAACAATATTATGTGATAAACGTTTTTTAATTACAATTCTTATGAACCTCATTGATAATAGTATCTATTGGCTGGATACTGTTTATAAAAAAGATAAATGCATTTATTTCAAAGCTTTTCGTCAAGATTCGTTTGTTCATATCATTATTGCAGATAATGGACCTGGTTTTAAAGATGATATTACAGATCTGGTGAGACCATTCTTTTCTCGAAAAGATGATGGTATTGGTATTGGATTGTATTTGATAGATACAATAATGATGCAATATGGTAAATTCAATATTATTACCGATAATGATGAAATTTACGATTTGGAAATACCCGATATTTATACAGGGGCTATTGTTGAGCTAATATTTAATAAAAACCAATAAATATGCTTTCATTCGAACCAAATGTCATTATCATTGATGATAAAATCAATGAAGTAAAAGGAATTATTGACCGATATCAAGAATTAGGAATTGGTTGCAAATATTATAATCCAAATTTAATTGATGGTGATGCGCTACCAATTCACAAATTTTCAGATGTTGGCTTAATATTTTTAGACATCTATTTTACTTCAAACTTTCATGATTACGACCCAGAGTTTTGCTTTAATTGGATACAATCAATTGTTCCTGAAAAGAGTTTTTATATATTAATTATTTGGACTACTGATACTGATAAAGGAGAACAAGTTCTGTCGTTATTAAACCAAAGAAATTTATCTCCTTTTTGTACAATAATTCAAGGAAAAGCAAAATATAAAACAGAGTTTGGTCCTGATTTTAATCAATTAATTATTGATATAAATGACGAGCTACAAAAATCACCAGGTCTTACAGAAATGGGTGTATGGAAAAACAACATAAAAAATGCCTCTAATAAAGTTATTGGTGGTCTTACAAAGGATAGTAATCCCGAAATATTCAATAAAAAATTACAAAAAATAATCCTTTGTCATGGAGGGGCTTCGATTATAAATGAAAATATTAATCGAAAAAGAGAAGTCCTTTTTGAAGCATTAAATCAGGTTCTTAATTCAAATGCTGCATTTCTAAATGACATATTGCCAATTGATCAAATTAATGCTGAGGGTTTATATGGTAATTTTGAAGAAAGCTCTTCAGCAGCAATAGATAGAGAATTAAATAGTTGGTTTCATTTCAACTTAAGTAATAATTTGTCTAAAGACTTTATTATGCCCGGTCTAATTGCAAAAAACAAAAACAAATTCCTAAGAAAACTATACTCGATTCAAGATGATCCCAAAATTGAAAATATATTAGTTAAACAAATCGAGCAGCAAATTGCAATAGAAGATATAGTTCTTGTTATTAATAGGCCATGTGATCATGCCCAAAATAAAATTGGAAAAAACATTAAACTTCTAAGTGGTTTACTGTTGAAGAATGCTTTTAGATATCCAAGTGGTAAAAACAAAAATAAAATTCACTTCAATGATAAAACATTACCTGATTCTGTGAAAAAATACGAATATCTTTATTTTGATCAGGACAATAATGATATCACATTGCTATTTGATTTTAGATACAGCTTTTCAATTCCGCGTGATGTTTTTATTGAAAAATTTGAGAATATAAAAATATTCAATAAGGAATTATTATCTGAAATGCAAGTTGAATATAGTAGTTATTCCAGTAGATTAGGAATTACACAAATAATATAATGAATAAATATAAAGTCGGCCATTCTTATATTGACGATATTGCTAACTCTAAGGATATTGATCAGTTTGTAAAATGGTTACCCTGCTCGCGCGCGTCTCCCGACGCGTGTGTTTCTTCCCAACCCATTCACACCCACAAATTTAATTTTTAATTCAATAACTCCTACAAAACATATAAAATTTTTTCCTCCTACCCCTTTTCCCTGCTCGCGGTGATTTGTAATCACCGTGTTTTAATTATTTGTTTTATTATAAGTAAAGTCAAACGGATTCCAAATCCGTTCGAGCAGGGGGCCGAGGTTCCACCTCAGTCATTTTTATCTTTTAAGGCTCTACCTTTTTGTTAACGTATTTTCGCCCTTTCCCACCTCTGTCGCGCGGTCCCTCATCCCCGTCAATTCATCACCCATTCATTTTAAAAGCATTGGGCACATATTTGGCAATTTCCTTCCTTAAATAATCTGCCGTTTCGTGCTGTTCACCTTTCAGCATATCGTGTGTTATAAAGGTGTTCATTTTTATAAATTTCAGATTCATATTGTTTATTCCCAGAAAATATCCGGCAGTAGAGCCATAAAACATCTTATAAACTCCCGGTTCTATGGTTTCTATTCGTTTGCCGTTAAAGCCCGGAAACTCATCCAAAAATTTCACCATTATTTCTCTCGGTGTGTTAAGATTTAACCGTAGTCGTTCATTAAAACGTTTAAACAAATGCGAAGTCAAATACATCAATTCATCATCATCAAAAACAAGTATCCCTACCAAACCAATGTCGTTATAATAATACACCAGATAACTCAATTCAGCCTGATGTCTGCTTATGCCAATGCGAAAAATCCATTTATTTTTATACTTCGACACATAATCATAATGTCTCACAAAAACATCCTTTCCGTGGGGTCTCTTGGCTCGCATAAAATCATGTATTAAAAACTGAACTTTCCTGAAAATAATAGGCTTTTCCAGATTAATCTCTCTTCTGATTTCTTGTAAAGTCATTGAAGGTACAAGCATGATCTGTCAAATTTCAAAATTAGTAATTTCTATTTCACACTGTTATGCGAAGTTTGCACCTCATCTGCTAACACCCACAAATTTAAAACTAAAATTCAATTATTATTACTATCCATACTAAATTTTCCCCCAAATTCCCTGCTCGCGGTGATTTGTAATCACCGTGTTTTAATTATTTGGTTTATTATAAATAATGACAAACGGATTCCAAATCCGTTCGAGCGGGGGGCCGAGGTTCCACCTCAGTCATTTTTATCTTTCAAGGCTCTGCCTTTTTTTATAATTACTAACTTTCCCCGCCCAAAATCATAGCTAGTGGCAAGTGGCTCTTGGCTTATTTCCTAAAAGACTAAACCGCTAATCAGCTAAATAGCCAAACAAAAAACCCGAACTCACGTCCGGGTCTTTCACAACCTGCTCTCATAATGCCCCACGAGCTTCTCAGCTTTCGTCAGCATTCATTGTAACGTCCAAACTCACTTCTCCGTCTCCGTTCACCGTAATTTTCACCAGCGTAACGTCAAGGTAAGTCGATGCAGTGATCTTTAACGTATAAACTCCGGCTGGCACATTTTCGAAATAATAAAAACCTTCATCATCCGAAGTAGCGCTCAAACCTAACTCAACAATAGTAACGATGGCATCTTCAATAAAACCACCGTCAAAACTGTTGATGATAATCCCGAACAATATCCCGTATCCCGGCACAAAAGCAGGTTTTACCCTTCTCGAGCCGTGGTTATCATAGATACTGCGTCCGTTTTTCCAGTTTTTCTTAAACTCAATATAATCGTCACTCAACACATCAACCAGCGGGTCCATTTCGTTCCTCAGCAGGTCTCTTGCAAGTGCCAATTGTGCTTTCAGCAAACTGATGCTCGTTTTACGGGCTTGGATTGCTTCTTTGGGTGTAGGTATCTTTGCCACATAATCTTTGATGGCAAGTGCAAAAGCAGGCAGGTCGCCGGCTATAATACCATAGTCAGCCAACTCTGTCATCAGTGGACTTGCCAGATCATAGATCAATTGTACAAGGTCACCTAAATTTCCGTCACGCATCTTGCGCAACTTCGATTTTGGGATACTCACGGCGGCTTCCATCTCTGCATCGCCTATTTTGTGAGCATAGGATTTCATTGCCTTCGAAAACTTGTTGGCATAAAGCACACAGTTTTCCTTCGACAAACGTTTGGCTTCGGTGATCCCCGTTATGATCTTCATATAAACCTGGTTGATATCATGTATCTTGTCTCTGATGCTTTTCAGCGTCCCGAAAAAGACCATGAAGGCAGGCATGAGGGCCGTTACCGTTGGGTACTTTTCACACACATCAATAATGAGGTCTATCATATTGCTGCGATTTTCAAATAAACTTCTCATACTAAAAGAATTTATTTTATGAAAAAATGTTAATTGTAATTTCCACTTTCGCAGTTGTTTCAGGAACCTGAAACGTTAGGCGTATAGTCGGTTTGCTTCAGCAAACGCTGCTATAAGAACTTTTTTTCGTATCTTTGTCACGTCCTCCTTTTTGAAATGGTTAATAAAACATTTACTGTCGCAGGTTTATATTTTTTTGCCTCAAATTGGAGGCTTTTTTATTTATAATTCATTACACGAACTCAACTCGGTCTTTTCTCATAAACTGATTACCCTCAGCCTTTAAAAAACAACTTTATTTCTGTTCCTGTTTATATATTAACGTTTTTTTAAATCAGAATATTTTATAGTATCTAAAAAAATTACTTCCGAACGTAAAATTATTTTCAACCTATCCTAACTATCATTCTTTCACACTTTAAAGAAGCTTCTTAATTGTTTCACATGCGAAAATCGCGTCGGCACGTCCAAACGGCGGGCCTGCGCTGGCTGTGAATGAAAAAAACTTAGAATATCAAAAAAGCTTGCCCGACAAAAAGGCGGGCCTGCCCGCCCCCTGGCGGGGCGTTTACGTTTCTGCCGATAGGCAGACTACTTTTACTGATTTTCTTATTTTTTTCAGAGCGCGCTGAAGCTTCGTTTGGACTGTTCTTTTCCCT
>CAIWKO010000033.1 GCA_903913285.1 uncultured Bacteroidales bacterium | reverse complement strand
TTTGTTTTTGAAAAACACTTAAGAACGGCGTGTCCCTGTCCGCCCATTGGCGGAGAAATGCGGCCCAAACGGATTTCTGTTATTTTATAATACTTGATTTCCAATCAGTAATAAAAACTTGTCATTGGTAGCAGTCGTTCCAAACGAAATTAAAATAAAGAAAAAAAATCTTGAACGGCTTGTCGAAGTGCGACACATCGATAATACTTTCGGTCAGGCTGAGCAGATTCTCCTGAAACGATAGTGTAAGGAGAAGATTGTCGAAGTCGGCTGAAAGACTGGCGTGTCCCCGCCCGACTAATCAGGCGGGCCTGTCCGCTCCTTGGCGGAGAAGTGCGACACAGCACAGATCCTTTCCATCAGCCCTTCCCGTCCCGCGTCATCCTGAGGAGCGAAGCGTCTCGAAGGAAAGCGGGACATATCTCCAAAATCATGGCTCGTGGCTACATCATGGCTCGTGGCAAACTTGTTCCTTTCTCCTATTAACTTTCAACTAATTTAGGATTCTCCCCTCCGCGCCGTAGGATAAATTCATGAATTTATCCTTCACTGCCTGTCCCAATGGCTATCTATCTGCCTTAAAATTAATTTCCTTTTTATTTCTTGTTTTATAAATCTATTCCTTTTAAATTTGTCGTTTAATATCTCAATATGCCATTCTTTCAAAATTCCGTAATTACAAAATATTTAAAAACTCAAGACAAGCAAACGCTTGCCGATGCATATATTAAATTCAAAACACATTTTTTCAATCCTACAATCCAGGAAAATATTCGAAACAGTAAAGAAGTACAATATCAGGAAGGCTTCATCACCGATTTGTTTGTAAATATTTTGGGATATACCAAAAATCCTGCACCCAATTTCAATATAACAACCGAATACAAAAACATTAAAGATGCTAAAAAGGCTGATGGAGCCATAATTATCAATAATGTTGTTAAAGCGGTAATTGAACTCAAAGGAACCGATACAACCGATTTAGGTAAAATAGAAGATCAGGCATTCGGATATAAAAACAATCAACCTCAATGCGTTTATGTTATCATTTCAAATTTCGAAAAACTTCGGTTTTATATTGATAATGCTATCGAACATTTGGAGTTCAATCTATTTACCCTGTCGGAACAGGAATTTGAACTATTGTATTTATGTCTGGCTTCCTCTAATATTGAAAAGGGGCTTCCAAAGCAAATAAAAGATGAATCAATAACTACAGAGGACTTAATAACTAAAAAGCTTTATAACGATTATTCTTTATTTAAAAGAGAATTGCATCAAAATTTGGTTTTGCTAAATCCCCAATTTGATGCTTTGACCTTATTTAAAAAATCACAGAAATTATTAGACCGATTTTTGTTTTTATTTTTTGCTGAAGACAGGCAATTACTTCCTCCCAATTCCGTAAGATTAATTTTAAACGATTGGCAGGATTTAATAGATAGAGATGATTATAGACCTCTATACGACAGATTTAAAAAGTATTTCGAATATCTGAACAAAGGATTTAAAGGCAAACGTTATGATGTTTTTGCTTATAATGGCGGCTTATTTAAAGAAGATTTAATATTGGATGCTGTCAAAATTGATGATGATATACTTAATCGGCATACCGGAAAACTTTCTGATTATGATTTCGACAGTGAGGTCGATGTAAATATTTTAGGTCATATTTTCGAAAATTCTTTAAATGAACTGGATGAACTAAAAGCACAACTTGAAGGCAAAGAAATTGATAAAAGCAAAACTAAGAGAAAAAAAGATGGAGTTTATTATACTCCCAAATACATAACTAAGTACATTGTAGAAAATACTGTCGGCAAACTTTGCACCGAGAAAAAAGCCGCTCTTCAGATAAATGAAGAAGATTATTCAGGCGATAAAAGAATTCAAAAACAAACTAAACAGGTCTTAGCCAATAAACTTACTGATTATCGCAATTGGCTTTTGCAACTTAAAATTTGCGACCCTGCTTGTGGTTCTGGTGCTTTTCTAAATCAGGCTTTAGATTTCCTTATTAACGAACATCGCTATATTGACGAACTTCAAGCTAAACTCTTTGGTGCATCTTTGGTTTTAAGCGATATTGAAAACAGTATTCTGGAAAACAATCTTTTTGGCGTTGATTTAAACGAAGAAAGTGTCGAAATTGCCCGCCTTTCTCTTTGGCTGCGCACTGCCCGCCCAAATCGTAAGCTAAACGATTTGAGTAAAAACATCAAATGTGGCAATTCACTAATCGACGACCCCGCCGTAGCAGGCGACAAAGCTTTTAATTGGTTTGTTGAATTTCCACAAGTATTTCCTGGTTATTATCGCAAACCAAAAGTTGAAGAAACTAAAAAAGAAATCAAAGAAGATGATTTTAATGATTCCAATATTCAAGAAGCACCATTTTCATATAAAGAAAACAGCAAAGGTTTTATCAATCATGGTTTTGATGTAGTAATTGGAAATCCGCCTTGGGGTGCTTCATTTTCTGATGCGGAGAAGGAATATTTAATTAAAAGGTACTTGTCTAAATCAGGTGAAGCCGAGAGTAGTGTATATTTTATTGATTTTGCATTTTATTCTATATTGTCAAATGATGGAATATTAAGCTTTATAACTCCTAATACATGGTTTTATTTAGATAAATATGAATCAGTTAGAAAATCATTGATAGATTTTGACATTGAAGAAATGATTGAATTAGAAAAAAACATTTTTGAAGATGCACCAGATATTGTTCCTGTTATTTTTTTTATACATAAATCAAAAAATGATAAAGGAGTTATCAGAACTTACAAGTTAAAAAAAGGAGCATTTTCAAATAACATTTCTCATAGCCAAATGTTTATTGAAAATCAAATTGAAAAAGACAATTGGAGAATCTTAGATAGTCTTAGCTTTAATTTGCTTTTTAATACTACAACATGTTCAATAGTCAAAAAAATTAGGAAGCATCAGCATTTAGCTAAGTTTTACAATGTGCGATATGGTATTAAAACCGGGGATAATAAAAAGAATCTATCTTTAAGTACTGATAATACTGAGAATTGGAAATTTTGTTTGCCTTCAGCAAGTGCTGTAAAAAGATATTCAATAGTATGGGAAGGTGATTACTTAAATTTTGGCTCCCATTTAGCAGGCTATTCCAATAATTCATTTGAAAAACCTAAAATTATAATTCAATACATACGAAAAATAAGTATGGAGAGAAGACTAATTTGTGCTTTTGACATTGAAGGGAAATATTATCCCTTGAACAATTTTTCCTTCATTGAAGAATTAAATAACGATTTAAAATTAGAATACTTAATAACTCTAATCAATTCTACATTAATAAATTTCTATTTCAAAAATTGTTTTATAGATTATAATATTAAGCCAAAATATATTGAGAAATTACCAATTCCTATTTTGAATTTAGATAAACAACTCCCTTTCATTCAAAAAGCCGACCTCATGCTCTCCCTCAACAAACAACTGCAAGAACTCTCGGCTAAATTCCAACACAACATCCAACGCGAATTTGCTTTAGTCGATTTACCCGGCAAACTTCAAAATTGGTATCTGTTATCTTATCCAGAGTTCATTAAAGAATTAGAGAAAAAGAAAATAAAACTCACTCTTGCCCAAAAAGCCGAATGGGAAGAATATTTCATTCTGGAAAGCAAAAAAGCAATAGATATTAAAGAACAAATTGATAAAACAGATGAAGAAATTGATATTATGGTTTATCAATTATATGGCTTAACCTCAGAAGAAATTGAAATAGTAAAAGGCAGTTAAAATTCGTATCATAATAAGTACAAATATCATGAGCAAAATTCAAATCCTAAACAGCAAACTCATTCAGATACAGTATGAGGATAAGGTGAGAAAAATACCCTATAATAACCTGAATTTTAGTCGTGTCGAATTAAAAAAGACACTTACAACTAATGGTACTAGAAGCTCAATTCTAATTTATCAGAAGGAAGGAGCTATCATTACTCTCTGCTCGCGGGGAATTGTATTCCCCGTGCTGTAAAATATCACATTGCAATTGTAAAAATACATATTTATGTATTCGCTTAGTAAAAATAATAAAAAAACGCCTTAATATTTTATCTCTCAGGGTATATTCCCCGTTCGCCTGAGGTAATAACCTCAGTCATTTTATGCTTTCATGCTTTGCCTGTTCATAATTTTCCTTCTGAATTCTCTCATTTTCCCTCAAATTTTACCGTTAACTTTTTTTATCCTACCGTTAACTTTTTTCCTCTTGCATTTTTCTGCTTTCGATATTAAATTTGTTCCACTATTTAATACTATTCTGATCATTTGATGTTTCACCTGCATTTTGCAGGTTAAACTTATTTAGTACTTAACTTTTTTAATAATTGCGGTCATGACAAATGAAGTAATTGTTATCGGAGATACGATCTACATATCATACAATGGCAAGTCCATTCGGCGGCCGATATGGCTCATCCATTTTATTGAATCCTTGGGCCACACCTGCCTGATTTATTTCGATCTCAACAAACCCGAAACGGCTCAAATCGGTATCCACGATCTAATGAAAATGCTTCCTCCTGCTTATTTCGAAATGGTTCACAAACAATACATCATACATTTCGCTATCATGCTTTGCGCAACCCTCTCAGCCGAAACCATCGAATATAAGGGACATTCCATACCTGTTGCCCGCCGCCAAAGAAAAAATTTCGACAAAAACCTCCAAACCTACTTCAAATCCAACCCGCATTACACCACTTGGTTAATGCTCCTTTGCAACCAAATTGCAAAAGAAAAAAAAGAAGCCGACAAAAATTCCAAAACATCAAAAAACAACCCTGATCCCAATCCTACTATCCCGCCCTCCATCTAACCCCTCCCGCGTCATCCTGAGGGATAATTAGGCTACGCCCAAAAATAACATTCAATGACAAAAGTAAGGGGTCAGGCAGAGCCGCTGTTCTTACGAAAACCAGATTGATGTAATAACTTTTGAACAGCGTGTCGAAGCCGACCCATCCAAAATTTGGAAATACAAAAATACTTGATTTACTATTAGTAATAAAAACTTGTCATTGGTAGGAGCGAAGCGTCTCGAAGGAAAGCGGGACAACTTTTACTGAATTTCTTATTTTTCTGACATTTTGACATAATATTAGATTTGGCATACCAATTGATTTTTTACTCCCGTCAATTCAATTCCGGATTGATGTAATATTAATAAAATGGCAAAAACATCTGCTCCAAAAAATGCCCCAAGTACCACAGGCAAACCGTCCGGTGGTGGCAGAGGAAACAATCCTCCGAGGCCAAAGGGTAAGTAACCCGCCGCAACATTAGTTGCCAGCAATTTTAGCAAAGTTGTAATTAATAACTTTTGCGTAAAAGAACGATTTATTCTCATAAATCAGTTCTGCAAAATCGAAGAAAAAACAAACTTCTTCGAGGCTAGTACTTAACTTAAATAAGACCGTACCCCGTCCTTTTATAAATTAAGTGCTCTTAATGGTCAATATATTTGTGAATTTGCAATTCCGTCAAACTGACATTGCTTTTGAATGGGTGCATTGTCCAATAAAACAAAATATAATTTACAATGAAAAAAAATTATTATGAAGTATTAGGTATTAACATGAATGCTACCTTAAAAGAAATAAAACATGCTTTTAAGACAGCAGCACTGAAATGGCATCCTGACAAAAACAAAAATGCTGAGGCTGAAGAAAAAATGAAGGAGATTAATGAAGCTTATATTTGGTTGCTTAAAAACTATAAATCTTCCGGGCATACAAGAAACCATAATCCAACATCATCAGAAAATTGGCGAAGCCATTATGAAGAATCGAGATCATACGGGAACAAAGAAGAATGGAAGAATCCTTATGAAAATTTCAGATATGCATTCGGCTCTAAAGAGTTTGAGGCTTATTTTGATGAAAATTTGAAGGCATACTATGCCTGTAAAATAACGGATGAACAGTATCTTAACAATATGATGTGAACCCAATTCAAAGTGCAAAAGATTCGTGAAAGATTAAATGTTTGATTTAATAGTAACAGCCTCACTCCAATTGAGGCTGTTGCTTTTTATGAAAGAACGTTAGATGAACAGACCCCGTTCGACTAAGGTTATAACCTCAGTTCTTTTATAGTTTCTGGCTCTGCCTGAAATCATTCTAATCATTTAATCAACTTAATCAATGGTTCAGACAATTTCCTCCAAATCCTTTTCTGCCTTTTCCATCCTTTAGGACAGGAGGCAAAAGAAAAGGCAGAAAAGAATTCCCTCATAACCCTGCCTCCCAAAACCATGGCTCTTGGCTAATGGCTCGTGGCTAATTTAAATCCCTCCCTCAGCCCAACCTTTTCATTTTTTCGAAGAAAAAAAGTGTGTTGGCACGTCCAAACGGCGGGCCAGCGCTGGCTGTGAATAAAAAAAACTTAGAATATCAAAAAAGGGGCTTGCCTTTCCCGATGAAATCGGGACTACTTTTTTAGATATTCTAGTTTTTTTTAGAGCGGGTGGAAGCATCGTTTGGATAAGGTCTTTTCTTTTGGTTCTTTTCTTTTGGACTGGCAAAAGAAAAGAATAAAGTATTTCTATGATTAAAACCTTATAAGCTATCAAATTTTAGCACGAAAAAGGGTTTTTTCACCAAATCCGGTGAAAAACCACCCTTTTCGTTCCCAGAACCTCGCAACTTTATCAACCTTTCGTGTCACCACAGCAACCTTTCGTGCACCCCGTCCTTACCGTTCATGGCTAATTTGCTACAAGTTTAAAAATCAGTGTATTGTGTGCTAAATTTGTTGCATCAGATTTCAAAACAACAAAAATCATCAAAATGACCACTTCAGCATCCCCATATTTCCACTTCAATAACTCATCATCAAAACTTAACATACTCATTTTGAAGCTGAAAAGTCATCTGCTAACTGTGTTCCATCTTCCGGTGCATGTGTTTCATCTTCCGGTGCATGTGTTTCATCTTCCGGTGCATGTGTTCCATCTTCCGGCGAAGGTGTTTCATCTTCTGGTGCATGTGTTTCATCTTCCGGTGAACGTGTTTCATCTTCCGGTGCCTGTGTTCCATCTTCCGGTGAAAGTGTTCCATCTTCCGGCGAAGGTGTTTCATCTTCCGGCGAAGGTGTTCCGTCTTCTGGCGAACGTGTTCAACATTCGCGACCCGATTTACAATTTGATCATATAACCATTTAACCAATTAACCAATTCCCTAACCAAAAAACTAAAATTATGAAATCAACTGACAAACTTCGCCTCGATTCTCTCCACAGAATTCAGAACCTTTGCGACATTTATGCCGTAATGCTCGCGCTCATTCTCGAATTCCCTCCCCTCAGGGCTCTCCTCGATGCTATTGTGCTCAAAATTGAAATAGCAAGAGCTATCAACCTGCAAAACATCACAAACTTCACTACCAACAAAGAGATCACTTGTATAACTATGATCGAAACGGTCTACAAATTCATGCTTCGTGGGGCCATCAAAGCTGCCGAACTGGGCCTTCCCCTCCTCGAAAAATCGCTTTCCGTTCCCAAAACCTATCTCTCCCACAACGACGATTCAACTATCGCTGTAAAATGTACCGAAATAAAAGATATTTTAAAGACCAATATCGCCATCCTCGTCAACATTCTGCCTGCC